>CANCLK010000064.1 GCA_947378785.1 Comamonadaceae bacterium
TTGGTCATGCCCATGTCCTGCAAGGCCTTGGCGGCCAGTGCACTGCGCCAGCCGGCACCGCAAAACAACACAAACTCGCGTGACTCGTCGCCAAACACCGGCTTGAAATACGGCGATTCTGGGTCGACCCAAAACTCCAGCATGCCGCGCGGTGCAAGCAGTGCACCCGGCAGCGTACCGCCGCGTTCGAGCTCGCGCGGGTCACGAATGTCGACGATCTGCAGCGTCGGGTCACCCAATCGTTCGCGTATCTGCGCCACGCTGTAGGTGGTGACTTCCACCATGGCCTCGTCGACCAGTACGCGAAATCCTTTGGTGATGGCCATGACTTTTCCTCGTTAATCTGGTTAATCCGGTGTCTCGGTTTAAAGCAATTCGATGGCGAGGGCAGTGCCTTCACCGCCACCAATGCACAAAGTCGCCACGCCTTTTTTGAGACCGCGTGCCTTCAGGGCATACAGCAAGGTGACGATGATGCGGGCGCCGCTGGCACCGATCGGGTGACCCAAGGCGCAAGCGCCGCCATTGACGTTGACGATGTCGTGGCTGATGCCAAGCTCTTTCATGGCGGCCATTGGCACCACCGCAAAGGCCTCATTGATTTCCCACAGGTCGACATCACTCACCTGCCAACCGATTTTCTTGAGCAGTTTTTGCACAGCACCCACCGGCGCGGTGGTGAACCACTCGGGCGCTTGCGCAAAGGTGGCGTGTCCGACGATGCGGGCGATAGGCGTCGCACCCAAGGCCTTGGCGGTGGAAGCGCGTGCCAGCACCAGAGCCGCCGCGCCATCATTGATGGACGAGCTGGACGCTGCCGTGATGGTGCCGTCTTTTTTGAACGCCGGGCGCAGCGACGACATCTTCTCTAACTTGACCTTGCCTGGGCCTTCGTCGATGGCAATGACGGTGTCTCCGGCGCGGCCTTTCACGGTCACCGGTGTGATCTCGGCCTTGAAGGCGCCAGACTCAATCGCCGCCCGGGCGCGCTGCACGCTGGCTGTTGCAAAGGCGTCTTGTGCCTCCCGTGTGAACTGGTACTTGTCGGCACACTGCTCGCCAAACGTACCCATGGCGCGACCTGGTTCGTAGGCGTCTTCGAGACCGTCGAGCATCATGTGGTCATAAATACGGTCGTGTCCGATGCGCATGCCACTGCGACCCTTCAGCAAAAGATGTGGCGCGTTGGTCATGCTTTCCATGCCACCCGACACCATCACGTCGCGGCTGCCGGCGATCAACTGGTCGTTGGCGAGCAGCGTCGCCTCCATGCCCGAGCCGCACATTTTGGACAAGGTCACTGCGCCGGTGCTGGCGGGCAAGCCACCCTTGAAACCAGCTTGCCGCGCAGGCGCTTGGCCCTGCCCAGCCATCAGGCAATTACCGAACAGCACTTCATCAACGATCGCTGGTGAAATGCCGGCGCGCTCAATCGCCGCCTTGATCGCGGCACCGCCGAGATCGTGCGCAGCCAAGCCGGCGAAGTCACCTTGAAAGGCGCCCATGGGGGTGCGAGCGGCACCGAGGATCACGATGGCATCAGACATTTTTTCTCCCTCAATAGATTGACAATTTATCGCGGCGCCTTGGCCACGCGATCAATGGCAGCCCGGTACATAGGCTCCAACACGTTGTTACCCGTGACAGTGACACGCATGTCCTGCAACAAGCCATCATGAATGCCGTAAACCCAGCCGTGCAGTGAGACGTTTTGCCCACGCAACCATGCGTCTTGCAATACCGTGCTCTGCGCCACATTGATGACTTGCTCAATCACATTGAGCTCCACCAAAGCGTCACAACGCTTTTCTTCAGCAATCCCATTGATCAACGCTTGGTGCCGATCACGCACATCCTGAATGTGGCGCAACCAGTTGTCTGCCAACCCAATCCGCGCGCCTTCTAGTGCCGCACGAACGCCAGAGCAGCCGTAGTGGCCGACCACCATCACATGCTCAACCTTCAGCCGCTCGACGGCAAATTGAATGGTCGACAACGCGTTCAGGTCTGAATGCACCACCACATTGGCCACGTTGCGGTGAACGAACACTTCGCCGGGCTCCAGACCGGTGATCTGATTCGCTGGCACGCGGCTGTCGGAACAGCCAATCCACATGTACTTGGGCGTCTGCTGCTGAACCAAGCTGGTGAAAAAGTCCGGGCGCTCCGCTTCCATCTGCGCGGCCCAAGCACGGTTGTGCGCGAAAAGATCTGTGATCGAGGTTGTCATAGGATCCATCTTAGTCAGTTACAGGCCGTGCAAGTGCTCAGCAAGTTTCAGCAAACAGCTCGCGACCAATCAACATGCGGCGTATTTCACTGGTGCCTGCGCCAATTTCGTAGAGCTTGGCATCCCGCCACAAACGCCCCAGCGGGTAGTCGTTGATATAGCCGTTGCCACCAAAAATTTGTACGCCCTCGCCGGCCATCCAAGTGGCTTTTTCGGCGCACCACAAAATGACCGAGGCGCAGTCTTTACGCACTTGGCGCACATGCTCAACGCCCAGCAGATCTAGGTTTTTGGCCACCGTGTACGCAAACGAGCGTCCGGCCTGCAGCACGGTGTACATGTCAGCAACCTTGCCTTGAATCAACTGAAACTCACCAATGCTTTGGCCAAACTGTTTGCGGTCATGGATGTAGGGGATGACGCTGTCCATGACGGATTGCATGATGCCCAGGGGGCCACCGGTGAGCACTGCGCGTTCGTAATCCAACCCGCTCATCAGCACTTTGGCACCACTGTTCAAGCCGCCCAAGATATTTTGCGCTGGCACTTCCACGTTATTGAAAACGAGTTCGCCGGTGTGGCTACCGCGCATGCCGAGCTTGTCGAGCTTTTGCGCGACGGAAAATCCGGGCATGTTTTTTTCAATCAAAAAGGCTGAGACACCCCGTGCACCCAATTCAGGTTCGGTCTTGGCGTAGACCACCAAGGTGTCGGCGTCCGGCCCGTTGGTGATCCACATCTTGTTGCCGTTGAGCAGGTAATAGCCACCCTTGTCTTCCGCTTTCAGCTTCATGCTGATGACATCCGAACCGGCACCGGGCTCGCTCATGGCCAGTGCGCCCACGTGCTCACCACTGATGAGTTTTGGCAGGTATTTTTGACGTTGCTCTGGCGTGCCATTGCGCTTGATCTGGTTCACGCACAAGTTGCTATGGGCGCCGTAGCTCAAACCCACTGAAGCCGAGGCGCGCGATATTTCCTCCATCGCGATCATGTGCGCAAGGTAACCCATGTTGGCACCGCCGAACTCTTCACCCACCGTGATGCCGAGCACGCCTAGGTCGCCCATCTTGCGCCACAGATCCATCGGGAATTGGTCGTCGCGGTCAATCTCGGCAGCGCGCGGTGCGATCTCAATTTGTGCAAATTCACGCACGGCGTCGCGCAACGCGTCAATATCTTCCCCCAACTGAAAGTTGAGTCCGGGTAAATTCATGGCGTCTCCTTGATGTTTGAAATAGCTCAGTACGTCTTTGGTACAGGCATCAGTGTTTGCTGCATCACGGCACAGTCGGTGATCTTGCCGTCACTCGCCACGTGTTTGATGTCAGCGGCGGTGATGATGAGCCGTTTTCCGCTCTTGAGAACGCGGCCAACAGCGCGCAGTTCGCCCCCCTGAAACGCCGCCAGAAAGTTGATCTTGTATTCCACCGTGGTGACTTCCATCCCTGCCGGCGCCACGGTAAGACCCGCAAAGCCGGCCGCGATGTCGGCCAGCGCACCCATGGCACCGCCATGAAAGCCGCCTTGTTGCTGGGTCACTCGGTCCGAGTACGGCAGCGCCACCTCGCACAAGCCCTGCTCGACGCGTAAGAGGCGGGCGCCCCAATGCTGCATCAGGCCTTGCCGTACGAAGCTGGCTTCCACACGCTGGAACAGTTCGAGGGGGCTCGGGCTAGGTGGGGTCTCTGCTTTGATCATTGGCAAGGGCCTTTTGATTGACGTTAACGTAAACGTCAATTATGGCTGCTTTGCTTTTCAGGCAGCTTTCTTCGCCGCTTTCGCAAGCAAAGAGCGGGCTTCTTTTTCATGCCCCTTGATCTCTTCGAGATTGGCCTGCAGGTCGGCCATTTGGTCTTCGAGCCGTTGACGGTGACCGTCCAACACGGCCAGAAATTTTTTCATCTGAGGGACGGTGTCGCGGGGGCTGTCGTAAGAATCAATGATGTCCTTGGCCTCGGTCAGGCTAAGGCCCAGACGCTTGGCACGCAAGGTCAGCTTTAGCCGGGTGCGATCCCGGGCCGTGTAGACGCGATTGCGTCCACCTGGCCCCTCCCGCTGAGGCTGCAGCAAGCCCATGTCTTCATAAAAACGCATGGCCCGGGTGGTCAGGTCGAACTCTTTGGCGAGGTCGCCGATGGTGTAAGTCGTGGCCATGATGCAGGCAGAGCCCCTTTTGGGATGATGTAGGGTGAGGACGCTTGGCACGTTAGGTCTCGGCGTCCTTACAATTAGAACCGTTGACGTTGACGTCAACGTAAATGTAGCGCACACCAGACCACCCATGAACCTTCTTGAACAGCAATTGAATTACCCGCTTGGCGACACGTTGCCTGCCAGCGGCACGGCGCTCGAGGTTGCGCCTGGCGTTCGCTGGATTCGCATGGACCTGCCCTTCGCGCTGAACCACATCAATCTGTGGCTGCTGCGCGACGAGATCGACGGCCAAGCCGGCTGGACGATCGTTGACTGCTGTATCTCTCGAGACGAGTCGAAAGCGCAGTGGGAGGCTATTTTTGCGAGCCAACTGGAAGGCCTGCCGGTGCTGCGTGTCATCGTGACGCACATGCACCCAGACCATATCGGACTGGCGCACTGGTTGTGTGAACGCTGGGGCGTTCGCTTGTGGGTCAGCGCGACAGATTTCAACGCCGCGCGTCTAGCTTGCAGCAGCATGAATGTTTTTGGCGGCGACAGCGCGGCCAATTTTTTCGCTTCGCACGGCTTGACCGACCCGGATTCCGTTGAAAAAATAAGAGCTCGCACCGGCTACTACCCAAGCATGGTGCCGGCTGTTCCAAACAAATTTTCGCGACTCATGGATGGCATGGATCTGCTTATTGGTGGGCGCCGCTGGCGTTGTATCAGTGGCTACGGCCATGCACCAGAACACATTGCGCTGTATTGCGACGACGCATCCTTAACCGCGCCCGTGCTCATCAGTGGGGACATGATGTTGCCGCGTATTTCGACCAACATCAGCGTCTACGACATCGAGCCCGAGTCGAATCCCCTAGCGCTGTTTCTCGCATCCATCGACAAATTCAAGATGCTTGCGACCCACACCTTGACGCTGCCTTCGCATGGCAAACCGTTTGAAGGTCTTCACACCCGCATCCAACAATTGCATGACCATCATCGCGACAGGCTTGAAGAAGTGATCGACGCCTGCACGGCCAGCCCCTGCAACGCGGCGGACATCTTGCCGGTCATGTTCAAACGCCCACTGGATCTGCACCAGACCACGTTTGCCATGGGTGAGGCAATTGCTCACTTGCATCTGCTGTGGTTTGAAGGCCGCCTGCAGCGCCACTTCAGCCACGACGGTATGTACCGTTTCAGCTGCTCAAAACAGCCTCATTGACACCCAGCCAATAGGCTTTCATGTGGTTGAGGTTTTCGGTGAAAGCCCGAAAGTCGACCGCCTTTTTGACGAACCCATTGGCACCGCTACGGTAGCAAGCCACCATGTCTGAGTGTTCGCTGGAGGATGTCATCACGACCACAGGCACGAACTCGGTGAGGGGGTTGTCGCGCATGCGGCGCAGAACATCGACGCCTGAAATCTTCGGCAGCTTCAAGTCGAGCATGACCAAGTTTGGCTGCTTTTGGGTGTTGCGCCCAGCAAACGCCCCCTGACCCCATAGGTAATCAAGCGCGTCAGCGCCGTCGCGTGCGACAACGATGTCTGCCGTGACGCCTTGTTCTCGCAAGGTCAGCACGGTCAACTCCAGATGGTCTGGGTTATCTTCAACGACGAGGATTTGTTTATCGTTCATGCAAGTTCTAACGACGCAAGTCAGACAAGGAGGAAGCTGTTGAGACTTTTTTTGAAGTCTCGTTGTACCACGACCTTGCTCTCACCACCGCGCCAAGGTCACCACTTCGGAACCAGCTCATCCTTCAGCTGACTGCGCAGTTCTGCATAGTCAGGCACGATGGCACGAACGGTGTCCCAAAAACGTGGGCTGTGGTCCATCACGCGCAAATGGCTGAGCTCGTGCACCACGACGTAATCGATCACCGACAACTTGAAGTGAATCAGCCGCCAATTGAGGCGGATCGAACCATCGGCACTGGCGCTGCCCCAGCGCGTGCCGGCGCTGCTCAGACTCAGGCGTTGCCAGCTGACACCCAGCCGCGGTGCGTAATGATTGAGCCGCTCTTCGAACAACTGCTTGGCGTGCCGCATGAGCCAGGCCTGCGCAGCATCGCGAATCTGCGTGGCGGAAGCGTTGTGGGCCAAGCCCAACTGGAGCACTTGACGCGGCATTTCATCAGCCGCATTTTGTGCATTCACGGCAGATCGCTGCTGCCGTGAGTCGAGCGACAACACCAACTCTCCCCCCATGAAGGGCACTGTCGCGCCATCGCGCCAGTCGACTCGGGCCGACTCCATCCGTCGGTGCCGGTCCCGCGTTTCTTGTAATTTTTTTAAAATCCAACTGGCTTTTTCCTGCACAGAACGATCGATTTCACCCAGCAGGACCCACTTCGGTGCGCTCACACTCAAGCCCTCGGCACCGACTGAAAAACCAATGGTGCGACGCTTGCCGCGCTTCAGGGAATAAGCCACCAGCACGCCAGACAGTAGCGCTTCGCGGCTGGCATCAGGGTGGCGAAAACTGGCAGGTGCCAGCGCCTGCTCCAAGGTTTGCGCGGGAAGTTGAGGCAGCAGCGACAGTGGATCAAGTTCGGATGAAGCGACCGAAAAACTGACCGGCGAACTCAACAGATCACCCCCCAAGTGGCGCGGCAATGACGGCTTCCGCGGTACGCGTGTCCGACGTGTCTTGGGCTCTGGCCGAACGATGGGCGCCGGCTCCGAAGCAAACAAATCAAGTGTCCGCTGGAGAAGCTTTAGCATTGTTTTCATTTACCGGTCATGGGGCCGCCATGGCGCATGGTTTCAGGCCATCGCACGTGCCGACGTGTCTTCATGGGCATAAGCGTCTGGATCAAGTCGACGCATCTCTGCTTCAATCCAGTCCTGCACCTCGCGCATGAGCTCATCCGGCTTGCGGCCAACACTGCTGATCGGCTTGCCAATAGAAATATCAACGATGCCAGGTCTCTTGATGAACGCCTTGCGCGGCCAGCATTTGGCCGAGGTCACGGCCACCGGGATCACTGGGGCACCGGTTTCGATCGCCAGCCGCGTGCCGCCACTTTTGTAAACGCCTTGCTGTCCGCGAGCAATACGCGTGCCTTCGGGGAACATGATGACCCAGACGCCTTGACTCATCAGACGGCGACCTTGCTCGACAACTTTCGAAAATGCTTCGGTACGCTTGCTGCGGTCAATGTGAATCATGTCCATGCGGGCCATGGCCCAGCCGAAAAAAGGCACGCGCAAGAGTTCTTTTTTGAACACATAGGCCAGCGGATGTGGCATCAATGTGACCATCGAAAAAGTTTCCCACGTACTCTGGTGTTTGACCAAAAGCACGCAAGCACTGGTCTCGCCGGTGGGCAGATTTTCCATGCCGGTGACGCGGTTCTGAATACCAAGAAGGAAGGTGCCACTGGAGACCGCTACACGTAGCCAGCCGGCACACATCCCGTAAATTTGGGTGCTGGTTAAAAACGGTGCGGCCACCATGACGGCGATGGCCCAGGGAATCACGGTGAGCGTCATCCACAGCAGATGAAGGATGGAGCGGATCAGGGGCATAGCGTTCTTTAAGAAAGTGTCGACGAGGAGTGCCCCGCCACAGGCGTGCTGCGCTCGAGCAAAAAGTCAGCGAAGGCACCGAGGTCACGGTGTAGTCGTGTGCCGGCGGGCAAACCCTCCGGCTGGCCACCGCCTAAGTAGTGAGCTGACTTGCCAGTGAGCACCAGATGCGGCTCGCAACCTGCCGCCGCGCCAGCGACAACGTCACGCAACGAGTCGCCACAGGTCGCCACGCCTTTGAGCGAGACACCAAATCGCAGGCCGATTTGCTCAAAAAGACCGGGCAAAGGCTTGCGGCACACGCAGCCTTCTTCGGAAGTGTGCGGGCAATAAAAAACGGCATCGACGCGGCCGCCCACTGCAGCCAACATCTTGTGCATCTTGGCATGCATGGCGTTCAGGGATGCGACATCAAACAGGCCGCGACCCAAGCCCGACTGATTCGAGGCGATGACCACATGCCAGCCACCATGGTTGAGTCGTGCAATCGCCTCCAGTGCGCCGGGCAACGGCTTCCACTCTTCGGGGGACTTGACGAAATCTTCGCTGTCGCTGTTGATGGTGCCGTCGCGGTCAAGGATGACGAGTTTCATGGTTATCCCCAAAGCGATGCTGGATGGATCAAGTCGCCAGACGCGACAAGTCGGCAACGCGGTTCATGGCCACATGCAAGGACTTCAAAAGCCCCTGCCGATTCAGCCGCAAGTCGAGTTCCTCGGCGTTGACCATCACGCCCTCAAAGAAAGCGTCAACTGGCTCACGCAGCGCAGCCAGCGTTTGCAGCGAGTCGGTGTAGTCGCCTGCTTCAAACTGCTTTTGGGCTTCTGGCAGGACCAGGTTCATGGCAGAATACAGCGCGATTTCGGCCGGCTCTTTGAGCTGCACCTGGCTGACATGGGCGTCGACCTCTTGGGCTTTTTTCAGGATGTTGGCGATGCGCTTGTTGGCCGCAGCCAAAGCCGGCGCTTGAGGCAACGCGGCAAACACACGGACAGCCTCCAAACGACGGGTCACATCTCCCAAGCGTTTGGGCCGCAACGCCAGCACGGCGTCAACCTCTTGCGCGCTGTAACCTTGCTCACGCAGGGAACCGGCAAGCCGGTCATAAATGAAATCCAGCAAGGCCGCTGAAGCGTCTTCAATTTTGTTGCCAAACGCCTGCCCCGCAGCGTGCACCAACACGTCAAGATCCAAGGGGAGCTCTTTGTCAGCCAACATACGCACCACGCCTAACGCATGACGACGCAGAGCAAACGGGTCCTTGTCACCGGTGGGCAGATTGCCAATGCCAAACATACCCGCCAGTGTTTCCAGCTTGTCGGCCAGCGCCACGGCCAGCCCCACAGCGTTGCGCGGCAGGGTGTCGCCAGCAAAGCGCGGTTTGTAATGGTCTTCAATCGCGTCAGCAATGTCGGTGCTCAGCCCGTCGTTGAGCGCGTAGTAGCGCCCCATCGTGCCCTGCAGCTCGGGAAATTCGCCGACCATGTCTGTGACCAGATCGGTCTTGGCCAGCCATGCAGCTTGAACGGCCTGCTGCGCCAAGGCCTCGCCGCCGAGTTGTTGGCCAATAGCGCCGGCGATCGCCCGCACGCGAGCGACACGCTCGCCTTGGGTGCCCAGCTTGTTGTGATAAACCACTTTGTCCAGACCGGCGACGCGGGAATCCAGCGTCTTTTTGCGGTCTTGGTCAAAGAAGAATTTGGCATCTGCCAAGCGCGGGCGCACCACACGCTCGTTGCCACCAATGACGGCAGAAGCGTCTACTGGGCTGATATTGCTCACCACCAAAAACTGATGCGTCAGCTTGCCTGCGGCGTCGAGCAGCGGGAAGTATTTTTGATTTGCCTTCATGGTCAGGATCAAGCATTCCTGCGGCACGTCGAGAAATTCTTTTTCAAAACTACAGACCAGCACATTCGGCCGCTCGACCAAGGCCGTGACTTCGTCCAGCAAGGCATCGTCATCAATCGGAACAACGCCACCCCCTATTTTTGCAGCGGCGGCAGCCAATTGACGCGCAATGTCGGCCTTGCGCTCGGCAAAACTGGCGATCACGGCACCGTCTGTTTTCAAGGTGGCTGCGTACGCATCGGCATCCGCGATCACCACCGGCGAGATGGCGGATTCGAAGCGATGACCTTGCGTGCTGTTGCCGGACTTCAGGCCCAGTGCATGCAGTGGAATCACAGCCGATCCGTGTAGCGCCATCAGGCCATGCGCAGGTCGAACAAAGCTCACGCTGCTCCAGCCGGGCAACTCGCAGTCGCTTTCCAACTGGTAGCTCATGACTTTGGGTATGGGCAGCTTGGCGATGGCCTCTAACAAGGCTTTTTGCAAGCCATCGGCCAGCGTCGCCCCCGGGACCACGCTGTCGTAAAACAGCGCTTCAGCCTTGCCATCCATGACCTTTTTCAGATCGCCGACAACGGAAGCATCTGCCCCCAAAGCCTGCAGTTTTTTCAGCAGTGCGGGGGTCGCGTTGCCTGCGGCATCTAAGCCGACGCTGACGGGCATGAGCTTTTGCGAGACCACCTTGTCAGCGGCTTTCGCGGCCACGTTGGTGATGTGAGCGGCCAGTCGGCGTGGTGATGCGTAAGCAGTGAGTTGTGATTCGGCGTTAGCCAATCCCTGCTGTTTAAGCTGGTCGAGAAGCACCCCGGCGAAAGCGTCACCGAGTTTTTTCAGCGCCTTAGGCGGTAGCTCTTCAACGAAGAGTTCGAGCAAGAGGTTTGGGGTCACTATCGTCATCACGCTCACGCCGCTTTCTTCGTCAAGGTCGGCAACGCTGCCTGCATCTGCTCAACCCACTCCCGGGGAGCCATCGGGAAGCCGAGGCGTTCGCGGCTCTCGTAATAGCTTTGCGCCACGGCGCGCGCGAGCGTGCGAATGCGGCCAATGTAGGCGGCCCTCTCTGTCACAGAAATGGCACCACGGGCGTCGAGCAAGTTAAAGCTGTGAGCGGCTTTCAAGACTTGTTCGTAGGCGGGCAACGCCAGCTGCACATCGATCAAATGCTTGGCTTGTTTTTCATGCGCGTTGAAGGCGGTGAACAAGAAGTCAGCATCACTGTGCTCGAAGTTGTAGGTCGACTGCTCGACCTCGTTTTGCTTGTACACGTCCCCATATGACAGGCCTTCAGTCCACGTCAGGTTGTAGACGTTGTCGACCCCTTGCAGGTACATCGCCAGACGCTCCAGTCCATATGTGATCTCGCCGGTGATGGGCCGACAATCAATGCCGCCGACCTGCTGAAAGTAAGTGAACTGCGTGACTTCCATGCCGTTCAACCAGACTTCCCAACCCAGACCCCAAGCACCCAGCGTTGGGTTTTCCCAATCGTCTTCGACAAAGCGGATGTCATTTTTCTTCAGGTCAAAGCCAAGCACTTCCAGCGAGCCAAGGTAGAGCTCCAGAATATTAGCCGGTGCGGGTTTCAGCACGACCTGGTATTGGTAGTAGTGCTGCAGGCGGTTGGGGTTTTCACCGTAACGCCCATCTTTCGGACGGCGGCTCGGCTGCACATAAGCGGCCTTCCAAGGCTCCGGGCCAAGCGCTCTTAAAAACGTCGCTGTGTGCGAGGTGCCGGCACCGACTTCCATGTCGTAGGGCTGCAGCAGGGCGCAGCCTTTGTCAGCCCAGTAGGACTGCAGCGTGAGAATGATTTGCTGGAAAGTGAGCATAAAACCGTTGTTCTGAGGCCAAACGATGCGCGCCATGCAGCGCAAAAAGCAGTGACGCGCCTTGACGCGTCAAAACGCTTATTTTACGCGGCTACAAAGGGTAAAACCGACGCTCGAGGCATCACACCAACGGCTGTGCTTGGCGACGACGGGCCAGTAGCGCCAGCACGACGATGGCAAAACAAAGGACCCACCAAGGCGTCAGGCCGAAGCGCGACACCCAACGCGCGTGCAGGGTCAGGCCATTGGCACCCTGCACGTCGGCCACCAGCGTACCGCGAGTATGACGTTCCAGCGCATGCGTGACGCGCCCCTGAGCGTCGATGACCACGGTCGCGCCGGTATTAGTGGCGCGCAACATGGGCCGTGCGAATTCCAGCGCACGCATACGTGAGATGTTCAAATGCTGGTCGATCGCCACTGTGTTGCCGAACCAAGCGATGTTGCTGACATTGACCAGCAACGTTGGTGCTGTCGCCTCTTCCTGGAAGTTCGCGCCCATCTCTTCACCAAACAGGTCTTCGTAGCAGATGTTCAGAGCGAGTCGCTCGCCGCGCCATTCAAACGGAGTTTGCGCCAAGACGCCGCGATTAAAGTCACCCAGAGGTATCTCCATCATCTCGATGAACCAATGAAAAAATGGCGGCACAAACTCACCAAATGGCACCAGGTGATGTTTGTCGTAGCGGTAGTCTGAAGCACCCGGTTTCAAGCCCAGCACGGAGTTGCTGTAACCGTCACGGTTGGACCCCAGTGGAATACCGATCAGCGCCGCCTGCTCGCCGCTTGCGAAGTGGCTTTTCACTGCTTTCCAGTACGCGCCGGGGATCTGCTCGGGCAGCATTGGGAACGCGGTTTCAGGCAACACCACCAACGAGGTTTTCACCTGCTCCATTTGCGCGCCATAAAACCGCAGCGCGTCCAACACGCCTGTACCCGGCTGAAATTTCAAGTCTTGCGGGATATTTCCCTGCAACAAGGTGACCG
This sequence comes from Comamonadaceae bacterium, assembly GCA_947378785.1. Lineage (GTDB taxonomy): Bacteria > Pseudomonadota > Gammaproteobacteria > Burkholderiales > Burkholderiaceae_C > Polaromonas. The sequence continues at coordinate 12,572 of CANCLK010000064.1, forward strand.
ACAAAGGTGGCCGTTCCGCTTTGTCTGCTGCGGTCGTCAAAACCGCCGGCGGCAATGTCGACACCCCAAAAGCAAGCAGCAGCAAAATGACACAAGCCATGGCAGCGCTCCGGTTGAGATTTCGTCGAGGTGAGCGTGGGTTCAATAGCAGGGCGACGAACAACGTCGCAGTCCATGCAGCCAACAACGTCAGCCCGTGAACGCCCACCCAGCCAGCCAAAGGCCGAGCCCAGCCGTCGATGTGCGCGTAGCCGCCCTCGCCCCAAGGAAAGCCGGTGAACAACTTGACTCGCATTAACTCGGCCAAGAGCCAAAGCCCAGCAAAGACGCTGGCCTGACCCAGCGCCGAACGCGGTGCCAACCAAACATACAGGCTCGCGGCCGCCGCGTAATAAAGTGCCAATGATGCCGCCAATGCAGACACCGCCAACACGGCGAGTGCGGCTGGCAAACCGCCATACACGTGCAGGGAAATGAAAAGCCACCAGAACGTGCCGCATAACATCGCTGTGGCGAACAACCAACCGAGCAGTGCGCCCTGACCTGCCCGAGCGCTGCGCTGCAGCCGCCAAACCAGCACCGCCAGCGATGCCAGTTGCAAGCCGCCGCAGGCCTGCCCAGTGGCTAGTCCACCAACCGATGCGAAAGGCCAGGCCATGCTGAGCGCATGCGCGTAGCCGGCGGCAATCACACTGAGCATCGATGCGCCACTCAATGGCTCTTGAGTCAGGACTCCTTCCAGTGTGCTGCGCTTTGCTGCAGTTCCAGGCTGCGTCACGGTCAGGCTTAAACCGCTGCGTCGACGGACGCAGCTTTGGTGCCGACGGGTGAGACCTTGAACCAGCGCACCGCACCACCCTTGGTATGCAAAACGATAAACTGTAGGCCAGACAACGCGACGCTCTCGCCACGTTTAGGCACATGTCCCATGTCGTGTGCCACCAATCCCCCTATGGTCTCGAAATCTGATTCGGGCAAACTCACGCCGAAAGCCTCGTTAACACGCTCAATGGCGGTGTCACCGCTGACCCTGTAGGTGTGGTCGCCAAGGCCAAAAATGTCTCCTTCGTCTTCGGCTATATCAAATTCATCTTCGATTTCACCGACGATTTGTTCGAGTACATCTTCAATGGTGATGAGCCCTGCAACACGCCCAAACTCATCAATGACGATCGCCAAATGATTCCGGTTGCCACGGAATTCACGCAGCAAATCATTCAGCCCTTTGCTCTCCGGTACAAATGCGGCTGAACGCAGCAATGCGCGAATGTTCAGTTCTGGCGCCCGCTGTAGTTTCAGCAGATCCTTTGCAAGGAGGATGCCAATGATATTTTCTTTTTGATTTTCATATACCGGAAAACGAGAGTGCGCGGTATCGATCACTACGTGTAACAAGTCGTCATAGGGTGAGTTGATGTTGATGATGTCCATGCGCGGTGCGGCGACCATCACATCGCCAGCCGTCATGTCGGCCATGCGGATGACACCTTCAAGCATCTCACGGCTTTGTACGCCGATGACATCATTTTCTTGAGCTTCAACCAGGGTCTCGATCAACTCGTCTTTAGAGTCGGGGCCGGGGTGGAGCATTTCTGCAAGCTTTTGCAAAAAGCCGCGTTTATCTTCCGTTTTAAGCGGTCGACTGGGGGGGGCATCGGACACTGCGGTGTTCAGTAGTTAATAAGATGTCAAGGATAGCCGAATTTTTTGTCGGTCTGCAGAGCTTTGAACTAAGCCTTGATGCGTTCAGCTTGATGTTCGGTCCCGCGCATCGCGCATGCCGCGCCGAACGTCCTGCATCATCCGCAAAAAACTCCAGAATTGATGAGCTTGCACTTTGAGACGGTAGTCGGTTTGAGCCACACCTTCCTCCACCATTTCAGTCATCCGTGAGTCGAGATCTGCGGGTGGAAGTCTCAGGTAAGCATCGCTCTCGGGACCGTCTCGCTCTACGATGGCACCAGCACCCCGCGCGATGTTGAGCATGTTGGTGTTTTCACTCAATGCATGTATGAACATCATGTGCACGCCTTCATTACGAGCGTGCATGACCGCTCGATCAAATAGACGCATCCCGTAGCCACGGCCTCGTGCGTGTACCAGCACCGATACGCCAAACTCTGCGCAACTGGTGAAGTCAGCTTCCACAGCAAAAGCCAAGTGGGCCACGGCAATCAGCTCAAGTCTGCGGTTGTAGATGCCGAAAATTTCGTCACGTTCAAAGTTAAGACCGGAGACGTAACGCTCAATTTGTTCGTCGTTTGCAGCGTATCCAAAACGCAGGTATCGATCAGCTGGCGCTAAGTTCAGCAAATGCTGGACGATGCGCCCTGTTTCACTTGGACCTAACGAGCGGATGGGAACCATGACTGCAGCCACGGCGGGAGAGCGTACGTCCCTCACTTGAGGTGGTCTAAAAAAATCTTTTCCTGCGTAATAGGACGCTTTGATGAGCTTGCGTGCGGAGATCATCTGTCTAATGTAAGGGTTTTCCCTTGATCTGGCTTATTTTTTTACGTGCGGTCAGCTTGTGTCATTGTTGCGTTGATGAAACAGATCAACCTGTAGCATCCGACTTTGGATCTTGCATGATCATGTTGAGCGTTGCCTCCATCACGACTGGCAAAAAGGCAAGTTGAACATGCCCTGCGCCCCTCACAAAGCGGTTGTCGGCCCCTGGCAAAGTGGCGGTTGATGTCGGAAAGACGATGTTGTCGCAGTTTGAATACCAACAAGTGAACTGCTTCTGCGCATTGGCACTTGCTTTTTCAATTGTCTCTGAATCTCCGCCTTTTGAAGGCGGCACACACAGTTGCCGCAACCATTCGCTACCTTGGCGCATCTGACGGCCACTGGCGCCTTGCGCAAAACGCGCCAACCATGTGCCGTGGTGTGGGGTCCCTATTGTCACCACGTGATGTACTCTGCAAGCACCTGACTGACGGTTAATCCACGCTCGTGCAGCTAGACCGCCCATGCTATGACACACGAGTATTGGCGGCAGCCCGGAGGCTCTTGTGACGTCCACCACCGCTCTTTCAATCTGCTCAACATAAGCCTCGATGCTACCGAATACAGGCTCCATCGATATGGCGGTAAAGGCATGTGGGCTGAAACGTGAGCCCTTTTTTTGCAACAGCTCCAGCCATGGGGTCCAGAAACCACGATTACAAATCAGTCCATGGATAAAAACCACACCACGCTGCCCTTGTAACTTTTTTTCGTTAAGTTGATCGGGGACCGCATTGGCTCTAAAGGGCTGCCGCCAACAAAACACTTGTACTATTTGGCAGGATTCTGCAAACCATGCTCTAAGCAGCTCCTTGCGGCTCGCGCGCGGCGCTGGGTCCATTCGATTAATCAATACCAGCGCCGCAAACTCTATGGCGATCAACCCAGAAAATCCTAACAACCATGCAAGGCCACCGACAATTGACAGCCATGGAGACGTAGGCCAGAAATGAACCATCCAAATGGTTGCGCACATGACCATTGAACCCGTCATGATCTGCTGCATGCGTATCACTTGTATGCCATGCTTATCGAAAATTCGGTTGGCGGTCATTGTCAAAGTCTCGCACACATGCGGCAAGGCTGCAGGCGCTTTATTCGCCGTCTTCGATTTCATATTCACACATGATGTGTGCGATAGTTTGGAATGTTTTTCCAAAAGACCATCTTATCTTTAGCTCAGCTGTCGCTGCATCTGCTCGATGTGGCGACCCTGTCCGTTGAATCCGCCCTTTGAAGCTATCAATCTGAACCGTATGTTGCATCTTCCATCAGGTCTGCAAGTGATTGAACGAGGGTGGCTATCTTCGAACATGGTGATCGCTATGGGGCGTTACAACACGGCCGTTGTCGATAGCGGCTACTGCACTCATGCAAAGCAAACTGTCGACCTGGTTAGAGCAGCACTGACAGATGCGCCTTTAGAGTTGCTACTGAATACACATCTTCACAGTGACCATTGCGGAGGAAATTCAGCGTTGCAGACAGCCTATTTAGATCTTCAAACACTGATTCCGCCCGGACATGCAACTTACGTCGATCCCTGGGATGCGGTCATGCTCACACACAAGCCGACAGGCCAACTATGCCCGCGCTTTAAGTATCAAGGACTTTTAAAAACTGGGACAGAAGTTTTGTTAGGTGACAACTCATGGCAAATCCATAGTGCAGCGGGACACGACCCACACTCCGTTGTTCTTTTTGAACCTCTGACGCGCACGCTTATTTCGGCTGATGCACTTTGGGAAAATGGATTTGGTGTCGTTTTCCCTGAACTTGAAGGCCAAGACGCATTCGCTGATGTAGATGCGACCCTCAACTTAATTGAACGACTCGAACCATTGACCGTTATTCCAGGGCACGGGCGTATTTTTGCCTATTCAGACCAGGTGCTCCAAAGGTCTAAGCAACGTTTGGCCGCCTTTACGGCAAATCCCACTAAACACGCACGGCACGGCGCTAAAGTCTTGCTGAAATTTAAATTACTTGAACTTCAAATGGAGGAGTACAGCACCTTCAAATCATGGGCTGCGACGACAAGCTACTTTGAACTTATACGATCTAATTTCTTTAATACCTTACGAATCAACGAATTTATCGATCAATTAATAAGCGAATTAATAACTTCTGGCGTGGCACATCGTGATGGTGAACACATCCTAAACGCCTGAACTGCCTATATCTATGCAGGGGCGGCTCTGAAGATTTAATTCAGACAAAGTTAAATTTAGAAAAAGAAAAAGCCCAGTCAATCATCAGATCAACTGGGCATTTCTTGCTGTAAGAGCCTGACGATGTCCTACTTTCACACGGGAATCCGCACTATCATCGGCGCTAAGTCGTTTCACTGTCCTGTTCGGTATGGGAAGGAGTGGTACCAAC
>CANCLK010000065.1 GCA_947378785.1 Comamonadaceae bacterium
TCCAAAACGTCAAAGGGTTGGGCCCGAACGCAATCGCGTAGCGGGCACCCCCTCTGTTCTGGACCTGAGAGATTCACAAGCACTCGCAGCAGCGAGCGTTGTTTGCTCCTTCGGTGCACAGCAGGACGAAGTCTGCTGTGGCTCTTCAGAGATCAATAACGATATCGGTCCTTTTGCCTGAGAGTTTCCGGGGTGGTTGCTCCTTCGGCGCCGGGTGCAACGCAAGTGGCACCACAGACTCTTCCGATATCAAGTTGGCACAAGGCCGATTGATACAAGGCTTTCGTAAAAAAACCAAGCTAAGAAGATAGCACGACCAAGGCAACTCTTAAAAATTGAGGCCTTATTTTTGACCGGACGCTACAGCGAGGCTTTTGATTTCTCTTGCACCGAATTTCCAAAACTGAACATCCCACGCCGCGTCAGGCGGGTCAGTTCAGCAACGATCAACTCCTTCAACACGGACACAGCCGCGTTGGGTTTGTGCTCTATCCGCGTCGCGATCATCAACTGTCGGTTTAGCTGAACCCCGGAGACTTCAGACAAGGTGATCTTGTTTTCAAAGCCCAGCTGTTTGAAAACCGAAATAGGCATCAGCGTTGACCAATGCCCCTGCAAAACCAACTCACGGATGGAATCAACCGAATCCAGCTCCGAGAGCACGTTGAGATGCACACCGAGAGGCGTCAGTTCTCGCTCGACGATCGTGCGGTGCAGCGTGGTCATCAGCAACGGAATGCGCGCGAGCTGGGCGATCGGCACCACCGGCCTGGCGGGTCTGGATGCGGGTTCAACCAGCGCAAAGGGCTCGCCCAGCAAGGGCTGCATGGCAATCGGCCGACCATTGTTGTTGTGCGTGTCGGTGATGATCGCGATGTCGATCACACCCTTTTCGAGCCAGTCAAGCAGCATCGGCGTGAACGCTTCGCGGACGGATAGCCGCACGCCAGCCAGAGAGCGCTGGCACCTTTCAAAAACGCCCGGAACCAGCACCCGCGACAACGTTGGCGAAGCCCCCAGCGCAACGGCGGCGCCCTCCGGATGTCGTGGCCCCTCTAGCTGCTTTCTCACCCGTTGGGCTTCTGTCAGCATGCGCTGCGCCGACTCATAAAGCATGGCCCCTGCGTTCGTCATGCGAACGCCTTTGGGGGTTCGGTGCAATAACTGTGCGCCAAGGTCGGTTTCGAGTTCACGCATCTGTCGGCTCAAAGCAGGCTGGGCGATAGAGATAGCTTGCGCGGCAGCACTGAAGCTGCCAGCGTCAATGATGGCGACGAAATAGCGAAGAGTGCGAAGATTCATACCGACCTTTTGTATATCGAAATGATATAGCGACTCCGGAACAGTTTGTGACAGATGGATCCATGACCCCAAAAACATAGATACTCAGCAGCATGAAAACCAACAACCAGCCTCTTCATCAACTCGACGCTTGGCAAGCTGCCGAAGCGCTGGCCCGACGCGACATTCTGGCCGTTGACTTGGTGCGATCTTGCCTAGACCGCATTGATCAACGCGACTCGGAGGTACATGCCTTCATCCAGCTGAATGCCGATGCGGCTTTGGCTTTGGCGCGCACATTGGACGCGGGTCCAGTGCGTGGGTTACTGCACGGGCTACCGTTTGGCGTCAAGGATTTACTTGACACCGCCGACCTGCCCACCGCTTATGGCTCACCCATTTATGCCGGCCAACAACCCCGGGCCGATGCCGCAGCGGTCGCGTTGTGTCGTGAGGCAGGCGCGGTATTGCTGGGCAAAACCGTGAGCACCGAACTGGCCAATATGACCTCGGGCATCACGCGCAATCCGCACAACCTTCAGCACACGCCCGGCGGCTCTTCGAGCGGATCTGCCGCTGCTGTGGCCGACGGTATGTTGCCGTTGGCGCTGGGTACCCAAACCGCGGGCTCACTCATTCGACCAGCCGCCTTTTGTGGCGTGGTGGGTTTCAAACCCAGCCACAACCGCGTCAGCAGAGCAGGCGTTAAAAGCCTGTCGGAGACGCTGGACACGATCGGCGGCTTTGGCCGCAGCGTGCGCGATGTAGGCTTACTCGGGGCCGTTCTAACGGGTGACACGCGGTTGGCAGACCCCCGAAATTTTGATGACTCGACGAATTCAGCACCGCGCATCGGTCTGTGTGCAACACCCGACTGGTCTTTGGCTGATGAAGACACGCAGCAAGCTTGGGCGCAGGCTGAAAAAGCCCTAGCAGGCCACGCCCAGACGTTTGCACTGCCCCCTGAACTACAGAACCTTGTCGCCCGACAAAAAGCGGTGCAGATGTTTGAGACTGCCCGCTCGCTGCGCCATGAACACCGGCACCACGCGCATCAGTTGAGCGCCTCGCTGTTAACGCTGCTTGAGGATGGCATGCGCATCAGCGGTGAGACGCACGCACAGAACTTGCTGGCGGTGGCCCAACAGCGGCATGTCGCGGCTGAGCTGTTTGTCGATCACGATGTGTTGCTCGCCCCGAGCGCGTTGGGTGAGGCCCCAGCTGGGCTGGAGACAACGGGAGACCCTTTGTTTTGCCGTGGCTGGACGCTACTCGGGCTGCCTTGCATTCACCTGCCTTTTACGCACGGCCGTCAAGGCTTGCCGGTTGGCCTGCAACTTGTGGGGCGTTTTGCTGACGACCATCGGCTGTTGGCTGCTGCACATTGGGTGCATCAGCGATTGACGCGCTGAGCAGCCATTTGCGCATCCCCGCATTACCTTTTGGAGCAGCGTCATGCATGCCTCAAGTCTTCGATTCAATCGCCCCGCGTTGACTTTCACTTTTGCCTTTGTATCGTCCATTATTTTTTTAATGGCCGCCACCCTGCCCACCCAAGCCGCCGCAAGACTTTCCAGCGAAGCCCAAGCGCAAATGGACGCGCTGAGCCGTGCCAGCGCCGCGGTGGTGGGCATTCAAGTGACAGCGGCTGAAGGTGCGCGATCGGCTCGCTCGTTGGGTCACGAACGCACGGGTTCTGGCGTGGTCATTGGCGCGGATGGCTTGGTGCTGACGATCGGCTATTTGATGTTGGAGGCGCAGCAAATCGAGATCGTCACACAAAACGGTAAAACACTGCCTGCGGTGGCGGTGGCTTATGACATCGCCACCGGGTTCGGCTTGGTCAAACCATTGCTGCCCATCCGCGGTGTGACGCCGGTCACCTTGGGAAGCCAAAAAGATCTAGCGACAGGCGAACCCCTGATCGTTGTGACAGGTGCCACAGCTGATGGGCAAGACAGCGACGTCAGCATGACGCAGCTGGTCAGTAAGCGGGCTTTTTCAGGCACTTGGGAATACCACATCGACAGCGCCCTGTTCACCAGCCCGCCCGTGACGGCGGGTGGTGGCAACCACAGTGGGGCACCCTTGTTCAACCGGTACGGCGAGCTGCTCGGCATTGGCTCACTGCTGGTGGCCGACGCCCTGGGTGAAAACCAGCGAGTCCCAGGCAACATGTTTGTGCCCGTGGATTTACTCAAGCCGATACTCGCTGAGTTACAGCGGTCGGGCAGTAGCCGTCAAAGTCACCGACCTTGGCTGGGATTAACGTCAAATGAGCAAGACGGACGCGTGCAGATCGTGCGCGTGAGTGAAGACAGTCCAGCCGAGGCTGCCGGCTTGGAGCCAGGTGATGTGGTGCTGGCCGTGGACAACAGCAAGGTCACGACGTTGGAGAGCTTTTATAAAAAGCTGTGGGCACGGAGCTCCCCTGATGCGCCGGTGACGTTGACCGTGCTGCAAGGCGCGGACATCAAAACCTTGGTACTGAAACCGCAAGACCGGATGTTGTCACTGAAGCGCCCGGCGGGGATTTGAGACGCGCAGAGATGGGTTGCCGTGCTCCGCTAGCAACGACAGAGAGGGTGCGTTGCCGGCTACGCGCCAACGGCCAAGCCTTCAAGCACGGTCGGGTAACGCAGTTGCACACGTAGCTCGCGCTTGAGACGCTGGTTGTCCAGTCGGCGGGACTCACCCATGAAACTCAGCAACATCAAGGGCAACTGCTGCTGCGCTGTGTGACGCGACAAACGTGGCGGACGTGGCAGGCCGTAAAGGCCTGCGGCTAAATCAAAGTAATCCCCCATCTTGAGTTCGGTGTCGTCACTGACATTGGTGCTGCGCTGCGGCTTGCCGCGCCACAGAGCGGCAATGCAGGCGCGGGCCAAGTCATCGGCGTGGATATGGTTGGTGTAAACGTCGTCGTCGGCTTGCAGCACGGCCGTGCCTTTGAGTAAGCGATGGCGCGGCGTTCCGCCTTCACGGTTTGGCGCGTAAATGCCCGGAATGCGCAGGGTGTGCACCCGTGTACCGGTGGCGCGACCAAAAAATCTCAATTGCTGCTCAGCGTCGACACGGCGCTCTGCACGCGGCGTTCCCGGGTTGACGCTACGCGCTTCGTTGACCCACTCGCCCGCGCAGTCACCGTACACGCCGCTGGTGGAGCCATACACCACCGCATCAGGCAAGCCACGCAAACGCAAGGCGCGCAGCAAGGCCAGGGTGCGCGGGTCCCGTCGCCAGTCGGGCAAGTTCTCGCTGGGTGGGGGTGCCAAGTGCAAGACACGGGTGGCAATGCCAGACAGACGGCGCAGCGTGTCAGGCTGGTCTAGGTTGCCCAGCAGCGGCGTGATGCGCTGGCGGCGGAACGCGTCAACCTTCTCATTCGAAGACGTCAGCGCCAGCAACCTGATGCGTGGCGGCAACTGGGCTGCCACGCGCTGGCCCACATCGCCACAACCGACGATGAGAATGCGCTGACGGCGAAAGCGAAATGGCAGAGCGCCGAGGTGATTGGGCATAGTGCGAATGAAGACAAATAAAGGCTAAGAAAACGAGGAATGAGGGCTGGGCACGCGGAGCTTCGATTTGGAGGCAAAATTGCAGGCTTTGCTAAACCGCAACACCCCCTGAAGCCTCAGGGTCCAGAGACACAACAAAGATACCAAGGATAACAACATGAGTTTCAACGTGACTGTGCAGCCTAGCGGCCGCAGCTTCAGCGTCAATCCCGACGAGGCTTTGCTGGCCGCCGCTATTCGCCAAGGCATCGGCCTCCCCTACGGCTGCAAAGACGGCGCCTGTGGCTCGTGCAAATGCAAAAAGATTGAAGGTACTGTCAGCCATGGTCCGCATCAGCTCAAGGCCTTGTCTCCGGAAGAAGAAGCCAATGGTTTTGTGCTGACCTGCTGCGGCGTTCCGCTCAGCGATGTCGTGCTCGAGTCACGTCAGGTGACCGATGAGGGGGCATACCCAATCAAAAAAATGCCGGCCCGCGTCAGCAGCCTGACGCGTCTGTCAGACGACGTCGTCACCATCCGCCTGCAATTGCCGGCCAGTGATGTCGTGAAGTACCACGCGGGTCAGTATGTCGAGTTTTTGCTGCGCGACGGTGACCGCCGCAGCTATTCGATGGCCAACGCACCACACACGCAGACCGAAACACCCGGCATTGAGCTGCATATCCGGCACATGCCGGGTGGCAAGTTCACTGACCAAGTATTCAGCACCATGAAGGAAAAAGACATCCTTCGCATTGAAGGGCCGTATGGCAGTTTCTTCTTGCGCGAAGACAGCACCAAGCCAATGGTGCTACTGGCCTCTGGCACGGGTTTCGCGCCCATCAAAGCGCTGATAGAGCACCTACAGTACAAGAACATCCAACGACCTGCGGTGCTGTACTGGGGAGGTCGCCGCCCCAGCGATTTGTACATGAACGACTGGGTCATGGCCCGGCTGGCCGAGATGCCGCAGCTTCGCTATGTGCCGGTGGTCTCCAACGCCTTGCCCGAAGACAACTGGACGGGGCGAACCGGTTTTGTGCACCGAGCCGTGCTGCAAGACTTTCCAGACCTGTCAGGGCATCAGGTGTACGCCTGCGGTGCGCCCATCGTGGTCGACTCGGCCAAAGCCGATTACACCCAACTGGCAGGCTTGCCTGAAGAAGAGTTTTTTGCGGACTCGTTCACGACTGAAGCTGACAAGGCCAAAGCGTTGGCCTGATCGCTGGCTCCAAGATGAAAACCACCATGACAACCCAACTTGCAGCACCGACTCCAGCCAACCGCTTCTCGCCTGTGCGGCGCGTTTTAGCCGTCAGCTGCATCGCCGTGTTGGCTCTGGGCGGTCAAAGCGCTTTGGCGCAGACCAAGGTGATGCGCATCATCGTGCCTTACGCGCCGGGGGGTCCTATCGATGTGACTGCGCGCCTCATGGCTGAACGTGTGAAGGATTCTCTGGGCACAGTCATCATCGAAAATCGACCGGGTGGCGGTGGCAACATCGGCGTCGATGCGATTGCCAAGGCTGCGCCTGACGGCCTGACCATCGGCATTGCAGCTGTCGCCACGCACGCCATCAACCCGTGGCTTTACAGCAAGATGCCCTACAACGCGGCCACCGACTTCGCGCCCATCACGCAGATGCTGCGCGTGCCAAACGTGCTGGTCATCAACGCCGACACGGCGCGGCGCTTAAGCATCAACTCGCTGGCTGATCTGATTCGTTACGCCAAAGCGAATCCTGCCAAACTGAATTACGCCAGCGGTGGCAATGGCAGTGCGGGCCACCTAGCCGGTGAAATGTTCAAGAAAGAAGCCGGCATTTTTGCGCTGCACATTCCGTACAACGGCGGCAACCCGGCGCAGCTGGCGTTGCTCAGTGGTCAGGTTGACTTTAATTTCGACAACCTCGCCACGGCCTCGGCCAACATCAAATCCGGCAAGCTCAAAGCGCTGGCTGTGACCACCGCCAAACGCAGCGCTGCCCTGCCCGACATTCCGGCCGTCGCTGAAACGCTCAAAGGTTTTGAAATCGACACTTGGTGGGGTCTGGTCGCACCTGCCGGTACGGCGCAAGACGTGATCACCAAGCTCAATCAGGCTTTTGTGGCCGCGCTGAATTCGCCCGACACCAAAACCCGCTTTGCCAGCCTCATGGCTGAGCCGGTGGCCAACACGCCTGAGCAGTTCGCTGACTTCATGAAGAAAGAATTGGCGAAATACGAACGCGTGGTGAAAGCCTCTGGCGCGCGGGTGGACTGAACCCAACGCGCTGAAGTCACTGCAGCCACAAAAGAGGTGGCGGCTGGCTTATTCGCCTAGGTACGCTGCCCGAACACGCGGGTCTGTCAGCAAGTCTTTGGCTTCGCCTGTCATGGTCACCATGCCCGACTCCATCACGTAGCCACGGTCGGCAATGCCCAGTGCACGGCTGGCGTTTTGCTCGACCAGTAAGATGGTCACACCGCGTGCAGAGACATCGCGAATGACTTCAAAAATCTTGTCGACCATGATCGGTGACAAACCCATTGATGGCTCGTCCAGCAGCAACAGCCTGGGACGGCTCATCAATGCCCGACCCATGGCGAGCATCTGTTGCTCACCACCCGACAGGGTGCCAGCCAGCTGGTCTTTGCGTTCTTTCAACCTAGGGAAAATGCCAAACACCATCTCTAGGTCGTTGGCAATCTCATGCATGTCGTTGCGAATGTAAGCGCCCATCTGCAGGTTTTCCAAGATGCTCATGCGCGCAAAAACACCACGGCCTTCTGGCACCATCGCCAAGCCATCCCGCACCAGATCCCACGAGCCTTTGCCCTTGATGCTTTTGGCCACATATTCAATATCACCATCGGCCACCGGCAGCATGCCCGTGATGGCCTTCATGATGGTTGTTTTGCCAGCACCGTTGGAGCCAATCAAGGTCACCAGCTCGCCTTCGTTGACTTCAAAGTCGACGCCCTTGACAGCTTGGATGCCGCCGTAAGCGACCTTCAAACCCGTCACTTTGAGGAGTTTTTTGCCAGCCTTGTGTGCCGTATTGATTGCCATGTTTTGAGCCATCTTTTGCGCCCCTTCAGTGGCCGGTGCCAAGATAGGCGGTGATGACTTTTTCGTTTTTTTGCACATCAGCCGGTACGCCCTCGGCGATCTGTTGACCGTAGTCGAGCACCGTCACGCGGTCGCACAAACCCATCACCAACTTAACGTCGTGTTCGATCAATAAGATGGTGCGGTCGTCTTTGCGGATCCGGTCGATGAGTTCACGCAGCTGCACTTTTTCAGTCGCGTTCATGCCCGCAGCCGGTTCGTCCAAGGCAATCAGCTGCGGATCGGTAGCCAAGGCGCGTGCGATCTCCAGTCGGCGCTGGTCGCCATAGCTCAGCGTGCGCGCCTTGAAGTCAGCGTATTGACCAATGCCAACGTACACCAGCAACTCATGTGAGCGTTTGGCAATTTCTTTTTCTTCAGCCTTGAAACCGGGCGTTTGAAAAATCGCACCAATTAGGCCTGAATGAGTTCGAATGTGGCGGCCTACCATGACATTTTCGAGCGCCGTCATCTCTGAAAACAAACGAATGTTCTGGAACGTTCGGGCGATGCCTGCCTTCGCGACTTCATGCACTGCGCTGGGTTTGTAGGGCTTGCCGGCCAGCTCAAACGTGCCGCTGTCCGGTGTGTACAAGCCCGTCAGCACATTGAAAAAAGTGGTCTTGCCAGCACCATTCGGACCAATCAGCCCGTACACCTGCCCGCGTTCGATGTGGATGCCGACATCCGACAGCGCCTGCAAGCCGCCAAAGCGCTTGGACACACCGGTAACTTTGAGAATGGTCTCACGCATATCTATCGTCCTTCAGCGGCAGGTTTGCTGAGGGACTTGCCGCGCTCAGGCGATGGCCACAGGCCACGTGGCCGCATCAACATGATGCCGATCATGGCCAGCGCAATTAGCAACTGCCGCAAAATAGCGGCGTCTATTCGGCCACCCGTCATGGCCTGCAGTGGACCCGCCACATGACGAAGCACTTCAGGCAACGCAGCCAGCAACAAAGCGCCCAAAATGACACCGGGCAAATGGCCGATACCGCCCAAAACCACCATGGCGACGATCATCACCGACTCCATCAGGCTGAAGGATTCCGGCGACACAAAACCTTGAAACGCCGCAAACATGGCACCCGAGACACCACCAAAAGTCGCGCCCATGCCGAAAGCCAACAGCTTGAGGTTGCGCGTGTTGAGGCCCATCGCCTTGGCGGCAATTTCGTCTTCCCGCACGGCCATCCAGGCGCGGCCGATGCGGGAATTTTCCATGCGGTGACAGATCACCACCGAGACAATCACCAGCGCCAAAAACAGGTAGTAGTGCAACGAGACCGAGGTGACTTCAAAACCAAAAATCTCCAAAGGCCGACTCAACTTGACGCCGAAGAGAGTGATGCCATCTATCTGGCTGATCCCTTTGGGTCCGTTGGTCAAATTGACCGGTCGGTCCAAATTATTGAGGAACACGCGGATGATCTCGCCGAAGCCTAGGGTCACAATGGCCAGGTAGTCACCACGCAGTTTCAGTGTCGGTGCGCCCAGCATCACGCCAAACAAACCGGCCAGTGCAGCCGCCAGTGGAATCACCAACCAAAGAGGCAGATGCAAGCCGTCCGGAAAAGCGACCGCTATGGCTGGGAAAGCTTCCGCCAGATGCGGCGAACCCAGCAACGCAAAGAGATAAGCGCCGACCGCGAAAAACGCGACGTAGCCAAGATCCAGCAGGCCCGCATAGCCCACCACAATGTTCAGGCCCAAGGCCAGCAGCACATAGAGCAGCGCCATGTCCACGATGCGCACCCAAGCATTGCCGCCCTGCTGCAACAGCAGCGGCAACACCAGCATGGCCAGTGCGGCAAGTAGAAAAGAAAGTAGTCTGTGTTTTTTCATGGGATGCTTGGGCTGTGACGCAAAGTGACTCAGGCTCGATCCGCCACCCGCTCACCGAGCAGGCCTTGCGGCCTGAGAGTGAGTACAAAAATCAACACGATGAAGGCAAAAATGTCGGAGTACTGGCTGCCCAACACACCACCCGTGAGTGGGCCGATGTAGCCCGCGCCAATCGATTCGATCAGCCCCAGCAAGATGCCGCCCAACACCGCACCGCCAAGGTTTCCGATGCCGCCGAAGACAGCCGCCGTGAACGCTTTCAGGCCGGGTAAAAAACCCATGGTGTGCTGTGCTGTGCCGTAGTTGGAGGCGTACATCACGCCGGCCAATGCCGCGAGGATCGCGCCGATGACGAAGGTCGCCGAAATGACGGTGTCAGGGCGCACACCCATGAGCCCGGCCACACGAGGATTCTCGGCCGTGGCCCGCATGGCGCGGCCGAGCCGCGTGTAGTTGACAACGTACATCAGAATCGAGAGCGACACGGCTGTCGCACCCAGAATGAAAATTTGGGTGACGGTGATGACCGCGCCGCCCACCTGCAAGGGTTCGGCAGGCAGCAGCGTCGGGAACGACTTGTAGTTGGGCTTCCAGATCATCATGGCCAGCGTCTGCAGCAAGATAGACATGCCGATGGCCGTGATGAGCGGCGCCAGCTTGGGCGAATTGCGCAGGGGCCGGTAAGCGATTTTTTCGATGGCGAAGTTCAGCGTACCGCAGACGATGAACGCGATCAGCAGCGAGATCAGCAAGATCAGCCAACCCGGCGTGCCGGGCATGGCTTCTTGCATCCAGACGATGATGGTCCAACTGGTGAGCGCGCCGACCATCAGCACCTCGCCATGCGCAAAATTGATCAAATTGATGATGCCGTAAACCATGGTGTAGCCCAAGGCGATCAAGGCATACATGCTGCCCAACACCAGACCGTTGATGATCTGCTGAAGAAAAATGTCCATCGCGTTGTTCCGATATGTTCAGGCTGCCGACGGCTTGGTTGGCAATTTGGCGGCAGCGTCCAGCGCTCGCAAGTGTGCCAACTTATCGGCGATTTTTGTCTCTAGGCCACGCGCTACCGGCTGATACCAGTCCGGCTCGGGCATACCGTCAGGCAAATAACTTTCGCCAGCGGCATAGGCTTCCGGCTCGTCGTGGGCATAGCGGTATTGCCGCCCATGCCCAAGCTCTTTCATCAACTTGGTGGGGGCGTTGCGCAGGTGGTTAGGCACTTCACGCGAACGGTCAGACTTGATGAACGCCTTGGCTTGGTTGTAGGCCATATAGCCCGCATTGCTTTTGGGGGCCATGGCCAAATAAATCACGGCTTGGGCGATGGCGAGATCGCCTTCGGGGGAGCCCAGCCGCTCAAAGGTCGCCGCCGCATCATTGGCAATCTGCATGGCGCGCGGATCGGCCAAGCCAATGTCTTCCCAAGCCATCCGCACCACCCGGCGCGACAAATAGCGCGCGTCTGCGCCACCATCAAGCATGCGGCACAGCCAGTACAAAGCGGCATCCGGATGTGAGCCGCGAACCGATTTGTGCAGCGCCGAAATTTGGTCGTAAAAGTTGTCGCCGCCTTTGTCGAACCGGCGCGCATTCAAGGTCAGTGCGTTCTGTAAAAATTCGGCATCGATCCGTGTCACACCCGCCACAGCCGCCGCACCAGCCGACTGCTCCAGCAGATTCAGCAAACGGCGTGCGTCTCCATCGGCGTAACCCACCAGCGTGTTCACGGCAGTGTCGTCAAGCTCAAGGTTGGGCAGTTCACTGGCTTGGGCACGGCGCACGAGCGACTGCAATTCGTCGTCACTGAGCACTTGCAGCACGTACACCTGCGCACGCGAGAGCAAGGCAGAGTTGACTTCGAAAGACGGGTTTTCAGTGGTCGCGCCAATGAACACCACCAAGCCGGACTCCACAAAGGGCAGCAGACCATCTTGCTGGCTCTTGTTGAAGCGGTGAATTTCATCGACGAACAAAATCGTCTTGCGGCCGAGCGCGAGATTTTGCTGGGCTTGCTCCATGGAAGCCCGAATGTCTTTGACGCCCGAGAACACCGCAGACAGCGCGATGAACTCGTAGCCGAAGGCACTGGCAGTGAGACGGGCCAGCGTGGTTTTGCCAACGCCTGGGGGGCCCCACAAAATCATCGAATGAGGCTTGCCGGATTCAAACGCCAAGCGCAACGGCTTACCTGGACCAATCAGGTGCGATTGACCCACCACCTCGTCTAGATTTTTGGGGCGCAAGGCCTCCGCCAGCGGCGCTACAGGAGCCTTGTCAAACAGGTCGACCATGTCGCTGTTTATTGCCGTAACACGTCGGCGCCAGCGGGAGGCTTGAACTGAAAATGGCTGGCACTCAACATCGGATTGGCTTCAAAACGTGAAAAAGTCATCACGGAGCGCTGGCCAAAACTGTCGAGAATTTCCAGCGACGCAAGATCACTGCCTTGGGCCGTCGTGCGAAAACCCACACTGATACTTTGCACCTGCCCATCGCGCGTTTTGGGGGTGGCCATGACCCACTGCAAGCCGGCTTTTTCAGGCAAGGCGCTGAGCGTAAAGTCTGCTTGCAGGCCTTTCAGATTGGCGGCCGCCGCAATCACTGCGGCCGGTGTACCGTTGAGTACCTGCGCAAGCTTACGCGCCGTGACTTGATTCAGATCGACATCATGGAGCCACAGCGTTTCGCCATCGGCGACGATGGTTTGTTCAAACGGTTTTTGATAAAAAAATCGGAAGCGATTGGGTCGCAAAAACTCAAAAGTGCCATTTGACTTCTTGACTCTAGGGGCCTCTCCGGCGCGTGCAGGTGACGTCACCGTTTGAACGAAATCAGCACGCCCACTGCGGGTTTCAGTGACGAATTTTTCCAACCGGTCCATGCCACTGTTCGTCACGGGCTGCGCTGAAACAATCAACGTCACGGCCATCAACAAAATGCCTGTGGCCAACGCGCGCCACTCAGACATGCGCTTAGATATATAAAAAGAAAGTGTCTGGCGGAGCATGGTTTTATTCGGTTCGCGCCGGCACCAAAATTTCACGCTGACCGCTGCCAGACATGGTGCTAACCAAACCTGATTTTTCCATTTCTTCGAGCATGCGTGCGGCGCGGTTATAGCCAATTTTCAGGTGGCGCTGGACCAGGGAAATCGATGCCTTGCGGTTCTTCAGCACAATCTCCACCGCTTGGTCGTACATCGGATCTCTCTCCCCTGCAGCCTCGCCATCCCCCTGCGCATCGCCTTCGCCGTCAACCGTTCCGCCTTCAAGCACACCCTCGATGTAATTGGGTTCGCCCTGCTGCTTGAGATAGGCCACCACGCGGTGCACTTCCTCGTCGCTGACAAAAGCGCCGTGCACGCGGATGGGGAAACCCGTGCCGCTTGGCATGTAAAGCATGTCGCCCATGCCCAGCAAGGCTTCGGCACCCATCTGGTCAAGGATGGTTCGGCTGTCAATTTTGCTGGAGACCTGAAAGCTCAAGCGTGTCGGAATGTTGGCCTTGATCAGACCGGTGATCACGTCCACGCTCGGGCGCTGTGTCGCCAGTACCAGGTGAATGCCAGCAGCACGCGCCTTTTGCGCCAGCCGAGCGATCAGCTCCTCGATTTTTTTGCCGACCACCATCATCAAGTCGGCCAGCTCATCAATGACAACCACGATGAATGGCAATCGCCCAAGGGGTTCGGGTTGATCCGGCGTTAAGCTGAAGGGGTTGTAAATAAACTCCTCGCGTTCGGCGGCTTCGTCTATCTTGGTGTTGTAGCCGGCCAGATTACGAACGCCGAGCTTGCTCATCAATTTGTATCGACGCTCCATTTCAGCCACGCACCAGTTCAGGCCGTGGGCCGCTTGGCGCATGTCGGTGACGACGGGTGCCAGCAGGTGCGGAATGCCTTCGTAAACGCTCATCTCAAGCATCTTCGGATCGATCAACAGCAAGCGAACATCGCGCGCATCGGCCTTGTACAAGAGGCTCAAAATCATCGCATTGATACCCACCGACTTGCCGGAGCCCGTGGTGCCGGCAACCAAGCAGTGCGGCATTTTCGCCAAGTCGGCCACCACGGCGTTGCCGCCAATGTCTTTGCCCAGACCAATCGTTAAAAGAGACTTGGCTTCGTTGTAGATTTGGGAGCCAAGGATTTCACTCAACTTGATCGACTGTCGCTTTGCGTTCGGCAGTTCCAAGGCCATGAAGTTTTTACCCGGAATCGTCTCAATGACGCGGATAGAAACCAGACTCAGTGCACGCGCCAAATCTTTCGCGAGGTTCACCACCTGTGAACCTTTGACGCCGGTGGCCGGCTCGATTTCATAACGAGTGATCACCGGGCCTGGCGCAGCCGCCACCACGCGCACCTCAACGCCAAAGTCCTTGAGCTTTTTCTCAATCAGTCGCGATGTCATTTCCAGCGTTTCTTGCGCAACGCTTTCCTGCCGCAACAGCGCCCCGTCCAGCAAGTCGACCTGCGGCAGTTTGGAATCAGGCATTTCCGTGAAGAGCGGCTTTTGTCGTTCTTTGGCCACGCGCTCGCTCTTCGGAATATCGACAAAGATGGGCTCGATCAACACCGCCACCGGGTGATGTTCCTCGATCTCAACGCGCTCTTCATGCAAGACTTCTTCGCGTTCACGTACGGCAGCACGGCCAACCGCCAAGTCTTCAGCGAGCTCTCGCTTTTCACGGCGTGAATCGATAAATTCATCAATCCAGGCACCGATGCGTTGGGCTGTGTTAGCCCAAGAAAAGCGGAACACCACTGACACACTGATGACGCCCAGCGCAATCCAGACCAAACCGGAACCGGTGAAACCAAGGTACTTGACGCTGGCTGGACCCGCAAAATAACCCAACACACCCCCGGCATGATCAGGCAAGACCGACTCAAAACGATACAGGCGCGACCACTCCAGTGCGCAACTGGCCAGCAACAACAAGGAAAAGCAGGCCCAGAACTTGACGCGATCCGACGCCGAAGCGCCGATATCAGACAAAGGCTCGCCGCGCAACCAGCGTGCCAGAGACACCAGCCAAGCGCGCACACCGACGGCCAGCGTCCACCAAACAGAAAAACCCAGTAAAAAATAACTGCCGTCGGCCAACCAAGCACCGAAGCGGCCACCCCAGTTGTGCGCGACTACGGTCACCGCGTTGGTGCCAGCCGCACCGGTCGTAGACCACGCGACATCATTCAAGGTGTAGCTCAGTAAAGCGGCGAACCAAAAGACAAGGGCCAACAGGCCCAAGGCCAAGCCCAATTCTTGGGCGAAGCGGCCAACGCCAGCCGCCTCAGTGGGCGGAACGGCGTTGCGCGAATTCAGGGTGTCTAGTGAGTAAGTCATGGATCACCCGAGAGCTTACCGCAGTTGGATGTGCCCGTTGGCGGACGCTCAAATAGGTAGACCCCCGGGGTCTGGCATGCCTTAAACCCGCTCAAAGCAACGCTTTGGGCGAGTTCTTACAATCAATTCTTTATTTGCCTCGAACAGATTTTTCATGACGAAACACTCCAAGGTCCTTATTCTCGGCTCCGGCCCTGCCGGCTACACCGCAGCGGTGTACGCCGCACGAGCCAACCTTCATCCAGTGCTCGTCACTGGCATTGCCCAAGGTGGTCAGCTCATGACCACCACGGATGTCGACAACTGGCCTGCCGACCCGTTGGGCGTTCAAGGCCCTGAATTGATGCAACGCTTTTTAGAGCACGCCGAACGCTTCAAGACTGAGATCCTTTTTGACCACATCAACAAAGTCGACTTCAGCCAGCGCCCCTTCACCCTCACCGGCGACAGTGGTACCTACACCTGCGATTCATTGATCCTAGCCACTGGGGCATCAGCCAAGTACCTCGGCCTGGAATCAGAAACTGCTTTTATGGGCCGCGGCGTGTCGGGCTGCGCCACCTGCGATGGATTTTTCTACCGCGAGCAGGAAGTCTGCGTTGTCGGCGGCGGCAACACCGCTGTTGAAGAGGCCCTGTATTTGTCGAACATCGCCAGCAAAGTCTACCTAGTGCATCGCCGCGACAAGTTCAAGGCAGAAGCCATTCTGATTGACAAACTGCACGAGAAAGTGGCTGCCGGCAAGATTGTCCTGAAGACCCATCGCACACTGCAACAGGTGCTTGGCGATGCCGCCGGCGTCAACGGCGTTCGCTTGCAAAACACAGAAGACAACAGCACCGAAGATCTAGCATTGCAAGGCTGCTTTATTGCGATTGGCCACCATCCCAATACAGATATTTTTGAGGGCCAACTGGACATGAAAGATGGCTACATCATCACGCGTGGCGGTCTGCAAGGCTTTGCCACCATGACCAGCGTGCCAGGCATCTTTGCCGCTGGGGACGTGCAGGACCACGTTTACCGCCAAGCCATCACCAGTGCCGGCACGGGGTGCATGGCGGCTTTAGACGCACAACGTTTCCTTGAACAAAACGATTGAAAAACGCCTGAAACGGCCTCTCCAGCGAGCATCTTGAAGATGGGCGCTTCTCGGGCTTCACATTTCAGGCTATAATCAAAAGCTTGGCTGAGCTCTCATGATGACCATGGGGCCAGCATCCGAATTACATTTTTTTATACGGAGAGTGCTCATGGCACGCGTCTGTCAGGTTACGGGCAAAGGCCCGATGGTGGGGAACAATGTTTCTCACGCTAACAACAAAACCAAACGTCGGTTCTTGCCTAATCTGCAATACCGTCGCTTCTGGGTCGAGACTGAGAACCGCTGGGTACGCTTGCGCGTCACCAGCGCTGGTTTGCGTCTTGTGGACAAGCTGGGCATCGACGCGGTCTTGGTTGACCTCCGTGCCCGCGGTGAAATCTAAGGAGAATCATCATGGCTAAAGGCGCACGCGAAAAAATCAAGCTGGAATCAACTGCCGGCACGGGTCATTTCTACACGACCACTAAAAACAAGAAAACCACCCCTGACAAAATGCTGATCATGAAATTTGATCCTAAAGCACGCAAGCATGTGGAATACAAAGAAATCAAACTGAAGTAATTCAGTCTGTTTCTGGTGCTCAGGCACCCATAAATCAACCCGCCCTTCCCGGCGGGTTTTTTTATGCCTGCAGCGTAGTACGGCTGAGTGCAAAGGTTTGGCTTGGGCCTACGGTCTCATACTGGGGTACCAGAAATCGACCCCATCCCCAAGCCAAACCTCTGTCGCGCGACATTGATGAGGGGCGAGAAGAGAAGGCAAGAAAGACAGGCCACCGCCCTCCCCGCATTTCATCTACCT
>CANCLK010000066.1 GCA_947378785.1 Comamonadaceae bacterium
ACACCGAAGGTCAGCACATGAAGCGGGATCCGCTGGCCGGGAAAATTCCGGTCACTCTCATCACCGGATTTTTGGGCAGCGGCAAGACCACTCTGATCAGTCGCTTGCTCCGGCACCCCGACATGGATCGGGTGGCCGTGGTCATCAACGAGATTGGCGAGATTGGTATCGACAACGACCTCGTCAAGATGTCGTCTGAAAATGTCAGTTTGTTGGCCAACGGTTGTTTGTGCTGCTCGGTGCGGACGGACCTTCAGGAAACTTTGCGCGAGCTGTTTGGTGAGCGCCGCGCGGGTCAAATTCCGGACTTCGATCGGGTCATGATTGAAACCACCGGGCTGGCTGATCCAGCCCCCGTGATTCAGACCTTGGCGAGCGACACCATGCTCGGTGCAAACTACCGGCTTGATGGCGTGGTGACGCTGGTGGATGCTGCCAATGGCTTGATGCAATTGGCCGACAATCCAGAGCCAGAACAGCAGATCGCATTGGCGGATCGTATCTTCATCACCAAGTGCGATTTGGCTTCCGAAGAGGTCATTTCTGATTTGATGGCAGCCATCAGCACCATCAACCCGCGCGCAGAGATTCGGCGCTGCAGCATGGGTGACCTGCACCCTAGCGATTTGATCGGCATCGGTCTGACCAGCGCACGCGCGGGGGATGACACCTTGCACTTTCTGGGCGAGCTCAAGCCGCAAGCCGACAGCCATAAACCGCGTGAGTCTTACCTCGGCGACCGGCTTCCAGCGCGGCATGATCCCGCGGTCAAAACCTTGTCCTTGCGTTTTGAGCAGCCCTTTACTTGGGCCTCATTTTCGGCTGCCATGGAGTTGGTTATTTCTCTCCGAGGCAAGGATTTATTGCGGGTCAAGGGGATTGTGAATGTCGATGGCAACCCGGTTGTTGTTCAAGGCGTGGGTCATGTCTTTCATCCGCCCCTGCCGCTAGACCGCTGGCCCAGCAAAGACACCGGTTCGCGGCTGGTCTTCATCACCCGCAATATTGAAGCGGCCACCCTGCGCGCTTTGTTCAGTGCGGTGGAGTTGATGCAGGCTTAATCCCTGATGCATTTCTAAGGATAAGTACGGTTGTTGACAGTTGGAAGGCTCGATAAACTGAGGCGGTAAAGGTAACCCAACAAACCGGAGCCCCCAGTGATGCAAAAAGACCAGAAACGATCCAGTTTTCATCCATTTTTGCGCTCGCTGGTTTGCGCACTTTTCACGGTCGTTGCACTTCCCGTCATGGCACAGGGGTACCCGAACAAGCCTATCAAGGCCATCGTCCCCTATGCTGCGGGGGGCTTTTCTGATCAAACTTCGCGCATCATTGCCGAAGCACTTTCGCGAACGCTGAAGCAGCCTATCGTCATTGAAAATCGTCCCGGTGGTGGCGGACGTATCGGGTCAGACGCGGTCAGCAAGATGAATCCGGATGGATATCAACTGCTATTGACCACCAATGGCACGCACACCTATATGGCTGTCACGGAAAAATCGCTTTCCTATGACCCCATCACAGATTTCACACCCATCTCTCTGATTGGAACGTATGGCCTGTTGATGGTGGTGAACCCTGCCGTACCGGCCACCACGGTGAAGGAATTCATCAGCTACGCCAAGAGCAATCCCGGCAAATTGAACTACGCTAGTTCTGGACCTGGCAGTGGCTTGCATTTCGCGGGTGAAGTCTTTAAATCGATGGCCGGCATCGATATGATGCACGTCCCCTACAAGGGCTCAGGTCCCGGGATGCAAGATGTCTTGGCGGGCGCTTGTCAGGTCATCTTTGCTGGCGAGGCCAAGCCCTTGGTTGATGCCGGTCGACTGCGGTTGCTGGGGACGACAAGCGCCATGCGTGACCCGCGCTACCCTGACACGCCGACGATCAGTGAAGGTGGTCTGACAGGTTACGACCTGACCTATTGGGTGGGGCTGTTTGGGCCTAAAGGCTTGCCGTCCGACATCCAGTCAAAACTCAATGCAGCGGTCAAAACTGCCATGTCTGAGCCCGCTGTTCGGAAAAAGTTGGCCGATATGGGCATGGTGCTGGTGGCGAGTACACCCGAGGCCATGGTTCAGCAGATTCAAACAGAAACTGCGAAGCTGAGAACCATTGCGGCCGCTATCCCTGGTGGTATTGAATGAACCCGTCGATCAAGTGGTCGACGCACTGGCCTCAACACCCGTCCATTGGCCGTCGACATAGATCAGAGCCGGATCGTCGGTTGACTGCCGACCCGCGACGACCTGGCCAATGATCAGCGCGTGAGAACCCGTCTCAATCGTTTGCAGCAGTTCGCAGTCGAGACTGATCACCGCACTCTTCAGCACCGGCGCACCAGTGGTGAGGATGCACCATTCTTCGTCGGCAAAACGATCTTCACCCGACAGCGTTGTCTGGCCTGAAAAAACTTTGGCCAAAGACACATGCTGCTGCGCCAAGGTGTTCACTGAGAACGACTTGTTTTCAACTATCTTGGCGTAGGTGAATGACGCGCGGTTGACCGCACAGACAATGCTGCTTGGGTCCATGGACAGCGACATCACCGCTGTTGCCGTCAGGCCCGTCCTGTGAGGGGCAGACCCGGTGGCAATGATCGTCACCGCCGCAGGGTGCCGTCGCATCAACTGCCTGAATTCATCGCTGGTGAAGGTCATATTCTTCCTTAGACCTCGACGGTTGCAGTTTGTTTTTGGCCAGTGCGAATGGCGGCATTGACCCGTGGCATCACTTCATGGGCCATCAACTCCATGGACCGACGACCGATTTTGGGATCGACCAAATCCATGCCGGCGTACACAATTTCGCCAAAGTCTCCGGCCTGCTCGCGCAAGGCCAAGATTTGATCCACCACCTGGTTCACCGTGCCGGCAATCACCAAGTCATCCATCAGTCGATCCAAGGTGACCAAGCTGTCGTCTTCACCTTCATGCTTTTTGAAGATGACATGGCGATTCGACATGCGCATCTTGGTCAGCATTTGTTTGTAGTAGTAGCGGTACGGGCTGTTTGAGTCCTTGCGTCCGTAGGACTCGACTTGGCTGTCATCGTCGGTGACAAAGATGGTCCGTGCGATGCGCCAGTCTGAGGTGTCCGCAACTTTGCCGGCCAGTTGTTTGCCTTGTGCGTAGTTGTTCCAGTGGCTTGGCAACCAGTGCGGCAGCAAAAAATTAGCTGACATGGGGTGAAAGTCACGCTGTCCCATGGCAATCACGCCTTTGGAATGCGGTGCCACAACGGTTCCAACAATCTCGGGGTACGGGCGTTGGTAGGGCTTGAGCATGACCCCACGACCAATTTCTGGTGCGGCAGTCGTTGCTGTGGTGACTTTGAACCGGTTGTTCGGGAAGTCAATGTTGTAGGGTGGCTCGCGCTCCCAGATGGCCAAGATCACGTCGATAGCTTCTGCAAAAAGACGATTCCGGTCTTGGTCCAAAATTCCCAGCGCTTCAGCGTCTGATGCCAAGGCGCCTGGACTGATTCCGAAAATGAATCGTCCCTTGGCAAGATGGTCAAACATCGCTGCCTGGGCCGCCAAGAGCGTGGGGTGAGAGTGTGAAAGATTTGACGTCCCAGATCCTAGCTTGATGGTCTTGGTATTGAAGATCAACGTGGCCAGGAACAGCAGGCTGTTGGTGACATTTTCTGCCTGATCGGTCAGGTGCTCACCGACGAATGCGTCATAAAACCCGAGCTGGTCAGCAAAGATGATGGTCTCCCGGTCTTCGTGCAATGTTTCCGTTGCATTGCGGTGAAGCGGGTGAAGGGGCATGGTGAAGTAGCCGAGGCGCATGGAAGAGGGTCCTATTGAAGTTTTGCTATCAGTTTGAATTTGGCGGTCGTGATGTGTCGCTTCAGTTCTGCGGCTCTACACCAGCAGCTTTCACATGTTCTGCCCAGCGTGTGATTTCCCGAGCGGAGTAATGCAAGTAGTCATCGCGGCTCATGGACACAGCTTCCATGCCGAGGTCTTCAAGTCGCTGTTTGAACGCCGGATCCGTCAAGGCCTGCGACATCCATCCGTGCAGCCGATTGACGATGGCTGGTGGCGTGCCGGCCGGTGCAGCCATTCCCAGGTGAAAACCGATCTCGTAACCCGGATAGCTTTCCGCAATCGTCGGCACATTCGGCCAAGCCTTGTAGCGCTTGGCTGTTGTGACGCCCAGCGGGATGACGTTGCCGCCTTTGATCTGAGGCAGTGCTGGCAGATACTCCATGAAGATGACCTGAATTTGTCCGCCCAGTAAGTCTGTCGTCGCGTTGCTGATGGCCTTGTAGGGCACGCCGGTCATAGGTGCACCGGTCCGCACACTGAACAAGGCCGCCGTCATTTGGGATGCCGAGTTGTAGTAGCCGTAAAAAACCTTGCCCGGGTTGGCCTTGGTGTAGCTGACAAGATCAGCAATGGATTTGATTTTTGAATCTTTCGGGACCACGGCCACCGATGCGGATGTCCCAAACATACCGATATGTTCAAAATCCTTGAGCGCGTCGTAAGGTAGTTTTTTGTACATGCTGACATTGGCCGCATGGGTGGTGTTGGTGGTGATTTCCAGCGTGTAGCCGTCGGGAGGGGCTAACTTGACGAACTGGGTGCCGATGATGCCGTTGGCGCCGGCCTTGTTTTCGGCGATCACCGTTTGTTTGCTTGCCTCCGCCAGGTACTGGCCAAAAGCCCGTCCGACAATGTCGCTAGAGCCGCCAGGTGCGAATGGGATGATGAGCTTGATCGGTTGCGAAGGGTAGTTTTGTGCCTGAACCAATCCAGCGCTTATCAATGTTGAGGCCGTGATGACTGCGCGCAGCAGAATGCCGCGTGTCAGCTTTGACCATGTGCTGCGCTGGGTGTTGGACCGCATAAAAACTCTCCTGAAGTAAAGGCGAAAAAGTGCTGGCTCGTTGGCAAGCCAAGTACCGGCAAGTTCCGGGACGATCAAATCAATTCGCCAGTTTAGAGATTGACGCTTGGTTTGTCATGTCAAGTGTTCCACGATACAGAATTTTTTCAGAGCATACTTTGTCGCAGGCTATCGTGACTACTCCGGAACCCGGCTGGTAGCGGAACCGCGTACGGCCAGTTGCCACCTAGCCTGCTGTTGCTGCTGCAGCCTCACGCCCTCGTACAGCTTCGTGATCAGGGTCGCTTCGCGTTTTAATTTGGACGCCAAGCTGGACATGTAGGCGGATGACATCCGACTCGCCTCTGCCACGATGCAAAGCGATGCGATGGGGTAGCGACGATCGTCAAACACCGGTGCGGCGATGCCTGCTAAACCTTGGTATGACCGGGTCGTCCGCTTGGCATAACCGTTTCGGCGCGTCTTCTGTATGGACTTCTGAATATGCATGAACGTGAGCGTTTCATCTTCGCTGACACGCCGTTTGTTGAATTCAACGACTTCGCTCATGTCGGACTCTGTCAAAAATGACAGGAGTGCTAAGCTGAATGAGCCGATACCCAGTGGCCAGCGGTCGTGTATCCCGAGTAACAAGGAGGGCTGCGGAGGGGACGTGTCAACTTTGTCCAAGCACAGCATGTCGTAGCCGCTACGGACACCCAAATAGGCGGTACCTTCCGTGTCGCTGGCGAGTCGCTCAAGTGATGGACGAGCCAGCTGCTTCAGGTCGACAGCATCCCGCATCGGCACCCCAAAAGCAAATATGTCTGGTCCTAGACGATAGTGCCGGGTTCCCGGCGGCCTTTCCACCAACCGCTCTTCCATCATGGCCGCCAAGATCCGATGAACCGTCGCCTTGGGTAAATTTGTCAGCTTGCTGACTTGCATCAGCGAGGCCCCCATGGATTCGAAAGTCGAAAGAGTTCTTAAAAGCAGCGCAGCTCTTGCAATGCTTTGAGTGCCTTCAGTTTTACCGGTCATGTCGCAAGGGTGTCGAGCGGTTGTCGCTTTTAACAATCAAGGGTTGGCGCATCGTCTCATTATATGGAATATGTTTGAATTTCATCTGATCTAAGTCCGGTTTTGATCGATGGAAAAAGTAAGATCCCCCCAGCGCTAGCGAATGTTCACCATGGCTGGCAGATTCGCCCTTTGAACGCAACATCAACCACTGAACCTGAAAGATAAAAATGATTGGATCTTCCGACTCCCGCTGGCGTGAGGCCTTTGTTGATACCAGCAAAGGTCGGGTTCATTACGCTGAGGTCGGAACCGGCGAACCCCTCATTCTTCTGCATAGCAACGGTTGTTCACTCTTTGAGTTTCAGTTCGTGATGGAGGACTTGGGCAAGCATCACCGCGTGCTGGCTTTGGACTTGCCGGGGCAAGGCGACTCCGACCCTTTGAGTTGCCATTGGACTTATGACATGTACGCCGATGCTGTCGTGGCTTGGATGGATGCTTTGGGCATCCAGCGCGCCTGCATCGCAGGAAGTTCAATCGGTGGTGTTGTTTGTTTAGCGCTTGGGAAGCGATATGCCGACCGAATTCGTTCTCTGGTGTTGATCGAAACGCCCATACGTTCCGGTTTTGCTTGGGCTAAGCGCTGGTTCACTGTGGAGGGTAATTTTGCGTTGCCACTGCAGACTTTGGAGGCCGTCAGTTCACGCATCAGGAACGTGACGCCGGACTTTCACAAACGATGGAACATTGACCGCAGCAAAGCGGGCTCGCACACCATGATGGACGCCATGTGGGCCGTGCGTGAGTACGACACCCTTGGCACGCTAGCGCAGCTTCAGGTGCCCACCTTCGCCATTTTGGGGTCGCATGGGCCGGTGGGTGATGGCCTTGAACCGTTGAAAGCCAAGATCGGCGATGCGCGGATTGTCGTGATGGACAACTGCGGTCACTTTCCGATGATCGATGAGCCTGCAGAGTTTGTGGCGAACCTGCACCGATTTGCTTCGTCTGCGGATTGAGTCAATCACTTTGGGTTGACGATTGTTAAATCGTTCACCGGGTCGGTGTCAGTTCGCGACCCAAAAGAGGCATAATTCCCCGCAGCCCCGGTGGTGAAATCGGTAAACACAAGAGACTTAAAATCTCTCGATCGCAAGGTCTTACCAGTTCAAGTCTGGTCCGGGGCACCACATTCAAACTGGCCCCAAAAAAAGGTGTGCCTCACTCCCCCATTGACAAAAGCCGAATGAAATATTCGCGGAACTACTTTTGCATGGGGTGAGCGACTTCTTAACCGCCCGGAGGCATCGGAATTTCACCCGCTTTCCGTGCCCTTTCCAACTCTTGCCGAACCTGCTCACGCGTGAGGCGCTGTCCACTTTCAGGCTGAGGATATCGCGACGGGTATAGCTCGTGTAATTGCAAGCCACTTTCGTCGTTGGCCGGAATCTCGCCAGTGCGTTGAGCCTCCTCCAACTCCTTGCGAACTTGCTCACGAGTGGGGCTTGGGTCTTTTGCTTTTGCCGGGTAGCGCGAAGGGTACAAGTCGCGCAGTAGCAAGCCACTTTCGTCATTGGCCGGAATCTCGCCCATTTTCTTGGCGTCCTCCAGTTCCTGACGTACTTCTGCGCGAGTCTTCGGTGTACCGGGGTCTTCCGCCAAGGCGTGGCCTGCAGAGAGGGTTGCCAGCGCCAAGGTCATGGCTGAACCGAGAGTCGATAAATGTGCGTATTTCATGATGAAGTTCCTTCTGAGTAAACCGCTTCTTAGTGAAAGCAGCGAAATTCACTCTCCTTCCCGTGGAGGGGGCCAGTTGTCGGAAATCTGGGCGTATTTTTGTAGGTATTCGCCATTCGCGGGTTGCCGCTGATGTGACGCCGGCGAAATTCAAGTCTTTTTTTGTTCGACAATGTCAGCGAGCGCTCAGCGCGGCTTGGGCTGTCATATTGGTTGCCTCAAGCATCACCCACCCCGGCCACGGCCGTTTGCATTTGAATGTCCAAGCTTGCGTGAGATCGGCAATAAGGGGCTACAAATAGGTAAGATCAGATTTATGCCTCGTTACAACTCCCCCTTTGAAATTCACGTGCATGGCGAAGTACCGCTGCGGGCCGACGTCGGCTTTGACCAGCTTCAAGAAGCGCTCAAGCCGCTGTGGAAATATGCTGGGGCCAAGTCCCTTGCAGATGGTGCCGCCAGTTCGTACGAAGAAGAGCCCGGTATTCGCCTTGATGCTCAGGCGCATTTGTTGCAAATGTGCTGGACGGTTTCGGGCGATGAAGATTTCCGTCAAGCTTTGGACGAGATGTGCATGGCCCTGAATGATCTGGCCGAAAGTGGGGCCCCGATTGAGGTCACGTTCTATGACGCGGACTTTGATGACGAAGATGAAGAGATGGACAATGCGGACGATGCTCGCGACGATTTTGCGATGTACTTTGTTGGCCCAACGCCGGCGGCCATCATGCAGGTGCAGCGTGATTTGTTGGTGCAAGACACGATCAGCCTGATGGAGCGTCACTTCGACGCCTCCGAACTGGGTGAAGTGGTTGCCGCTGTCGACAAGCTTTTTGAAAATCGCTTCAATTCGCTGGTTAACTCAATGCAACTTGGCAAACCACCGCGCGGTCAGGGGGGCTCTTCTGGGGGCTCTGGTCATGGTGGCGGTCGCAAGCCACGTCATCTTCACTGACGGGCACTCAGTCCTCGAGTTTCAGGCCCAGACCCGTCAGATAAACCGTCATCACCTGTTCCCCAACCTCGACCAGATCGAATGCTGCGTTGTCGAGCAACCAGTTTTGAATCAAACCATCGATCAGAGCATGTAGACCTTGGGTGGCGATGGTCGGCGTTATGTGCAGCGAAATCAGCTGTGTTCGAGCCGCTGCGCTCAGGCCGCGTTCTATTTTTTCTAAAAAAGAGTCTCGAATGCGCAGGTGGCGTGAATGAATCGCTTGTAGCTCATCAATGTATTCAACCTTCAGGGTGGCCACTTCAAAGACCCGGCGAGTCTGTGGGTCTGTGGCGATGCGCAGCAGTGCCTGACGAATGCCGCTGCAAATGTGGGTTAAGGGCTTCGCTGGTTCATCGTGCGCCAAGAATTCCAACGAGGCTTCCAGAGGCAACGTGACCCGGTCCATCATGGCGTTGAACAGATCGGCTTTATCCTTGAAATGCCAGTACACCGCGCCTCGAGTCGTCCCCGCCTGTCGGGCGATGTCCTGCAGCGAGGTATGTGAAACGCCTTTGGCCAAAAACAGTATTTCGGCCGCATCCAGCAAGCGATGCCGGGTGGCGAGTGCATCTTCTTTTGTACGACGTACCAACTATGAACTTCCTGATATTCGGGCTATTACTGCGCCCTTCAATATACATTCACAAAGGAATGTAAACTGCCTTTTCTGTAAAATTTTGCCTCCGCAAGGCTTAAATGCCTCGTGCCTGCGTCGTTTTTAACACTCCCGCTTTTGTTTATTTGAGGAATCGCATGTCCTTCTCCAGCACATTTTTGTCTGATGTTTCTGTGGCTCCTTTTGTCAGACCCTTGTGGGTCGGAGGCGTGTTGACGGCCTTCTTGCTGGTTGGCTGTGGTCAGGGTAACAAGGATGCAGCTGTTGCGCCGCCACCGTTGGCTCAAGTTGGGGTGGTCACTGTGGCGCTCGGGGATGTTCGCTTGATGACAGAGTTGCCTGGACGGCTAGAAGCTTCCCGCGTAGCGCAAGTGCGGGCTCGTGCCACTGGTATTTTGCAAAAGCGGCTGTTCCGCGAGGGCAGCGATGTGACAGCCGGTGAGGCCCTGTTCACCATTGATTCAGCCCCTTATGCTGCCGCCTACGCCAGCGCGCAAGCCTCCTTGGCGCGTGCGCAGGCCAATCTGGAGCAAGCGACTTCGCTGGCCCAGCGCTACCAACCGCTGGTCAAGGCCAATGCGGTCAGCAAGCAAGAGTTTGCCAATGCTGAGGCGGCGCAGAAGCAGGCCGAGGCCGATGTGGCGGTGGGCAAAGCGGCGGTGCAAACCGCCAAAATCACGCTTGATTACACGGCCGTCACGGCGCCGATTTCAGGCCGCATTGGACGTGCTCTGGTGACCGAGGGCGCGTTGGTTGGGCAGGGTGACTTCACGCAACTGGCGGTGATTCAACAGATCAATCCCATGTACATCAACTTCACACAATCTGCGGCGGAAGTGATGAAGCTGCGCAAGGCACTTGAAGCTGGTCAGCTCAAGCGGGCCAGCGGCGATGAAGCGGTCAAGGTCCGTCTGGTGCTGGAAGACGGCAGCGTTTACAGCCAAGCCGGGCGTTTGTTGTTTTCTGACTTGTCAGTTGATCAGGCCACCGGTCAGATCACGCTACGTGCTGAAGTTCCTAACCCTAAAGGCTTGTTGTTGCCCGGTTTGTATGTGCGGGTGCGCCTTGAGCAGGCTCAGGCCAGCAACGCGATGTTGCTGCCACAACAAGCGGTGACTCGCTCGACTCAGGGCGACACCGTCATGGTCGTCGCTAGGGATGGCAAGGTCGCACCGCGCAAGATCAAAGTGGGTGAATCCCAAGGTAATCGGTGGGTGATTTTGGACGGTCTGCAAGCCGGTGAGCAGGTGATGGTCGATGGCTTCCAGAAACTGCGCGGCCCCGCCCCAGTCAAACCGGTGCCATGGACTGACAACGTTGATGCGGCGACTCCAGCGCCGGCTAATGCTGCTTCAGCACCCGCCCCCGCCCCCGCGGCCAAGAAATAAGGAGCGCGGTTCATGGCCAAGTTTTTTATCGACAGACCTATTTTTGCGTGGGTCATCGCGATCTTCATCCTCGTGCTGGGCGGCGTGGCTATCACGCAGTTGCCGATTGCGCAGTACCCGCCGGTAGCACCGCCGGCGATTGTGATTTCCGCCACCTACCCGGGCGCCTCGGCGCGCACGCTGGAAGAAAGTGTGATCGGCGTCATTGAGCAGGAAATGAACGGATCGCCCGGTCTGATTTACATGGAATCGGTGACCCAGGCTGATGGTACGGGCCAGATCACGCTGAGTTTTGCAACGGGCACGAATGCCGATCTGGCACAGGTCGATGTGCAAAACCGCTTGTCTCGCGCCACACCGCGTTTGCCGGCCGCTGTGACGCAACAGGGCGTGAAGGTCGACAAATCACGTTCGAATTTCTTGCTCTTCACGATCTTGTCCTCTGACGACCCGGCGATGACGCCAGTTCGTCTGGGCGACTATGCCTCGCGCTCAGTGTTGCCTGAAATTCAGCGTATCCCTGGTGTGGGGCAGGCGCAGTTGTTCGGTACAGAGCAAGCGATGCGAATCTGGGTCAACCCTTCCAAGCTGGTGGGTTTGAATTTGTCAATGACCGACGTCAATGCGTCTATTCGCGCGCAAAACGCCCAAGTCTTGGCCGGCTCTATTGGCGCGCTCCCCAACATCGATGGGCAAGAGATTGCTGCAACGGTGGTCGTTGACGGCCAGCTGAAGTCGGTTACGGAGTTCGGCAACATCGTTCTACGCGCTAATTCGGACGGGT
Organism: Comamonadaceae bacterium; assembly: GCA_947378785.1. Taxonomy (GTDB): domain Bacteria; phylum Pseudomonadota; class Gammaproteobacteria; order Burkholderiales; family Burkholderiaceae_C; genus Polaromonas. The sequence continues at coordinate 11,390 of CANCLK010000066.1, forward strand.
CGACCGTTCGTTTGAAGGACGTCGCCCGGATTGAACTGGACGCGCAAAGCTATGCGACATCAGCCCGACTGAACGGCAGACCCTCCACAGGTATCGGCGTGCAGCTCTCTCCTACCGGCAATGCCTTGGCAACGGCCGATGCGGTGCGCAAGCGCATGGGCGAGTTGGCGCCATTTTTCCCGCAAGGTGTGAAGTGGGAAATCCCCTACGACAGCTCACGCTTCATCAGGATCTCAATCTCGCAAGTTGTTGAAACGCTGCTCGAAGCCGTGGCGCTCGTGTTCTTGGTGATGTTCCTGTTTCTACAAAATTGGCGCTACACCGTCATCCCGACACTGGTCGTGCCGATCGCGTTGTTGGGGACCTTCGGCACCTTGCTGGCACTGGGCTTTTCGATCAATGTGTTGACGATGTTTGGCATGGTGCTGGTGATCGGCATCGTCGTGGATGATGCGATCGTCGTTGTTGAGAACGTCGAACGCATCATGAGCGAGGAAGGGCTGCCGCCGCGTGAGGCCACCCGCAAAGCCATGGGCCAGATTTCTGGCGCCATCATTGGCGTGACGGTGGTGTTGATTTCAGTGTTCGTGCCGCTGGCCTTTTTTGCCGGTTCGACCGGTAATATTTACCGTCAGTTTTCGGCCGTGATGGTCGCCTCGATTGGCTTTTCCGCTTTCTTGGCGCTGTCGCTGACGCCTGCACTTTGCGCCACCTTGTTGAAGCCGGTGGACGCCGGGCACCATGTCGAGAAAAAGGGTTTCTTTGGCTGGTTCAACCGGGGTTTTGCGCGCACCACCAAAGCCTATGAAAGCGCGATCACCCGCATGTTGCGTCGCGCTGCCCGCTACTTGGTGATTTATGCCGCCATCATTGGTGTGGTCGTGCTGGTCTATACGCGCTTGCCGACGTCCTTTCTACCGGCTGAAGACCAAGGCACGATGCTGGTCAATATTCAGTTGCCAGCCGGAGCCACGCAGGAGCGAACCCGCGCTGTAGTTGAACAGGTTGAAAGCTACATGCTCAAGCAGCCTGAAGTCGAAAGCATCGTCGGAATTTTGGGCTTCAGTTTCGGGGGCCGGGGCCAAAATGCTGGGTTGGCTTTTGTGACGCTGAAAGACTGGAGCCTGCGGGGCGGTGACAACCAGTCCGCGCAGGCATTGGTCGAGCGTGCCACTGGGGCGCTGTCTGGAATTCGCGATGCGTTCATCTTTGCGCTCAGTCCGCCACCGATTCCTGAGTTGGGCAATGCATCGGGTTTCACATTCCGTTTGCAAGACCGCGGTGGTTCTGGCCGTGAAGCATTGATTGGTGCCCGCGACAAGTTGCTTGGGCTGGCGAGTCAAAGCAAGATCTTGACCCAGGTTCGCCCGGAGGGTTTGGAAGATGCACCACAGCTGCAGATCGACATTGACCGTGACAAGGCGAACGCAATAGGCGTACCGTTTGACGCCATCAATGCCACGCTGACGACCGCATTGGGTTCTAGTTATATCAATGACTTCACCAACCGTGGCCGCTTGCAGCGCGTGATTGTGCAGGCCGATGCGCCAACGCGTATGCAGCCGGCCGATCTGATGCAGTTGCATGCGACCAATAGTCTGGGCAAACAAGTGCCTTTCTCTGCTTTTGCCAGCACGCGCTGGGTCAAGGGTGAAGAACAGACCGTGCGTTACAACGGTTATCCGGCGATGAAGATTTCTGGTGCACCGGCTGCCGGCTACAGCACCGGTGCGGCGCTGGCCGAAATGGAAAAGTTGGCCAAGGAGTTGCCGCAGGGCTTCGCCTACGAGTGGACGGGTCAGTCCCGCGAAGAGAAATTGGCGGGCGCTCAGGCGATGATTCTTTACGGCTTTGCGATTCTGGCTGTTTTCCTCTGCTTGGCCGCTTTGTATGAAAGTTGGTCGATTCCTCTGGCTGTCATTTTGGTGGTGCCACTGGGCGTGCTGGGCGTGTTGCTGTCGACGTTGTTCAGGGGCTATGCCAATGACGTTTACTTCCAAGTCGGATTAATCACCATCATCGGCCTGTCGGCTAAAAATGCCATTTTGATCATCGAGTTCGCCAAGGACTTGCAGGCGCAAGGCAAGAGCGTGGTCGAGTCTGCTTTGGAGGCCGTACGGTTGCGTTTCAGGCCCATCATCATGACCTCGATGGCCTTTGGTCTGGGCGTTTTGCCACTGGCTCTGGCCAGCGGCGCGGGCTCGGCCAGTCAACGGGCTATCGGCACCGGTGTGCTGGGCGGGATCGTGTCTGGCACAGTTCTGGCGGTGTTTTTTGTTCCGGTGTTCTTCGTCATCGTGCGCGGCTATTTCAAGGGCAGTGAGCGGCAACGCCGCATGCATGCCCATGAGATGCCAAAAGACTTGCCCGCCGGTGCTTCCGCAGGAGATCAAGTATGACCACGATGATGATTCAACGGCTGACGGTGTTGGCCGCCGCGATGGTGCTGGCAGGCTGTTCGTTTGCGCCGAAATACGAGCGCCCGGTGGCCCCCATTGCGGGAGACTGGCCAGCCTTGGGGTTGGCGACAGCCGGCCCCACGCCAGCCGGACAAGCGGCTTCGGCGCTTGAATGGCAGACTTTTTTCAGCGATCCACAGCTGAGGAAATTGATAGACGTGTCGTTGACCAACAATCGCGACCTGCGTATCGCGGTATTGAACATCGAACAGACCCGCGCTCAGTTTCAGATCAGCCGCGCGAATCAGTTTCCGACTATCGGTGCAGCGGCCACCGGCTTGCGTCAACCCAACACCAATGGCAATGGCACTATCACCAGTGCTTACACCGCTGGTTTGGCGATGACGTCGTATGAACTCGACTTCTTTGGCCGTGTCGCCAGCCTCAAAGATGCGGCACTGTCACAGTACTTGGCCACGGAGGAGGGGCGCAAGACCACGCAGATCACCCTGATCGCTGCTGTCGCCAATGCCTACTTGAGCCTGCTCGCTGACCAAGAGTCGTTGGCCATCACGCAGCAGACGCTGGACAGCCGTGAGGTCTCGCTCAAGCTCAGCCAGCTGCGTTTTGACAATGGCGTTAGTTCCGAGTTAGACCTGCGCCAGTCAGAGTCATTGGTCGAAGCGGCCCGCGTCAGCTTGGCGCAGTTGCAACGGCAGCGTGCGCTTGACGAGAACGCATTGAGCCTGTTGTTGGGTCAAGCTCTCAGTGCTGATCTGGCGGTTGTTTTGCCTGCCGGGCAGGGCTTGGCCGACAGGCCGGTGATGGCTGATGTACCAGCGGGTCTGCCGTCAGATCTACTCGCTTTGCGGCCAGACATTCGCCAAGCAGAGCAACAGTTGATGGCGGCCAATGCGAATATTGGCGCAGCCAGAGCCGCATTTTTTCCGAGAATCTCATTGACCGCTTCGGCAGGCAGCGCCAGTAATAACTTGTCTGGTTTGTTTGACAGCGGTACGTATGGCTGGACGCTCGCGCCGCAGCTGTTTATGCCCTTGTTCGATGCTGGCCGCAATCAGGCCGGTTTGGACGTGAGCAAAGCGACGCGCGACATCGCGGTAGCGCTGTATGAAAAAGTCATTCAAACGGCTTTCCGTGAAGTCGCAGACGCGTTGGCGGGCCGCGCCACTTTGGGTGTGCAGTTGAAAGCTCAGCAAGCGCAAAGCACGGCTGAAGCGGCTCGTTTCAAACTGTCGGACTTGCGTTATCAAAACGGCGTTGCCAGTCAGCTGGACTTGCTGGATGCGCAGCGTGCGCTGTTTGCTGCGCAGCAAGCCGTCGTGCAAACACGGTTGCTCCAGTTGCAAAATCAGGTGACCTTGTACAAGACGCTGGGCGGCGGATGGAGCGAAGCGTCACAGGCAACGGCGGCAACAACGCCCTGAATGAGCCCGGATTGACGGGCTTGACCTGACAGCGCTTGCCTAAACGTTCAGCTTGCTGGCGGTAGAGATCGGCTCTGCTGGCATCAGCGGTAACCATCGTTGGGCGGCAGACTGCAAGACCTGTGGCTCACCGGTGCTGAGCAATATCAGTCGAGCTGTAGTTTCAGTCGGCTCGGGTTGCTCGGTTGCGGGCAAAGCATGTTCAAGCAGTCTGATTCGTGTCTGCCGTGCCACCGCTGGTCCATTGCTGACGAGCTGGACCTGAGTCCCCAGCAGTTCGCGCAGGTGCTCCGTGGCAAATGGGTAGTGCGTGCAGCCGAGCACCAGTGTGTCGATCTGTCCGCTGTTGTTTCCGAATGAACCCATGGCTTGGGTGTACTTGGCGCACATCGCTTTGATGTCTGAGGTGTCGTCGTTGCCGGCGCTGCGCTCGATCGCATCCGCCAGCCCGTCGCAGGCCTGCACGACAAACTCGGCTTGACCGGCCAGCGATGCCAGCAGCGTCTGGAACTTGGCGCTGGCCAACGTGCTGCGGGTGGCCATGACGCCGATGCGCCGGGTCTGGCTGAGTGCCAGCGCAGGCTTCAACGCCGGTTCGACACCAATGATCGGCAGGTCTGGGAAGTCTCTGCGGAGCTGCTCAATGGCCACCGCCGTAGCCGTGTTGCAAGCGATCACCAATGCTTGCACCTGACGGCTCAGCAGCTCCGCCAGGATGGCCCGCGACCGGGACGTCACATAGGCGTCACTGCGCTCGCCATAAGGGGCGTGGCCACTGTCGGCGATGTAAATGAAACGACTCTGCGGCAACTCGTCACGCAGCGCCTGCAAGATGCTCAGGCCGCCGATGCCACTGTCAAAAACACCGACCAGACCCGTCATGCTAGTGCCGCGCGAGCTTCAAGCCGATGCGATCGGGATGGTTTTGTACTGGCCCGATGCAATTTTCTGTTGCCATTCCGCCGGGCCGGTGATGTGGGCGCTGGTGCCGCCTGCATCGACCGCGACCGTGACCGGCATGTCAACAACATCAAACTCGTAAATCGCTTCCATGCCGAGGTCTGCAAAGCCCACCACCTTGGCGGTCTTGATGGCCTTGCTGACCAGATAGGCCGCGCCGCCCACGGCCATCAGGTAAGCGCTTTGGTGTTGCTTGATCGACCTGATGGCGTCTGGGCCGCGCTCAGCTTTGCCGATCATCGCGATCAGGCCGGTTTCGCCAAGCATCATGTCGGTGAAACTGTCCATGCGTGTGGAGGTCGTTGGGCCGGCTGGGCCGACGGCTTCGTCGCCCACCGGGTCGACGGGGCCGACGTAATAAATCACGCGGTTGGTGAAGTCAACCGGCAGCTTTTCGCCTTTGGCCAGCATGTCTTTGATGCGTTTGTGCGCGGCATCGCGGCCGGTCAGCATCTTGCCGTTGAGCAGCAGCGTGTCGCCGGGTTTCCAGCTGGC
>CANCLK010000067.1 GCA_947378785.1 Comamonadaceae bacterium
AAAATATATTGCTGAATGAAGTCGGTCGAGCCGATGTAGCGCTCGTAGAGTTCGTCAGCAATGACGATGCTCTGAATACAGGCGTGACCGCCTGGCTTCAACAGTCGGGCCACTGTGGCGAAGTACGTCGGCCAGTATTCGCGGCCGACAGCTTCGATCATCTCGATCGAGCAAATCGCGTCGAAGCTGCTGTCTGTTTCTTGGGTGACGCCAATGTCGCGGTAGTCCTGCAGGCGCAGGTCGTGCGTGACGACACCGGCTCGCGCCATGCGTTCTTGGGCCCATTGCAGTTGCTCGGTGCTGAGGGTCACGCCAACGATGGAGGCGCCAAATTCGGTGGTCGCCATCTCGGCCAACGCACCCCAGCCGCAACCAATCTCCAGCACGCGGTCGCCAGCTTGCACTTTCACCATCTTCAAGGCGCGACGCACTTTGGCGCTCTGTGCTTCTGACAACGGCGTGTCATGTGTTTCGAAAATAGCCGACGAGTAGTTCATCGTGCCATCGAGCCAGAGTTCGTAAAACGCGTTGCCGAGGTCGTAGTGCGCGTGGATGTTTTTCTGGCTATTGGCCTTGGTGTTGCGGTTCAGCAGATGCTTGCAGCGATAGACCAGCCGACCCAGCCACGTGCCGTAGATGATGTCTTCGACTTCTTTCCGGTTGATGACGAGGACGCGCAGCAGTTCTGTCAAGTGCGGCGTGCTCCAGTCGCCGGCGATGTAGCTCTCTGCAAAGCCGATGTCGCCGGAGCGCAGTGCTGCGCTGCAGACATTCCAGTTGTTCAGTCGAAGGCTGGCCGTGGGCGCGCCGCCTGAGCCAAAGCGCTGCGTGCTGCCGTCCGGCAAGTGCAGGGTGAGCGTGCCGTGCTTCAAGCGCGACAGCAGCTTGAAGGCGGTGCGTGCAGCAGTTGGCGCTTCAGCCGGCAGCGCCACCGGGGCGTTGTTGAGACGGGCTACCGTTGAGGCAGAAGATTGAGGTGAATTCATCGTGTCACGAAAAGTTCAGGAGGCTTGGGTTTGGAGACAAAAGGGACGCGCTTGAGCCAGAGTTTCAGGGCCTGCCAGTGAATGCGCCCGACCACGCCAAAGGTCATGGCGGGGTAGCGCCACAGGGCTTTTCGCAAGCTGGCTGGGCTCACTGGCTCCAGTGCGCCAGCAACGCTGGTTCGCAGCAGCGGACCCGCGGCATCGTCATGGTCGATGCGGGCCACCGTGTGCTCAATGTCGTTGTGCTTGGTGCGCATGAAGCGAAAGCGGTAGCCGCCTTCAATCTCGCAAAAGGGCGAGACGTGGAAAACTTTGTTGGCGCGCAATTCTTGGCCGTAATGTGGTGAGTCCAGCAGGTAGCAGTGGCGTTCGCCAAAGGTGTTGTTGACCTCCACCACGATGGCGCGCAGTGCGCCATCGGTTGTATGGCAGTACCAAAAGCTCACCGGTTTGAAGGTGAACCCGAAGACACGCGGGTAGGTGTGCAGCCAGACTTCACCTTGCGCATCGTTGATGCCCTCAGACTGCAGCAAGGCGTCTAACCAGAGCAGGCAGTCCTTCCTGCCGTCGCCGTGGTCGCGGTCATGAAAACTCAGCGCTGCCCGGCGATTACGTGCCAATGCGCCAGAGCCATCACGCTGCATGGCACGCAGCGGCAACATCAAAAAATAAGTCGGGTAATTGAAGGTGTGGCGCGCTGGCTTGAGCCGCGTGTGCCGCACTTCACCGAAGCCGATCAGGGCTTGGACACTGGTCGCAGGCGTGCTCATGCGGTCAGCCATTCTTCTTCCCTGCGCGGCCTCTGGCCTTGTGGCCAAGTCAAAATATCCAGCGCTCTGTCGCGCAAGAGCCTACTGGCTGCCTGCAAGCCTGACTTGAGCCCGTCTTCATGAAACCCGTAGCCTGTCCAAGCGCCGCAAAAGTAGGTGTGCCGTTGGCCTTGCAGTGCGGGCAGTTCTTTTTGCGCACGGATGGCGGCGAGGTCAAACACCGGGTGCGAGTAGTCGAAGCGGCCCAAAATTTTGTCTTCGTCAATCTCTGCGACTGGGTTCAGCGAGACGATGACTGCTTGCTCAAAAGGCAGCGGCTGCAACAGGTTGAGCAGGTAGTGCAGGCAGACTTGCGACGACTCGCGTTGCGTCTCGGCGGCACGCTCATAGTTCCAGGCGGCCCAAGCCAGCGGACGTTTGGGCAAGACCGTCGTGTCGGTGTGGAGCACGGCGCGGTTCGGCTGATAGCGGATCGCGCTCAGCACGGTTTCCTCGGCCGCCGTGGGTTGCGCCAGCATTGCCAGCGCCTGGTCTGAATGCGTGGCGAGTATCACCTTGTCGAAGGATTCAACCTGGTGGGACCCGACCCTGCCGCTGAAGATGCGCACGCCTTCGGCATCGCGCTTGATGGCATGCACCCGCGTTGACAGGCGCTTGTCGGTGATGCCAGCGACGATCTTGCCAACATAATGGCGAGCACCGCCAGCCACCGTCCACCACTGCGGCCTGTCGGCCACTTGCAGTAGGCCGTGGTTATGGCAAAAGCGGATCATCGTGGCCACCGGAAATTGCAGCATTTGGTCGGTTGGGCAAGACCAGATGCAGCCCATCATGGGCAAGAAATACCAGTCGCGGAATTCGTCTGAAAATTTTTCCTGTTTCAGGAAGTCGGCCAGCGGCTGCTGCATGGCGGCTTCTGCGCCTGACGCGGCCAAAGCGGTGCATCGTTGGTTGAAGCGCAGGATGTCTCGCAACATGCGCAAAAAGCGCCAGTTCAGCAAGTTGCCCCGTTGCGCAAACACGCTGTTCAGGCTGGAACCGCTCCACTCCAGCGCGGCGTGGGTGCGTTTCTGGCTGGGGCTGGTGGACGCTGGCACCTTGACCGAAAACGACATCTCCGATTTAGCCGTGACCACGCCTAACTCGGCAAATAGCTGAATCAGCTGCGGATACGTGCGCTCATTGAAGACCAGAAAGCCGGTGTCAACGCCATGCGTGACCAAGCTGCCTAGCTCGTTTTTGCCCGGCAGGGTGACGTCGACGGTGTGGGTGTGACCGCCGAAATAATCGCCGGCTTCAAACAAGGTGATGTCCGCTACACCAGCCAGCCGATGCGCTGCTGCCAAACCCGAAATGCCGGAGCCGATGATCGCGACACGCGGCCTGCCGGAGGCTTGAGGTGGCGTTAATGTTGCAAAACTCATCAGGCACCTCATGGTTGGGCGTTAGGGGTTAGGTGTTGGGTATTTACCCTTAAGTCTTATTATGACCGACCGGTATTTATTTGGCCGACAGCAGGGTTTCCAAGTCCTTCAAGAAGCGTGGGTTCGCCGGGTCAACCGATGAGTTGAAGGCGCTGACCTTGAGTCCATCACGGCTGATCAGGTACTTGTAAAAGTTCCATCGAGGAGTCGTGCCGGTGGTGTTAGCGAGTTGTTTGAAAAGCGGATTAGCCGATCGGCCTGACACCGAGGACTTGACGAACATCGGGAATTTCACGTTAAACGTGTTCTCGCAAAAATCTGCAATTTCCTTATTGCTGCCGGTCTCTTGTGAAAAATCGTTCGATGGAAAGCCCAGCACGACCAAGCCGCGGTCTTTGTACTTGGCGTGCAGTGCTTCGAGTCCCTGGTATTGGTGGGTGAAGCCGCAAAAGCTGGCGGTGTTGACGACCAGCAAGACCTTGCCGCTGTATTGACACAGGGCTTGCTGCTTTTCGTCTTGTAAGCGCAAAAAGGTGTGTTGCAACAAGGCGGGACAGGCTGAACCGGCCGTCGTTGCGGCTGGGATCGGTGGCCCCACACTGACCGGACTTTGCGCCAATGCCGTGCCCGTGAGACAGGCGATGGCCAAGATGGCGCAAAGCAAGCTTTTCGGCCCTAAAAGACCGCATTTATCAGAGGATTGACGGGAAGATTGCATGGTTGCTCCACCGACTGCGACGCAGCGCGTTTTGATATGAATGAACAATCGGCAACTATATAGCGAAGGGGCTGGTGATTGCCAGAGATGGCCTATTCCCCTGAATGGGCTTGTCGCCCGTGGATTCAAAGGGTCATGGTGGCAGCTTAGAATCCGCGAGTGAGCGGTGCCGCCGCGCGAGGATTACAGATGCTTTACCCCGAATTATTCAAACAACTCGAAGCTGTCCGCTGGGACATGGACAAAGACATTCCTTGGTCTAGTTTTGAGGCGTCCAAGCTCTCTGACGAGCAGGCGCAAACCATCAAAATGAACGCCATCACGGAGTGGGCGGCATTGCCGGCAACCGAAATGTTCTTGCGCGACAACAAGGACGACAGCGATTTTTCTGCCTTCATGTCGATCTGGTTTTTTGAAGAGCAAAAGCACTCTTTGGTGCTGATGGAATACCTGCGCCGCTATCGGCCGGAGCTGGTACCGACCGAAGAAGAACTGCACGAGGTGCGTTTTGAGTTTGAGCCCGCGCCGCCACTCGAAACACTGATGCTGCATTTTTGCGGCGAAATTCGGCTGAACCATTGGTACCGCTGCGCCAGCGAATGGCACACCGAGCCGGTTATCAAGCAGATCTACACCCAGCTCAGCCAAGACGAAGCGCGGCATGGTGGCGCTTATTTGCGTTATATGAAGCGCGCCATCAACAAGTCAGGCCTTGAGGCCAAAGTGGCTTTCAGCAAAGTGGGTGTGTTGATGGCCAGCGCCCGCCGCACGGCGCAAGCCCTGCATCCGACCAATTTGCACGTCAACAAAGCGCTGTTTCCGCGGGACACCGTGCAGTCGCGCTTGCCCGATCCCGCGTGGTTGGAGCATTGGCTGGACACGCAAATCCAGTTCGACACCGAGTGGGAAACCAAGGTGGTGGACCGCATCCTGCACAACATGAGCTTGCTCATGGAGCAAAAATTCAAAAGTGTGCAGGACCTCAATCGCTACAGAAAAGAACTGGGCCGCGAGATCGCGGCAGCCGCGGAGACGCAGCCGGTCGTGTGAACCGCTCCCGTCATGGCGAGCGAAGCGCTTCCAGTCGCTGCGAGAAAAAAATTACCGTCGCTGCGAGCGAAGCGCGGCAGTCCAGAGTCCGAATTCGCAGCCATGGATGGCCGCGCTTCGCTCGCAGCGCGATTAAATGCCGCGTGAGCGGTCGACCTTGAACTGCAGTACGAATGCACCGAAGCTGCCAGCGTCGAGTGCGCAGCGGACTTCTTCCATCAGGTTGAGGTAGTAGTGCAGGTTGTGGATGCTGTTCAGCATCGGGCCCAGCATCTCTCCACAACGATCCAGGTGGTGTAGATAAGCGCGTGAAAAGTTCTGGCAGGTGTAGCAACTGCAGGTCGCGTCCACGGGTTGTTCGTCGGCCTTGTAGCGGGCGTTGCGGATCTTCAAGTCGCCAAAGCGCGTGAACATGTGGCCGTTGCGGGCGTTGCGGGTTGGCATCACGCAGTCGAACATGTCAACGCCAGCAGCGACGCCCTCCACCAAGTCTTCTGGCGTGCCGACGCCCATCAGGTAGCGCGGTTTGCCTTCAGGCAGACGGTGCGGCGTGTGCGCCATGATGCGCTGCATTTCTTCCTTCGGCTCGCCCACACTGACACCGCCAACGGCGTAGCCCGGCAAGTCGAGTTCGACCAAGGCGTCCAGCGATTCTTGCCGCAGATTTTCAAACATCCCGCCCTGCACGATGCCGAACAGCGCGTTCGGATTTTCGAGGCGGTCGAATTCAGTGACGCAGCGACTGGCCCAGCGGCGGCTCAGTTCCATCGACAGGCGCGCTTCGTGCTCGGTGGTGATGTGGCCCTTGGTGTCGTAGGGCGTGCATTCGTCGAACTGCATGACGATGTCGCTGTTGAGAAGAGTCTGGATTTGCATCGAGATCTCAGGCGTCAAAAACAGCTTGTCGCCGTTGACGGGTGATGCAAATTTGACGCCTTCTTCTGATATTTTCCGCATCTCGCCGAGCGACCACACCTGAAAGCCACCGCTGTCGGTGAGGATCGGTTTGTTCCAGCTTTCAAAGCGGTGCAAACCGCCGAATTGCTGCATCACGTCGAGGCCGGGTCGCATCCACAAATGGAAGGTGTTGCCCAAAATGATTTGCGCGCCCATGTCGTGCAGGGACTGCGGCATCACGCCCTTGACGGTGCCGTAAGTGCCCACCGGCATGAAGATGGGGGTTTGCACCACGCCATGGTTCAGGGTCAGCGTGCCGCGGCGCGCGAACGAGCCTAGGTACGCTCCATCGGCAGGGTCGGTTTTTAAGACTTCAAAATTCAGCATACGGCAATTGTCTCAGTCTCTGAAGCGAGGCGGCGTTGCAGCAACATGGCGTCGCCGTAACTGAAAAAGCGGTAGCGCGCCGCAATGGCGTGCTGGTACAGCGCCATGATGTGCTCGTAACCCGAAAAAGCGCTGACCAGCATCATCAAGGTGCTCTTGGGCAAATGAAAGTTGGTCAGCAGCAAGTCGACGACGCGGAACTCAAAACCCGGTGTGATGAAAATATTGGTGTCGTCGCAGGCCTCACCAAACAGCGCTTGCGACTCCAGCGCCCGCACGGTGGTGGTGCCGACAGCCACCACGCGGCCGCCGCGCGCACGGCAATCAGCGATCGCTTGGCGCGTTGCGGCCGGCACCTCAAAGCGCTCGAAGTGCATGGTGTGGTCGGCGATGATCTCGGTCTTGACCGGCTGAAACGTACCCGCGCCGACGTGCAGCGTGACGCTGGCTTGTGGAATGCCGCGGGCGGTCAGCTGCGCCAGCATAGTGGCGTCAAAGTGCAGGGCAGCCGTGGGTGCAGCGACCGCGCCCGGGTGCTTGGCAAAAACGGTTTGGTAACGCTGCTCGTCTTCGGCAGAGTCGCTGTGTGTGATGTACGGCGGCAGCGGCACATGGCCGTGGGCGGCCATCAGCGCATACGGGTCGGCGCTCAGGGCGAAGCGGTACAAGGGGCCATCTTCATTCGGCCAGCGCCCCAGCAGCGTGGCCGTGAAACCACCGTCCATCAGTAAGCGCGCGCCGGGTAGCGGTTTTTTGCTGACCTTCATGTGCGCTGCGACTTCATTTGCAGCACTGCCGCCTATGAGGACGCGTTCAATCAGCAACTCAAGCCGTCCGCCGCTGGTTTTTTGTCCATACAGCCGCGCCTTGACCACCTGCGTGTCATTGAAGACGAGGAGATCGCCTGGGTTCAGGAGCGTGGCCAGGTCAGTGAAGCGCCGGTCAGTGGCCGTTGCTTGCCGACCGTCGAGCAGGCGTGACCCGCTGCGCTCGGTGGGCGGGTGCTGGGCGATCAGTTCCTCCGGCAAAGTGAAGTCGAAATCACTGAGCGTGAAGGTGGTCTTTGGGATGGGCTGGGGAAGGGTCTGGGAGGGCGTTTGCATGAAGGCACAATTGTCCCATGCCGCCTCCAGCCGCCTCTTCTCGATCGACCGCTGCAGCAGTGTCTAAGCCCGCCGAAAAAACGCACGCGCAAAAACTGCTCGACAAGCTCGGTCTGCGCCGCGACATTGATTTAGCGCTGCACCTGCCCTTGCGTTATGAGGACGAAACCTGTATCACCCGACTGGCCGATGCACGTGACGGCGAGACCGTGCAGATTGAAGCAGAGGTCACGCACAGCGAGGTGAGCTTCAAGCCGCGTCGGCAACTGCGCGTGACGGTGAACGACGGCAGCGACAGCTGCATCTTGCGCGTCATCAATTTTTACCCGGCGCACCAAAAAACCCTCAGCATCGGCGCACGCGTGCGGGTGCGTGGCGAGTTGCGCGGCGGCTTTGTGGCGCGCGAAATGGTGCACCCCAGCTTCAAGCTGGCCGGTGGCGAATTGCCGGCATCCTTGACGCCGGTCTATCCGACCGTCGCTGGGCTGCCGCAGGCCTATTTACGCAAAGCAGTGCCGAGCGGTGTCGCCCGCGCTGATTTGAGCGAGACGGTGCCGGCTGAAGGCTTGTCTCAATTGAGCGCTTTGTTCAGTCTGCGTGAGTCCCTGCGGTTCTTGCATCACCCGACGCCCGACGTGGCGCTGGCAGCGCTGGAAGACCGCAGTCACCCGGCTTGGCAGCGACTGAAAGCCGAGGAACTGCTGGCGCAGCAACTGTCGCAACTGGAGGCACGCCGTATCCGCAGTGCCATGCGTGCGCCACCGCTCGCGCCGCCTGTCATGCGTGGTGCGCAATGCACGCTGTACGAGCAGTTGCAGGAGCGGCTGCCGTTTCGATTGACGGCGGCGCAACAGCGCGTTGGCCATGACATCGACGCTGACTTGCAAAAAAATGTGCCGATGCACAGGCTGCTGCAAGGCGATGTCGGATCCGGCAAAACCGTGGTGGCGGCGCTGGCGGCCGCCCGCTGCATGGACGCTGGTTGGCAGTGCGCCTTGATGGCGCCGACCGAAATTCTGGCCGAGCAACACTTTCGCAAACTCATCGGCTGGTTGGAGCCGATGGGCATTCAAACCGCCTGGCTCACCGGCAGCCAAAAAGCCAAGGAGCGGCGCGAAGCCCTCGCCTTGATTGCCAGCGGCGAGGCTGGTTTGGTGGTCGGCACGCATGCCGTGATTCAAGACAAAGTGGTGTTTAAAAATCTGGCGTTGACGATCATTGACGAGCAACACCGCTTTGGCGTGGCACAGCGTTTGGCGCTGCGCAGCAAGATGACGGCGGACGGGCAGGAGCCGCATTTGTTGATGATGACGGCCACGCCGATTCCGCGCACGCTGGCCATGAGCTACTACGCCGACCTCGATGTGTCGACCATCGACGAGCTGCCGCCGGGGCGCACGCCTATCGTCACCAAGGTCATCAGCGACAGCCGGCGCGATGAAGTGGTGGAGCGCATCCGCGGCCAGTTGGCCGAAGGGCGGCAGGTGTACTGGGTCTGCCCCTTGATCGAGGAAAGTGAAGCCGTCGACCTGACCAACGCGACTGAGACCCATGAGTCGCTGTCGGCGGCTTTGCCCGGCACGCAGGTGGGTCTGCTGCATTCGCGCATGCCGGTGGCTGAGAAAAAAGCCGTGATGGCGCTGTTCAACGCAGGCCAGATCGGCGTGCTGGTCAGCACCACTGTGATCGAGGTCGGTGTGGATGTGCCCAACGCATCACTGATGGTGATTGAGCACGCCGAGCGCTTTGGCTTGTCGCAGTTGCACCAGCTGCGGGGTCGGGTCGGGCGTGGGGCCGCCGCGTCGGCTTGCGTGTTGTTGTATTCGACGGGCGACGGTCCGCGACTGGGCGAAACCGCACGCGCGCGGCTCAAAGCCATGGCCGAAACACAAGACGGCTTCGAGATTGCCCGGCGCGATTTGGAGATCCGTGGCCCCGGAGAATTTCTCGGTGCGCGGCAGTCTGGCGCGCCCTTGCTGCGCTTCGCGGACTTGGCCACCGACACAGAGTTGCTGGCGTGGGCGCGCGCACTGGCACCGCTGATGCTAGACCGCCATGCCGCCTTGGCGCAGCGCCATATTCTGCGTTGGCTGGGTGGTAAAGCTGACTATTTAAAAGCCTGAATGAAGCCTAAATGAAGGCCTGAATTTTTGAGCGAAATCCTGTCAGACAAAACCAGCACAATAAGCCCATGACGCTCACCGAACTCAAATACATCGTCGCCGTGGCCCGCGAAAAGCATTTTGGCAAGGGCGCCGAAGCCTGCCATGTCTCACAGCCGACGCTGAGCGTGGCCATCAAAAAGCTCGAAGAAGAGTTGCAGGTCAAGCTGTTTGAACGCAACGCCAATGAGATCACGGTGACGCCGCTGGGCGAAGAAATCGTGCGTCAAGCGCAAAGCGTGCTGGAGCAGGCCGACAGCATCCGTGAGATCGCCAAGCGCGGCAAAGACCCGCTGGCCGGCGCGCTGCGGCTGGGCATCATCTACACCATCGGCCCGTATTTGCTGCCCGACCTGGTGCGACAAGTCATCACGCTCAGCCCGCAAATGCCTTTGATGTTGCAAGAGAACTTCACGGTGAAGCTGCTCGAAGAATTGCGCACAGGTGAGATTGATTGCGCCATTCTGGCCGAGCCTTTTCCGGACACCAATCTGGCGATGGCTCCTTTGTACGACGAGCCTTTTGTGGCGGCGGTGCCCAGTTCGCACCCGCTGGCCCAGCGTGACAACATCACCGCTGAAGAGTTGAAGAGTGAAACCATGTTGCTGCTCGGCAATGGCCATTGCTTTCGCGACCATGTGTTGGAGGTGTGTCCTGAGTTCGCCCGTTTCTCCAGCAACGCCGAAGGCATCCGCAAGAGCTTTGAAGGCTCTTCGCTCGAAACTATCAAGCACATGGTGGCGTCCGGCATGGGCGTGACCTTGGTGCCGCGACTGAGCGTGCCCAAAGGCGCATTGGAGATGGCCAGACCGACCCCACCGGGCAAAGGAAAGAACGCGCAAGCAGCCGTCTTTGACGAGTACCCGTTTATTCGGTACATCCCTTTTGAGGGCCACGTGCCGACGCGCCGTGTGGTGCTGGCTTGGCGTCGCAGCTTCACGCGCTACGAAGCCATTGCCGCGCTGCGCAATGCCATTTATGCCTGTGAGTTGCCGGGCGTTAAGCGGCTGTCCTGAGCATGGCGGCGGCTGCCTATTTCCAATTGGTTCGTTGGGACCGACCCGCCGGCTGGCTGCTGCTGCTGTGGCCAACGCTGTCGGCGCTGTGGATTGCATCGAACGGGTTTCCGGGTTGGCATCTGCTGGCTGTTTTCACGCTCGGCACCATCCTCATGCGCAGTGCAGGGTGTTGCCTCAATGACGTGGCGGACCGGGACTTCGACCGCCATGTGAAGCGCACGGCGAACCGCCCTGTCACCAGCGGTGCGGTGTCTGTCAAAGCGGCCTTGCTGTTGGGTGCTGCACTGGCATTGACGGCTTTTGCGCTGGTGCTGACCACCAACACCGCTGCAGTGGCTTGGTCATTTGCGGCACTGGCCGTGGCGCTGGTCTACCCCTACGCCAAGCGTCATGTGGCCATGCCGCAAGCGGTGCTGGGCGTGGCTTTCAGTTTTGGTATTCCCATGGCTTTTGCGGCGGTGCAGGGGCGGGTGCCGTTAGTGGCTTGGCTGCTACTGCTTGGCAATTTGTTCTGGGTGCTGGCTTATGACACCGAATACGCCATGGTGGACCGGGATGACGATCTGAAGATCGGCATGAAAACCTCGGCCATCACGCTGGGTCGCTTTGATATTGCTGCCGTCATGCTGAGCTATGGTTTTTATTTGCTCATCTGGACGCTGGTGTTGGCATCCATGTCGGGGCTGGCACTGAACGCTGCCTACGCGGCCGGCATTGCGCTCGCGGCTGCGCAAGCGTTGTGGCATGGATGGTTGATTCGTCACCGCGAACGCGCCGGCTGCTTCAAGGCTTTTCGGCTGAACCATTGGCTGGGGTTCGCTGTCTTTGTCGGCATTGCCGTGTCTTACGCGTTGCCTTGAGACGTGGCTGAAAACGGATGTGAAAAAGCCCGCATAAGCGGGCTTTTTCATGGGCTAGAGCCAGTCGTTGACTGACGCTTAAGCGGCTGGCGCAGCAGCTTTAGCCTTCGAAGCGCGTTTGCTTTTCTTGGCTTTTTTAGCTTTGCCGGTACCTTTGCTGGCAGCAGGCGCTGCTTTGTCAGCTGGCGCGGCGGCAGGTGCAGCAGCAGGGGCGGCTGGTGTCACGGCACCGCCGGTCTGGGCTGCCACCGGAGTGGAAATCACAGCCAAAGGCATGGCAAGAACTGCAGCGCTAGCGAGGATGGTCAGAAATTTTTTCATGGTGATTCCAGTGGTTGATAGTGAGAGAGTCTAGTGAGAACTGATATGGACCCAGTGCTTTGAGGCTCCGAGTACAACCATTCAACGTGGCAAAGGGCTGGGTCGTTGACCTTGTTTCAGCGAATTACGTTTTTGTGGCGATTAAATCGATATGGACTCAGTCAGCACCAAATTCATCACCCAGTTCTGAGGCCCGCTCACGGGCGGTCTGCATGGCTTGTTTGAACTGCGTTTTGACACCGCTGTCCTCCATTGACGTCAGCGCCGCATAGGTGGTGCCACCTTTGGAGGTGACACGTTCGCGCAGCGTTTGCGGCGGTTCGTCAGAGGCTTGGGCCAAGGCCGAGGCGCCGACAAAGGTGGCGATGGCGAGTTGCCTGGCTTGGGCGGCGTCCAAGCCCATCTCGGTGCCGGCTTCCATCATGGCTTCGATGAAATAAAACACATAAGCCGGGCCCGAGCCTGACAGCGCGGTCACGGCGTCGAGTTGTTCTTCGCGTTCAAGCCACAAGTGAGCGCCGGTGGTGGCGACGACCGATTCAATGATCTGCCGGTCTGCCGCTGTCACGGCCGGGCGCGCCAGCAAGGCAGTCATGCCTAGGCCTATCAGGGCCGGCGTGTTGGGCATGGCGCGCACCACGCGTTCGGTGCCGAGCCAGCGTGCAATGCTGTCTGAGCGTATGCCGGCGGCCACGCTCAGGTGCAGGGCCGTCAGCGTGTGGGTGCGGACTGGCGCTGCGGCCTCATTGAAGATTTGTGGTTTGACGGCCCAGACCACCAAGCCGGCGCGTGCCAGACTGGCTCCGGCACTGGATAAAACCGAGACGCCGAACTGGGTCTTCAGCCGCGCGGCTTGCTCGGCGAAAGGCTCGACGACCTGTATCTGGCTGGGTGCCAGACCGCGCTTGAGCAGCCCGCCCATGATGGCGCTCGCCATGTTGCCGCCACCGATGAAGGCGATCTGTAATGCGCTGATGTTGCTGCTGGCCATGCTCGTGCGGTCCTCTGGGTGTCTGATGAAGCTGAGGCGCAAATTGTCGCTGAAGCGGCTGCTACTTCAGCACCGTCTGCCGAACCGCATGTTCCCACTCGGCCATCCTGGCAGCCGCGACGTCCGAACTCATCGCCGGTAAAAAGGTGCGTTCAGCACGCCACAGACTGCCCAACTCATCGGTGTTTTTGTAGACACCGCTGGACAGGCCGGCCAGCCAAGCGGCACCCAGCGCGGTGGTTTCTGTCACCACGGGGCGCACGACGGGAATGCCGAGCAAGTCGGCTTGAAACTGCATCAACAAGTTGTTGGCGCAGGCGCCGCCGTCCACCCGCAGCACGGACATCGGCACCGCACCGGCGCTGAGGGCGTCGCGGTTCATGGCTTGCACCAGCGCGGCACTTTGAAACGCAATGCTCTCCAAGCCAGCGCGCGCAATGTGCGCCAGCGTGGTGCCGCGGGTGATGCCGGTGAGGGTGCCGCGTGCGTCGGGCTCCCAGTAAGGCGCGCCCAAGCCAGTGAAGGCGGGCACCAGCATCACGCCGCCCGCGTCCGGCACGCTTTGCGCTAGCGCTTCCGCTTCGGCGCTGCTTTGAAAGGCGTTCAGGCCATCGCGCAGCCACTGCACCACCGCACCGCCGACAAAGACGCTGCCCTCCATGGCGAATTCTGTCTGGGCCGAGGTCTGCGCGGCGATGGTCGTCAGCAGGCCGTTGTGCGAGGTCTGGAATTGTGTGCCGTTGTGCATCAACAAAAAGCAGCCAGTGCCGTAGGTGTTTTTGGCCATGCCGGGGCTGAAGCAAGCTTGACCAAAGGACGCGCTTTGCTGGTCGCCCGCGACGCCGCCAATCTGGATCGCGTGGCCCAGCAGTTCTGGCCGGACTTCGCCAAAGTCGCCGCTGGACGGCCGGACCTCCGGCATCAGCGATGGCGGGATGTCCAGCAACGCCAGCAGCTCGGCATCCCACTGCTGGGTCCGCACATTGAATAGCATGGTGCGCGATGCATTGGTGACGTCGGTGGCGTGCAGCGCACCCTGGGTGAGCTGCCACATCAGCCAAGTGTCGATGGTGCCAAAAGCCAGCTCGCCGCGCTCGGCCTGAGCGCGGGCATCCGGCACATGGTCGAGCAGCCATTTGAGCTTGGTGGCTGAAAAATAAGCGTCAATTCGCAGCCCTGTTTTGGACTGGATCAGTGCCTCTTGGCCTATCGCGCGCAACTGCACGCAGGTGTCTTCGGCGCGGCGGTCTTGCCAGACGATGGCATTGTGGATGGGTTGGCCTGTTTTGCGGTTCCAGACCACCGTGGTTTCACGCTGATTGGTGATGCCAAGTGCGCGCATGTCGCTGGCTTTCAGGCCGGCTTTGTCAAGGACCTGCTGCGCGGTGGCCAATTGAGATCGCCAGATTTCCATCGGGTCGTGTTCGACCCAACCGGGTTGCGGAAAGATTTGCGTCAATTCCTGCTGCGCCATCGCCACGATGCGGCCCTCGGCGTCAAAAACAATGCTGCGGGAACTGGAGGTGCCTTGGTCGAGAGCGAGCAGATAAGTCATGCCGTTCATTGTGGGCCAATGCGGAGGGCCGCGATGCAAAGCGCATTTGCTTAACCTTCACATGACGCCGATATGGCGTGCCGCGGAGAATGGTCCAAATGTCTTCTACGTCACCACTGCCCACACATCGCCCTGACTTGCTAGCGCGGCTGGCTGAGCCGCGGCGCTATGACCTCGCGGTGATTGGTGGTGGCGCGACTGGCCTGGGTGTGGCGCTGGAGGCGGCGTCACGCGGTTATTCGGTGGTGTTGCTGGAGTCTCACGACTTCGCCAAAGGCACCTCATCCCGCGCGACCAAGCTGGTGCATGGCGGCGTGCGCTACTTGGCGCAGGGCAATCTGTCTCTGGTGCGCGAAGCGCTGCATGAGCGTTCAGCGTTGCTGAGGAATGCGCCGCATCTGGCGAAGCCTTTGGCTTTCGTCATGCCTTCCTACCACTGTTGGGAAGCACCTTTTTACGGCTTGGGACTGAAGCTTTACGACCTGCTAGCGGGGGCCGCAGGAATTGGTAAGACCGAGTTTTTGAGCCGCGATGAAACGCGGCAATGCCTGCCGACGGTTCAGCCAGAAGGGCTCAAGGGTGGTGTCAAGTACTGGGATGGCCAGTTTGACGATGCGCGGCTGGCACTGGCGCTGGCCCGAACGGCCGCGCAACAAGGCGCCTTGTTGGTCAATTACTGCCCGGTCACCGGTTTTATCCATGAGTCGGGTCAATTGGCCGGTGTGCATGCCCGCGATGAAGAAACCGGCCAGACCTTTGAGGTGCGGGCGGACTGTATCGTCAATGCGGCGGGCGTCTGGGTTGATCAGCTTCGTGCGCTAGACGGTGCCGCCATCGGCAAAGTCGTCACGCCCATGGTGGCGCCTAGCCAGGGCGTGCATTTGGTGGTGGACCGTTCCTTCTGGCCGACTGATCACGCCTTGTTGGTGCCTAAAACCCGCGATGGTCGGGTGCTCTTTGCAGTGCCTTGGCTGGGAAAAGTCATATTGGGAACGACAGACACGCCCCGGGATGACCTAGCCCGAGAGCCCCTGGCGTTTAAGGAAGAGGTCGACTTTATTTTGCGAGAGTCGGCGCGCTACTTGGCGCGAGCGCCACAGGCGGTGGATGTTCGCAGCATTTGGGTGGGTTTGCGACCGCTGGTGAAAACACAGGGTAAAGAAAGACGCAGCACAAAGGGCATCTCGCGCGAGCACACCGTGCTGGTCAGCGCCAGTGGCTTGGTGACGGTCACGGGCGGTAAATGGACCACTTACCGGGCGATGGCGGAAGACGTATTGCAGCATTGCCATGACGCAGCGTTGTTGCCCATGCGCGGCGGGTCGGTGACAGCAGTTCTGCCACTGGTTGGCGCGGCGACTTCACAACACAAAATGAGCGAAGCTGCCGGATTGCACAGCTACGGGAGCGAGGCGGCTGAAGTGCAAGCCTTGCCCGGTCACGACCGTTGGCTGTGCCCCGGCTTGTCTGAAGCCATGGTGCGCTTTGCGGCGCGCTATGAATATGCGAGAACCGTTGAGGACATGCTGGCTCGGCGTTCGAGAGTTTTGTTTTTAGATGCCATGCTAGCAGAGTCTAAGGCCGGTGATGTGGCGGAATTGCTCCAAGCTGAGACCGGTGTCGACCCGCAGTTGGATGCATTCCTGGCACTTAGCCCCCTGTACCGGACACTGCCGAGCTAAACGCTAAAAATGCCGGGCGAGCTGATTTGGCTGAAGTTCGGTGCAGGGCAAAAATGTAGCGACGTAGCGACAATTCAGGCTGCGCCAGCTTCGAAAAGGCCTGAATACGACCATTTTGACGCTAGCAACTGATTATTTTTCAAAGCTTTTGAGATTTTTTAAGCCCAGTGAGTTGACTCGTCGTATTTATGCAGTCATAATCGTGGGCTTCGCTCCAAAAAGCGGAGACTTCTGCCCAGCGGAAGCAGTACGAGTGGTTTGTACTGTGGACGACGGGCCCAAGACTGACTAGACGAGTGATTGCCTTACTTGGGCAATTGATCAACTGGTGCAAGTTGGGACTAATTTAAATGATTCAAACGCAATCCAAACTCGACGTTGCTGACAACACGGGTGCTAAATCCGTGATGTGCATCAAAGTGCTGGGCGGCTCTAAGCGCCGTTACGCCAGCGTTGGTGATGTCA
>CANCLK010000068.1 GCA_947378785.1 Comamonadaceae bacterium
GGTCTTTGACGAGGCCACGCTCAAGCATCTTGTGCACTGTTTCGGCGACACGCAGTTGATGATCGGCACGGACTACCCCTTTAACTTTCACGACGACCGACCGGTCACCCGGCTAGAAGCTGCTTCGCTGACACCTGACGCACTGCAAAGAATGACGGAGGGCAACGCAAGACGATTTTTAGGCCTGCCCTTGCTTGACACGACAACGACACCGCCAACTTCCAACCCAAGGCCACCCACAACATGACCCATGCATCCTCCCTCATCAGCTGCTTGCGCAGCGTGGCCTTCAATGTGCCCGACCTCGCCTTGGCTGAAGACTTTTACACCCGCGTTTGGGGCCTGAGCGTGGCCGCACGCGAAGCCGGTGCGCTGTACCTGCGCGCGACCGGCGCTGACCACCATGTGCTGGCCTTGCACCAGCAAGACGGACACGCGCAAATACGCCACGTCACGCTCAGAGCCCGCAGTTTGCAAGCACTGCAACAGGCAGCCGCAGCGGTGCCGTCATCCGGTGGCCGCGTGGTGCAGCCGCTGGCAGAACTGAAAAGCCCTGGTGGTGGCACAGCCGTCTCGATAGCCGACCCCGATGGCCGCGTGTTTCAACTTGTCTTTGGCGATGCCTTGCACGCAGACACCTCGGTACAACCCGATGCGCCCGTCCGCTTGGCGCATGCCGTTCTCAACAGCCACGACGTCGAGGCTTCTCGCGTTTTCCTGGAGCAGGTACTGGACTTCTCCTTGTCAGACCGGACCCGCATCATGGCGTTCATGCGTTGCAACAGCGACCACCACAGCATTGCACTGGGCGACACCGACAACGATGCACTCAATCACGTGGCCTTCGTGGTCGCCGACACCGAGGCCGTGATGCGCGGCGGTGGTCGGATGAAAGACGCCGGCTTCGGCATCGAGTGGGGACCGGGTCGCCACGGTCCCGGCAACAACGTTTTCAACTACTTCGTCGGGCCGTTTGACATCGTCATTGAGTACACCTCAGATGTACAGCAAATCGACGACAGCTACGAAGCCGGCCAACCAGGCGACTGGACTTGGCCACCGGGTCGCGTTGACCAATGGGGTATTTCGGCACCGCCCAGTGCCGCGCTCAAGGTGGCCCAACGCGCTGTGATGTTTGCCCCGACCTGATCTTTGTCCCCGTTTTTTCATCTAGGAGTTTTCATGCGTTTCACTACTTTCCGCCAGCAGAACCAAGACCGCCTGGGCGTGGTCACCGGGTCAGACGTGATTGACCTGCAGCTGGCCTTGCCCGACTTGAGCAGTGACCTGCGCACCAATCTGCGCAACGGCGTGGACATGGTTGCCGCCGCCAAGGCCGCGATCGAATCTAAAACACCGCGCGTGCCGCTGGCCAGTTTGACCCTGTCGCCGCTGCTGCCCGAGCCCGGCAAGATCATCTGCTTGGGACTGAACTACTTTGACCACGCCAAAGAAGGTGGTCGCGACAAGCCCGAGTACCCATGGTTCTTCATGCGCACCGCCACCTCACTGCTGGCCCCGAACGCCAAAGCCTTGCGCCCGAAAGTCTCAGTCCGCTTTGACTACGAAGCTGAAGTCGCTGTCATCATTGGCAAGACCGTCAAGCACGCCACCATGGACAACGCGCTAGACGCCGTCTTTGGCTACAGCTGCTTCAACGACATCTCGGTGCGCGATTACCAAAAGAAAACACCGCAGTGGTCCATCGGCAAAAACTTCGACCGTACGGGTGGTTTTGGCCCGGTGTTGGTCACCGCGGACGAGCTCCCCGACGGCGCCTCAGAACTGCGTATCCAAACGCGCTTGAACGGCCAGATCATGCAAGACGCCAACACCCGCGACATGATCTGGGGCGTCGCCGAAACCATCAAGTTAGTGTCTGAATGCATGACCCTGGAACCGGGTGACTTGATCATCATGGGCACACCGGCTGGTGTCGGTCAAGCGCGCACGCCGCCAGTCTGGATGAAGCACGGCGACACCGTCGAAATCGAGATCGAGAACATCGGCATCTTGCACAACACGATCGAAGACGAAGCGGCATGACCACTGGTGCTCCTCATGAAACTGCGGCCTACGACGTTGCTTATGACGTCGCCATTGTGGGCTTCGGCCCCAGCGGTGCTGTCGCGGCCGGCTTGCTAGGCGCGCGCGGCATTCGGACGTTTGTCTGCGACCGCACTCAGGACGTTTATGACAAACCGCGCGCGATTGCGCTGGACCACGAGATCACGCGGCTGTTTCAAAACATGGGGGTCTTCGAACAGATCAAAGCCTATTTGGAACCCTTCACCGATTCAGTTTTTTATGGCGTTGATGGCCAGGTGATCAAACGCATGTCGACGGTGGCCGAACCCTTCCCGCTGGCGCACACGCCATCGGTGGTATTCACTCAGCCGCCGGTGGAGCGAATCTTGCGCTCGCATGCGGCCAGCTTCCCCTCAGTCACCATCGCGCTCGGTATGCAACTGCTGAATCTGTTGCAAGACCAGAGCGGCGTGACCCTAGAACTGCAAGATGACAAAGGTCAGCCGTCAACAGCTCGCGCGCGCTATCTGATCGGCTGCGACGGCGCCAGCAGCACCGTCCGCACCTTGGCAGGCATCACGCTGGAAGACCTGGGTTTTGACGAGCCATGGCTGGTCGTGGATGTGCTGGTCAACGACCAAGGTTTGTCCAAACTGCCGGTCACCAGCGTGCAGTACTGCCACCCAGAGCGACCTGCCACGATGGTGATTGGCCCCGGACGTCACCGGCGCTGGGAAATTTCCATCAACCCGGGGGAATACCCCGAGCAACTCGCCACACCCGAAGGCACCTGGAAGTTGTTGGCGCCCTGGATCAGCCCCGCAGACGGCGAGCTCTGGCGCCAAGCCAGCTACCGGTTCCACGCCTTGGTGGCCGAGGACTGGCGCAAGGGACATGTCTTCATTGCCGGCGACGCGGCACACCAGCAACCTCCCTTCCTCGGGCAAGGCATGTGCCAAGGCTTGCGCGACGTGAGCAACCTCTGCTGGAAGTTGGACGCGGTGCTGAAAGGCGCAGCGCCCGATAGCTTGCTCGACAGCTACACCCCCGAGCGCAAGGGCCACGTGACCGCGCTGACCACCCGAATCAAGGCGATCGGAAAGATCATCGGTGAACGCGATGTTGCAAAAGCGCGCTCCCGTGACGCCCACTTGCTGGAAGAGTGTGGCGGTGTGGTCAAACCAGTGCCGCGACAAGACGTGCAACCACCGCTGCAAGAAGGACTGCTCAGCGCCCTTCTCCACCCGAAACGTGGCACGATATTTCCGCAGCCATGGCTCTTGACAGCCAGTGGCGAGCGACGCCGTATGGACGATGCGATTGGAACAGGTTGGCGAGTTGTGTTGGCACCCCATGCGAGTCAGGAAATGCATCAGGCAGCGTTCGCATCGAACGGCATGGCAGCGCAACTTGTTCAACTCGGCAGTCAAGAATTGACAGAGGCGGACGGCCTGCTCGACAAATGGTTTTCAGAGAACAACATGGTCGCAGCCATCGTTCGACCCGACCATTACGTCTATGGCGTTTGCCAAAATCCAGGCGAACTGAGCGAGCAACTCAGCGCACTCGACGCCTTGCTGGAAACCGCACAGAATTAACAACCGAGGAGACAAAAATGAAAAATTTAGCCGCAGCTTCGACCGCCATGACATCAACTCTGACACGCAGAAAACTACTCAAGACTGCGACCATCATGGCTGCATTTCCAACCCTGCTGGCATCGACCGCCAGAGCTCAAGTTTGGCCGGACAAACCAATCCGCTTTGTCTTGTCGCAACCCGCCGGTTCAGGCCCAGACAACGTGGCACGCATCATCGGCGAGCGTATGGCAAAGTCACTTGGCCAAGCGGTGATCATAGACAACAAACCAGGTGGACAGAACGTCATCGGTGCACAAGCAGCTGCTCGCGCAGCAGCCGATGGCAACACTTTTTACTTCGCCACCACGGCTGCGCTGGTGACCAACGCCTACTTATTCAAGTCGATGCCTTACGACCCGCAAAAAGACTTTGTGCCCGTCGCTTTTGTAGGCAAGAGTCCCTTTGCCGTGCTGGTGCGAGCAGAATCTCCGGTGCAGAATTTGCAAGATTTATTGGCTCGCGCTAAAGCCAATGCAGGCAAAGTTTCTTTGGGCAACGAAGGCCCGCGAACCTTCAGTGGCATGATCGCGCGCTTTTTCAATGCCCGCTCCAAAGCCGAGTTCAACTTGGCGTCCTACGCCTCTGTGAGCGTGGCGGTGCAAGATGCCATCGGTGGACACATTGACGCTGTGGTCGCAGACATTGCCTCCACGGCACAGTTGGTGCGCCAAGGCCGTCTGCGCATGTTGGCGGTCACCACAGCCACGCGCGTTCCCGGGTGGGAGCAGGTGCCTGCGCTGGCAGAAACGTTCACGGGCTTTGACATGAGCGGCTGGTTTGCGCTGGTCGCCCCCACAGGAACGTCCAAGCCAGTGATTGAGCGCATGAACCGGGAGTTCAACGCAGCGACTGCCGACCGCGAGATCGCCGCCAAAATCACAGCCGCCGGCCCGCTACCAGAGACGGGGATGTCTCCAGACCAGGTCGGCGCTTTCCTCAAAAACGAACACCAACGCTGGGCGCAGATCACCAAAGAGATTGGCGTTTTGCCAGAATAAGTGCATCACTCGGCTGCGTGGGCGCAGAGTGACCCATTAGACTCAAGCGCATGCCCACCGCATTCCAAGTTTTTTTCAATCCCGTTCTGCCCATCTTTGCGGTCTTAGGAGTTGGGATGCTGCTCACGCGGGGAGGCGTTTTCGACGCCAGCGCGGCCAGTATTCTGAACCGCTTTGTGTTTTACATAGGCGCACCCGCGCTGTTTTTTTCGTTGCTGACCCGTGCGTCTTTAGCGGAGTTTGAGTGGCAAGTCTTGCTGCTTTATTTCACCTCGGAAATGGCGATCTATGCAGCGGGCACGGCGCTCGCGCGCTATATGTTTCGCCGGGAGTGGCGCGAAGCCATGCTGCTCGGCATGACGGCTTGCTTTGTCAACCACGTCTTTTTTGTGCTGCCTATGGCGCGCGTCTTGTACGGTGATGCAGCCAGCGCGCCTATTGCGGCCATCATCGTCGTCGACACCGTGCTGATTTTTGCGCTCACGGTTGTTGCGCTTGAACTCAGCTCGCCAGCCGAGCACTCGGGTAGAAAAGTACTCGCGCTGCTGGTCAAACACCCGCTACTTCAATCTATCGCTGCGGGCTTGCTGGTCAACCTGTTGGAGATCCCGTTGCACGACGGCCTGAGCACCTTTGCGAGCTTTGTCGGCGCGGCGGCCTCACCCATAGCGCT
Organism: Comamonadaceae bacterium; assembly: GCA_947378785.1. Taxonomy (GTDB): domain Bacteria; phylum Pseudomonadota; class Gammaproteobacteria; order Burkholderiales; family Burkholderiaceae_C; genus Polaromonas. The sequence continues at coordinate 5,340 of CANCLK010000068.1, forward strand.
GTTTGCACTGGGCATCATCTTGGCGTCGACGGGCAGCCGTGGCCAAGACAAAATAGCGCTGACTATCGTCGGCTTGAAAGTCATTGTTCATCCCGTGCTCGCTTGGCTGCTATTCACCAGCGCAACAACGTTGACCAACCCCGCCTGGACCAGCACAGCCCTGCTGGTCGCCGCGGGGCCCTGCGGCGCCATGCCCTTTGTTCTGGCACTCCAGTACAAGATCAACGTCACAACGATTGCCCGCGCCATTGGTTATTCGACCTTGGTTTCGTTGGTCACGCTGGCAGTGATGGCTTGATCGCCTGAGTGAGATGTACAGACCTTCACAGGGGTCTGTCGGCGTATCCCTTTTGGGGGATGACAAGAGAGGAGAAATGGATATATTCGCTTTTTTGTCTTTCAGCGTGAAGTGACGATCGCACACTTTCCTATGACCGAATTACCTTCTTTTCTCACACCGCCAACACCGATTGGTGTGCGCTTGCGTGAACTACGCGAAGCGAAGGGTATTTCTAGGCCCGTACTGGCCCATCGACTCACGCTGTCCGATGCTCAGCTTCGTCAAATCGAGGACAACGAATCGTCCCTTTTTTACAGCGATGCCATTCGAACCGTTGCGGTGCGCAAAGTCGCCGAATTTTTGGGTGAACCGCTCGTCTTTCACTCTTCTGCGAAAGACGTGTCAGCCTTGGCTGAAGACCCCCTGCTTGAACCGCCCTTGCTGGTGTTGGCACGGCAAGAAGCAAGTTCCCCTGAGCCTCCTCACCCCCCGAGGCCGGACTTTCCTTTGAGGTCGGTGGCCCGTTGGGGGATCGCCTTGTTGGGTGTGGCGGTGACCATGGCCATCGGGGTTTGGCTTGGTGCCGACCGACATGACGCCCCTCCCGCCGCACTCGATCCGGTCGTCGTCGGAAAGCTGCATTCAGAATCCCCAGAAGCGGCTGAACGTGCCCAATCTGGCGATGTGACCTGCAACACGGGCCTGGGGCCTGTCGCTACTTTCACGCCCAGCAAAGCGGCCAAGGACGGTAGCTTGGTCTATGTGGTGGGCACGCCTGGTCAGTTTGTTTGCCTGAAGGACAGTCGAGGCCAAGCTTGGCGCCATGACTTTGCCATTGCCTCTGGAAGAAGTTTTTATGGGCGGCCCCCATGGATTGTCGAGTCACCCCAGTTGGGCGCTATGCAGATTTACTTTCAGGGGGTATTGGCGCGTCCGCCTCATGCCGCTGGCATGCGCTTACGCTTGATCGCTGCGGACCTCATTTAAGACATCTTGATGCCTGCTTTTCCCCTGACGGCCTTGTTTTTATTCAACGGAATTTTTGTCCTAGGCTCAACACTGGTCTTGGTTTGGCTATTCAGGCGGCGACAAGACATTTCAGCCAATTTCTGGATAGGCGCCGGTACGTTTTCAACTGCGGCGGCAACGTTGACGGCTTTCAAGCCTGATTTACCGCCGTTCTTGGGGCACTTGCTGCCTAACATGATGCAGGTGATGCATCAATTTTTTCTAGGCTTTGCGTTTCTGGCCCTGAGTGGCGTGAAGGTTCCGCAGCGCTGGGTCTTGGCCAGTCTGGGCCTAGTCCTGTTATTTGGCATGGGACTGCACTGGGTGAGTGCGGACTCGCCAAGAGTCTGGCAGGTGCCCTATGTGTCTTTTGTTCACGGGATGCTCGCGCTGGGTATTTCAAGTCTGATCCAGCGACAAATAAAACAAAACCCCACCCTGCGCTACCTGATCTTCCCCCAATTGGTCCTGCTCACGCTCGCTTTGCTATGGCTGCTGCGTCTGCCCTTGTCGGCAGCCGGTATGGCGCTGCATACGGGGGACCCCGGGCTAGGCAACTGGTTGTTGTTCGTGTCTCTGCTGACCATGAACATCGTGCTGCATTTTTCCTATTTCGCGGTACGGCTCTCTGAGTCCACCGAAAACCGGATGCAATTGGTCGAAGTCAACCTGCGGCTGCGCACTCTGGTGAGTGCGCATGAAGACTTGACACCCCAAATCGACAGCGGCTTGGCCGCATTGCCAAACTTGCCGGCCCAAAGCCTGAGCGCTCAAATTGCACACGAGTTGAACCAACCTCTGGCCACCCTGCGATTGAAACTGGAAACCTTGATGTCTTTTCCAGCAGTCAGTCTGAACGATGGAAATATGAAAAGTATGTTGGCTGATATTGAACGAATCAGCGCAACGGTACGCGGCCTGCAACATCTGATGCGAGGGCAAAGTCTGAACATCATGCATCATGATCTGGGCAGAATTTTCGACAACACGCTCAGCCCATTACCGGGTGTTGAAACAGTGTCGCCGATGGGTGCTTTGCCGGTGATGGTGGACGCACCACTTATTGCCAAGGCACTCAAGTCGCTGGTGCAATGGTTGCAGGCTTACGCCGCGCCGTCATCTAACGGATCATGCGCAAATACCGCTGTTATTGCGACCTGCGGCGCCTCACAGGATGGCCTTGTGGCGCATATCTGGTTGTCCGCGTCTGGAGTCGATCTTGATCAAAACCTCATCACACTCCTCAACAGTGAAAAGGTGCTTGACCCGATCGGCCATGCGATGCCACACCACGATCTTCATCAGTTGATCGATGCCTTAATGGTCCAGCATGTGATGCGCGCGCAACGAGGTCGGATCAGTGTCGAGTCTCGACAGGACGGTTCAGGGACCGTGTTGATGCTCAGCATTCCGATGGCCGTGCGGACTACGGTCATACTCCCTGCTGCTGCATAAATCCGTTGAAATCCACCCATGGGTCAAGCCTGCATTTACCTCGTAGACGACGACAATGACGTCCGACAGGCTGTTCAGTACGCACTAGAAGGAGCCGGGTACTTGGTTCGCGCGTTCTCCGGCCCCAAAGAATTTCAATCGTACGCACCCAGTATCACCGGTGGCATGCTTTTGTTAGACATGCGCATGCCAGAAATCAGTGGGCTTGATGTGCAGGTTTGGCTGAAGGAACACGGCTACCGCATCCCCATTGTGTTCATCAGCGGTGAAAGCCAATCCATTGAAATCATCGAAGCCTTCAAGCTGAAAGCGGTGGATTTTCTGCTCAAGCCATTTCCCTTGGCTAAGCTTTTAGAAGCTGTCGAAAAGGCCTTGAAGCTGGACGCATGCCATCAAAAAAGGGCAAGCCACGAAACCCATGTCAGACGACTCTGGTCAAGCCTCACACCGCGTGAACGCGAGGTGTGCCATTTCATGACAAAAGGGTATGCCAACCGAGAGATCGCCGAGGTGCACCAATCTTTGCCTGACACCGTCAAGCTGCACCGCAGAAGGGTACTGGAAAAAATGCAGGTCGACTCATTACCGGCCCTGCATGAGCTGCTCGAAGGCGTTGATTTATCAGTCTGGCTGGCGGAGACTGCCCCTTAAACTTCAAGATTGAGACTGCGCTGACATGGCCACAACAACTCTGGTCAACCAAGTTAGACTGCCAGCGTTAAACAACCGTGGCCTTATTGCCATAACTTTGGAGAACTCACATGCTGAAGAACACACTCATTTTTGCTCTGCTGGCAACTTCTGGATTTGTGGCAAACGCGCAAACAGCTGTTGCACCAAAACCTGCACCAGCGGCCGCTACAACGGCAGCACCTGCAGCCCCCGCAAAGTCAGCAGCAGTCACCCCAGCAGCCCCTGCCGCGGCGACTGCAAAAGCTGCCGGTGACGAGCCTGCCGTCAAAAAATCAAAGAACAGCATTTGTCACGACAAGACCAGCGCTAGTTTCAAACAAACCACAAACTTCACTGCATTCAAAACAATGGATGAATGCGTGAAGAGCGGTGGTCGTCCACCCAAAGCCGGTAAATAACTGGGTTGGGCAACTGACGGCTCTGCAGTTCACACTGCAGAGCCGTCACCCATTTAGGCTGCGCGCTCATCACAGCGTCAGCAAGTGAGCGCGTGACCTCCATGATTGGACACGGACTCCCGGAGCTAGGTCAGCGGCCTAAGCACTAAGCAGCACCCGACTCCACGACTCACGACATGTGTCATTCGAGGTACTTATGAATTTAAAAAAATCATCCATCATTTTAATTTCAATGTACACAGGGTTGATTGCTACCGCTTGTGTTGACAGGTACCTATCCAGCCTCGCTCGACACGGAACAATTCAATGGATACATCTCATTTATCCAATAAAAATCGTACTGCTCTCAGTCTCTTTTTATGTTTATTTTTATCTGAAGAAGAATACAGATTTATCTGCAGATAATTTCTGGATAGCTTTAATCAAGCTAAGCCCAGCAAGACTGTCAATTTTACTTGCAAGTTCAATTTTTGCATTTTCACAATATACGGCAAGTCACATATTTTTATGGCCAATTAAAATATTACTACTTAGATGGTAATTTGCTGCGTGGATCCAAGTCTTGATGCACTGAAATTTTAACTATAAAATTTAGTATGGTCGACTACATCAGCCTACCTATTGAAGCAGGTCCTATCATCCCATGACGAAAATTTATTACTAAGTCGTATATTCATACAGCTGTCATAGTTGCCAGCACTGGCACACGTTTGTCGCGCAAAATAATACATGGGGCAAACTAAGGCGAGCCTTTTTCTCTCAGCGTCTTGTCGCCGCCTTGCGTCTGCTTCTTGTGCAAGACGTTCTTTACGTTCTTGAGCCTCACGCTGGGGCCGAGTTCTCTCCCATTCCACTTCGCGCCGCCTACGCTCAATTTCTGCAAGCCTTTCCTCTTCGGTACGTTTGGCCGCCATACGTCTTGCGTCCTCAGCTATCGCTTCAGCCCGGGCCTTTTCTTCTTTTGCACGCTGCGCGAGGTCATAGCACTGAAAGCGAACACGGTAAACCAAACCGATGTTGTCATGTGCCGTACCCTGTCCAGAAATATCGACACCCTGACCACTGCGACTATTGCATCGTTCGCGAGCTTGGTCGAAAGCCGCTTTTCGAGCATTTTCAGGTGTCGACCAGACACGCGATTCTGACAAAAAGTCATTATTTGCAACCGTCCGTACGGGATTGCCGCCGCACCCAGCTTGCAAAATTAAAACACATGAAATAAATAAAAAATTAGTTTTCCTCATTATCATTAAATACTCCACAAGGAAAATAGCGTACGCAAATATTAATTGCAGATGGCATACCGGGATCTTATTTAAAAATTATTGCCCGAAATAAAACCATAACTTTTAAATTGACTTGACATGTAAACGATTCATACACAAAATCCTAAAAATTCACTGGGCTCGTTGGTTCATCTCGAGAACTTTTACTAATTCTTGAGGCAATTATTAAAATATTTTTGATCGGTATTGGGGCCTTCTTTCTCACTCTTTAACCCCTTGGTTTTCACCCCAGCCAATTCCAACTGGTTAGTTGAATTAAATAATTACAAAAGGTAAATCATGCACGCAGTTCTTAATAACAATCTTTTTTTCATCAAAGAGCATATCGGAATTTTTAAAGCCGCGAACAATTTCGATATTTTTGATCCCAACACCAATCAAAAAATCATGGAGTGCCGCGAACCCGATCTCGGCACTTTAACCCGTTTTCTGCGTTTCACCGACTTCAAACGTATGACACCATTTCATGTCATATTGACAACGCCAGAAGGACAAAAAGTATTGTCTTTAAAGCGTGGTATTTCAATTTTCAAATCTTATGTCGAGGTTTTTGATGAGAATGACATGAAGGTCGGTGAGTTTGAACAAAAATTCTTTTCCATCGGTGGCGAATTCAATATCGATAAGTTTGGCGATGCGAAGATTTATACCCTGCAAGGAAATTTGATCGGTTGGGGGTTTCGCTTCCTGCAAGGAGAGAAAATCCACGGCTACGAAGAATTGGCGAATGTCTCAAAAAAATGGGCTGGGCTGGGCAAGGAGCTTTTCACCAGTGCAGACAATTACATGCTCACGATCAACAACGACGTCCAGCAAACAGATTCGGTGCGCATCTTGATGCTGGCTGCGGTCATGTGCATTGACTTGGTGTTTAAAGAGTAGTGTTCCGTATGGCACGTGAATGGGGGGAATGCCATGCGATCTGCCCTTAATCAATCGTCACCTTAGCCTCCCGGATTACCTTCTGCCACAGTTGCGTCTGCTGCCCAATAAACGCCGAACTGTCTGCCGTCGATCTGGGCGTAGCATCCACCCCCAGCCCCGCAAACCTCTCCTTCATAGCCGGCTTCGCAATCGCACTATTTAACGCGCGATTCAGCATCCACACATCCTCCCCCGCCATCACCGGCGACGCCACGACCGCGTACCAGGTCACCGACACCATCCCGGGCAATCCAATCTCGGCGGCCGTGGGGATATCAGGCAGTGCTGCAGAGCGCTTGCTGTCGGCCACGGCGAGGATGCGCACGCGGCCGCTGGTGTGCAGGTTGAGTGATGCGCCAACACTGCCGAAAAAAGAATCCACCTGCCCGCCCATCAGGTCGGTGAGCGCGGGCGTGTCGCCCTTGTAGGGGACGTGGATCATCGTCGCACCGGTCAGGGTGGCGAAGAGGCTGGCCGTCAGGTGCGAGGTGGTGCCGTTGCCTTGCGATGCATAGGACACGGTGCCAGTGTTCTTCTTAGCGTACGCAACGAACTCCTGTGCGGTCTTGACCGGCAGCTTGTTGCTCACGATCAGCGCGTTGGGCACCGAAGCGATAGTCCCCACGGCCTGCCACTTGTTCGGGTCGTAGGGCAGCTTGGGGTACAGGCCCTGGTTGACAGCGATCGGGCCGGGAGAAGAAACCAAGATGGCCAACTCACCTGGCTTGGTGTTGTTGAACACATCGGCCGCGCCGATGTTGCCGCCGGCGCCCGTCTTGTTCTCAACGATAACGCCTTTGGGAAAGGAGGAGCGCATCTCTTCGGCCAAGGCGCGAGCCAACACGTCGGCCAAGCCGCCAGCGGCGAAGGGAACGACGATACGCAGCTGCTTGTCGGAAATGTCGGCGGCGTACGCTGTACTCAAGGCAGCCAGGCTGGCGAGGAGGAGGAGTTGGCGTTTGTTCATGAAACTGCCTTGAGTAGAGTTTTTCGACATAAAGCGCATAGAAAATACAACCGCATGAGCCCGAGTATTGCATGCCTTGGGAACCTCTGTTAAGCCCTGACAGCGGCGGAAACGTTGAATAAAAATGAACCAAATCAGCCTTGCCACCAGCTTGTTCAAGCAGGAGCTTGTGAAGCGGACTGGGCTTTCGCTCTTACCGAACTTCAATGAAGTCGCGACCCAGCATCCATGAGATCAAACAGCGTCAAACTGCGCCAGGAGATATGTCTAGTGAATTGGGGGAATGCCACAGCGGCAAAAGGGAGGAGACTCAGACCATTCAAGCAACGAAGATAGTGACCGTCCCATCACCCAAGGAAGGTCTTCTTTACTGATGAAGTGCAATGTCTCTGTGAAATGGGTCACGGCCTCCCTGTACGTACAAGGAAGACGCGATACGTCGGACCCCCAAAGCATTCTTTTTGGGCCAAAGGATTGGTAGATCGCTTCTAAGTAGCCATTGAAATTTCGAAATGGATAAGGCGCATTGCTGTAGCACGGCACTGCAGAAGTTTTGATCGCAACGTTAGAACGACGCGCCAGCGGCAGAACCTTCTTCAAATCCTCACCACATTCAGCATCCCGGTGCTGGCTGTGTAATCCAAGGTGATCAACAATCAACGTCAGATTCGGGTACCGGCTGGCGATGCGATCAATGTCTTCCATTCGACCCGGTGCCAGGAGCATCACAGGTATTCGGTAGCGCTCGCAGCGGGTCCAGAAGTCGTCAAGGATCCCGTCAGTCAACCAGCTCGCCCACTCCGGCTTGTGAAAAGTCATGCGGATGCCAGCCATGTGCGGTTGATTGCGCCATGTAGGGAGTTGGGCTAAAGCCCCCGGAGCAGTCGGGTCAAAGCGGCCCATCACCAAAAATCGACCGGGGTACTTGGCAGCCGTCTCGAGTGCGAACAGGTTGCTGTCACCCACAGGCGATGGCGGCACGATGATCGCGCGGTTCACGCCTGCTGCGTTCATCATGCCGGTCATCTCCAACCCGTTGATCGGCTCAGCCCTGTGAGGACGTGCGCCGGGCACCGCCACAAAACTAGGTGTGCCTTGATTTTCAGAGGGCCATGGGCGGTCTGGGCGATGGACCTCCCAAACATGGACCTGAGCATCGGTGATGATCATGCGCGCAGTCTTATTTAACGGAAGTACAGATCAATGGCATTACGGTCCATCACCCGGCGGTTTCGGGCGTCCGGCACCGCCTCGCCATACCAATCCAGAGTGCTTTGGTACGTCGTTGATTCAGCCCCAACGAATGGACAATCGCTGGCCCAAAGCAAACGCTCATAGCCCACTTGGCGGGCCATCTCACGAGCCAGCCCAACTGAGTGCGGGCCGAGCCTATAGCCGGCGGAGAGCTTGACCCAGGTGTTCCCTTTCTGAACCGCGCGAACAGTAGCTTGAAAGCCCTCGCATTTTTCGAGCAACTTTGGATCAGGCCGAGCAATGTGGTCAATGACAATCTTGACGCCCGATTTCAAAAGAGCAGGAAGCACTAAGGGAATGCGAGGACCATCCAGATGAAGATGAACATGCCAGTTCATATCGGCAAGTCGCCAAAGAAAGCGCCGGTACTCCCAACTGTCAAGATCTGGGAGATTCGGCATGCTGATGAAAGGTAGCCGCACACCCACAATACCGTCACGAGCGAGCTGATCCAGTTCGTACCGCCCGACTGTGGGGTCAAGAATCACTGTGCCACGCCAGAGCGGCCGCGAACGAAGAGACTCGACTACATAATCGTTGCAATCTGCCCAAGGACTGGCGGCTGCAATGACGCAAAATTTGACGCCGTGGGCATCGAGCGTTGACTCTAGCTTCTCAGCTGTGAAATCGTAGTCTGGGGCATGCCGGGGATCAGGCATCAGGGGCATTGAGCGCTTAAAAATATGCACATGGGTGTCGACCAGAGGGGCATCCGGCAACTGTGCTCGGGTAGTTGAGATAATGCTCATACGAATCAGACCTTGAGCTTGGCAAGCTGAATCACCTGAGCCCACTTACGTCGATCCCGTTCAAATACATCTGCCATCTCAGCCGACGAACTGGTACGAGGCTCGACGCCAAGATCCAGCAGGCGCTTGCGCATGTCGGGGCTGGCAATAACTTCGCGCAAGGCTTTTCCGATAGCCTCGACGACAGCAACTGGCGTCCCTTTTGGGGCATACAACGCGTTCCAACCGGTGACTTCGTAGTCAGGCACACCGGCCTCTTTCACGGTCGGAACGTTGGGCAACCAAGTGGTTCTAGATGGCCCAGTCGTCGCCAAAGCGCGCAACACACCACTCTCAATACCGCCGCGCAAGGCAGCATACGACTCGAAGCCGACGTCAATGTCACCGCGTTGCAGCGCCAATTGCACCTCGCCAGATGTCTTAAAGGGCACCAAAGTAGCGTTCAGCCGGGTGACCGATTTGAAGAGTTCGGCAGACAAGTGCTGGGTGCTGCCGGGATTGATAGTTCCAAAAGTCAGTTGCCTGCGGCCACCTTCAACCAGCAATGCGCGCAGGTCGGCGAATTGACTGTCTTTACCCACCAATAAATTGAGGTCGAAGTAAGCGAGTGACGAGATCGGTACAAAGTCTGCCTGAGGGTCAAATGGCAACTTGAGAAGAGACCTGGAAATGGCCGTGCCATTGCTGAACAAAATCAGATGATGACCATCAGCAGGAGCTGACGAAATGACGCTGGCGGCGACCACACCACCAGCGCCTGGTCGGTTCTCGACAAGCACAGGTTGAGCGAATTTCTCGGCTAGTTTTTGCCCTGCGAGTCGGGTCGAGATGTCCGCCAGACCGCCCGGACCAAACGGAACAACGATACGGATCGTCTGCGATGGAAACGCTGCTTGGGCACTTGTGACACCAGGCCATGCCATAGAGCCAAGGGACACCCCTAAAGCTGTACGCAAGATCTGTCGCCGGACGGGCAGTTTAGCGGGGTTGTCGGAGCGGGTATGTTCTGGCAAAGGCATAGGGAATGTCTCCGAATTTGAGTTTGTACTCAAAGTCTAGTGAGACCATAGCCCACAAGGCAAATGAATTTTATTTGCTACCCACTGCTATGCATTTACGAAACGACTCTGGCCGTATGCTGCTGAATAAGCATCACGAAGGTATCCGCTATCAAGCGCGGGGCACCCATTAAAGGCACACCCTCCTGCGTCAGCAATACCAGCATGCGACCAATTTCGGGCTTACACAAGGGTACCAAGGCCAGTCCGTCTTGCGGCGAAACGGCCAGTGCAGGCACTACGGTCAGCCCTAAGCCTGCGCGCACCATTTGCAGGGCCATCGCCGTGCGCTGAGTTTCATAGACCCATTTCAAACGTTCGCGGAAGGGGCCCAGAGTTTCATCAATCGT
>CANCLK010000069.1 GCA_947378785.1 Comamonadaceae bacterium
TCCAAATCGCCAGGCTTAACAAACCCATTTTTGTTCTGCTTTCTTGTCTGTTATTTATTCAGCCAGACGAAATACGTCATCAGCACAAATATCCCGATGATCATTCCGAACGCATAGTGGTAAATGAAGCCTGACTGCAAGCGCCGTACAAGGCCTGAAATCCAGGCCATCAACTTCCACGAACCGTTGACCAAAGCACCGTCGATGATGGCCTGATCGCCCCCCTTCCACAAACCCATGCCCAAGCCGCGAGCACCACGGGCCAGCACGTTTTCGTTGAACCAGTCGAGGTAGTACTTGTTTTCCAACAAGGTATAGATAGGCTGCACAACCCGCTTGATGGCGGTCGGCAAAGCCGGGTTGACCATGTACATGTAATAGGCCAACACCACGCCAGAGAGTGCCAGCCAGAACGGTGCCGTCGACAGACCGTGCACAGCCATTTGCATCGGGCCGTGGAACAGCTGCGCGAGCTCTTCCATCCCCGGGTGCTTTTCAAGGTTGATGTGAATGGAATCCTTGAAGAAGTCACCAAACAACATCGGCTCGATGGCGAAGTAGCCGATCAACGCTGAGGGAATCGCTAGCAGCACCAACGGCAGGGTCACCACCCAAGGCGACTCGTGCGGTTTGTCAGCGGCATGCGCGCCATGGTGTCCGTCGTCGTGATGTGCATCATGGTGTGCATCCGGATTCTGGTCATAACGCTCCTTGCCGTGAAAGACAAGGAAGTACAAACGGAAAGAATAAAAGGCCGTGACAAACACACCCGCTAGCACGGCATAGTAAGCAAAAGTGGCGCCTGCCAGATGGCTTTCATGGACCACTTCAATGATGCTGTCCTTGGAGTAGAAGCCGGCGAACAGCGGCGTGCCAATCAGTGCCAACGAGCCCACCAAGGAGGTGATCCAGGTGATCGGCATGTACTTGCGCAGACCGCCCATCCAGCGAATATCTTGGTTGTGGTGAACGCCCATGATGACCGAACCCGCTGCCAGGAACAGCAACGCTTTGAAGAAGGCGTGTGTCATGAGGTGGAACACCGCCACCGAATAAGCCGAAGCGCCCAGCGCTACCGTCATGTAACCTAATTGAGAGAGCGTCGAGTAAGCCACCACGCGCTTGATGTCGTTTTGGATGATGCCCAGAAAACCCATGAACAACGCGGTGATAGCGCCAATGATCATGATGAAACTGAGTGCCGTGTCACTCAACTCAAAGATCGGTGACATGCGAGCCACCATGAAAATACCCGCCGTGACCATGGTCGCCGCGTGAATCAACGCCGAGATAGGGGTTGGGCCTTCCATAGAGTCTGGCAGCCACACATGCAGGGGGAACTGGGCCGACTTGCCCATGGCGCCAATGAACAAACAAATGCTGATCACAGTGACCAGCATCCAACTGGTTCCCGGCAGGTTCAGTAGCACCAGTTCGTCGGTCTTGGCAAAAGCTTCGGTGTAGTTGAGGGTGCCGGCGTAGACCGCGAGCAGGCCGATGCCGAGGATGAAGCCGAAGTCACCCACGCGGTTGACCAAAAACGCCTTCATATTGGCAAAGATAGCTGTCGGTTTGTTGAACCAAAAACCAATCAGCAGGTAAGAGACCAAGCCAACCGCTTCCCAGCCAAAGAACAACTGCAGCATGTTGTTGCTCATGACCAGCATCAGCATGGAGAACGTGAACAACGAGATGTAGGCAAAGAAACGGTTGTAGCCGGCGTCTTCTTTCATGTAGCCAATGGTGTAAATATGCACCATCAGCGACACGAAGGTGACCACGCACATCATCATGGCGGTCAGGCCATCGACCAGGAAGCCAATTTCCATCTTCAGGCCGCCAACGACCATCCAAGTGTAGAGCGTTTCGTTGAAACGCGCGCCATCAGAGACAACGCTTTGCAGCGTCAGGGCCGACAGCACAAAGGACACCAGCACGCCAAGGATAGTCAGCGTGTGGGTCAGCCGACGACCGATCAGGTTGCCACCCAAGGCGGTGCCCAGAATGCCGGCCAGCAATGATCCGACCAGCGGCGCCATAGGCACGGCAAGCAAGGTGGAGGCTGATAGGGTTTGACTCATCTTGTGTTCTTATCTACTCAAAAGGACGTACGGCAAAAAAACGCAAAGGGGACAACAAAAGCGTGCAGCATCATGCTCAACCCTTGAGCGTGTTGAGTTCGTCCACATTGATGCTGGCCCTGTTACGGAACAAGAGCACCAAGATGGCCAAACCAATCGCCGACTCCGCAGCGGCCACGGTCAGGATGAAGAACACGAAAATCTGACCGGCCATGTCGTTCAGGTAATACGAGAAGGCCACGAAGTTCATATTGACGGCCAAGAGCATCAACTCAATCGCCATCAGCAAAACAATGAGGTTTTTTCGGTTCAGAAAAATACCAATCACCGACAGCGCGAACAACATCGCGCCCAGTGAGAGAAAGTGTCCAAGGGTGATCATGCTTTTTTCTCCTCGACGACCACGGCGATTGGCTCAGGCGCCGCAACGGTCGGATTCATTTTCACGAGACGAACGCGGTCTTTGCTCTTGACGCGTATCTGGTCTGACGGGTTGATCGCTTTGGAGTCTTTGCGGTGACGCAGCGTGAGCGCAATCGCGGCAATCATGGCCACCAGCAAAATAGCAGCGGCCACTTCCAGCGGGTAAAGATACTGGGAATACAGAACCTTGCCGAGTTCTTTGGTGTTGGACAACTGAGCAGCAGTTTCCCCCACCATGACAACGCTTTTAGGCGCCTCACTGAGCCTGAAGCCACCCATCAACACGGCAGCCATTTCTAAAGCGATCAGCGCGCCCACACCCGCTGCCAATGGAAAATGTTTCCAGAAACCCTTGCGCGCACCATCTAGGTTGATGTCAAGCATCATCACGACAAAGAGGAACAACACCATCACCGCACCGACGTAAACCAGCACCAACGCAATCGCCAAGAACTCAGCCTTCAGCAAAATCCAAAGCGCCGAGGCCTGAAAAAATGCAAGCACCAGATACAGCGCAGCATGAACCGGATTGCGGGCGGTGATGACTTTGAAGGCGGCGAATAAAAGCACCGCGGCAAAGGCATAAAAAAGACCTGTATGAGCGTCCATGTTGTTGTAGATTCTTTCGTGCGGGCAGCTAGTGGATCGTAGTCAGTGTCGGTCGAATGGGCGGATTAGCGGTATTTGGCGTCAGCCGCCCGGTTGGCCGCAATGTCAGCTTCATACCGATCACCCACGGCCAACAACATGTCTTTGGTGAAGTACAGGTCACCGCGTTTTTCACCGTGGTATTCAAAGATATTGGTTTCGACAATCGAGTCCACTGGGCAGCTTTCTTCACAAAAGCCGCAAAAAATGCACTTGGTCAGATCGATGTCGTAGCGCGAGGTGCGGCGGCTGCCGTCTTCTCGCACATCCGACTCGATGGTGATGGCCATCGCCGGGCAAACTGCTTCACACAGCTTGCAAGCAATGCAGCGCTCTTCACCGTTTTCGTAACGACGCAGCGCATGGAGCCCCCGAAAACGCGGACTCAAAGGCGTTTTTTCTTCTGGAAACTGGACTGTGATCTTGCTGCGGAACATGTACTTGCCAGTCAGGGCCATGCCCTTGAAAAGCTCAAGAAGCATAAAGCTCGAGACAAAATCTTTGACAGAAGCGACTGACATATTAATTCCTGCAATCAAAAGACGTGTGAACCGGTTCACCACACCAACAGGGGCCGCGGAACCGGCTTAGCCGGGCCGCAGGCGCAGCGGCCCCCTCGGGGGGCAGAGCATTACACGAAGTGAAAAGCGTGGGGGCCATATCTACCAGATGCTGTAAGGCGTCTGCATCCAGGCCGCGACAACGACCAGCCAGACCAGCGTGACAGGGATGAAAATCTTCCAACCCAAACGCATGATCTGGTCATAGCGAAAGCGCGGGAAGGTGGCGCGCACCCACAGGAAGATGGTGACCACGACAAAGGATTTCAGTCCCAGCCAAATCCAGCCCGGAACCCAGTTGAACAACGCCGAGTCGATCGGCGACAACCAGCCACCGAGGAACAAGATGACGCACAGCACCGACACCAGAATCATGTTGGCGTATTCTGCCAAGAAGAACATGGCGAAGGCCATGCCGGAGTACTCGACCATGTGGCCGGCCACGATTTCTGACTCACCTTCGACGACGTCGAACGGGTGACGGTTGGTTTCAGCCAAACCCGAGATGAAATACACCACAAAAATCGGCAACAACGGCAACCAATTCCACGACAAGAAGTTCAAACCACGGCTAGCAGCCATGCCCTGCGCTTGGCTCATGACGATGTCAGTCATGTTCAGACTGGCTGAGACCATGAGCACGACCACCAGGCAAAAGCCCATGGCGATTTCATAGCTGACCATTTGCGCGGATGCGCGCATCGCACCGAGAAAAGCGTACTTTGAGTTGGAGGCCCAGCCGGCAATGATGACGCCGTAAACCTCCATCGAGGTGATGGCCATGAGAAACAACAACCCGGCATTGATATTGGCCAGTGCAACCTCAGGACCAAAAGGAATCACAGCCCACGCAGCGAGGGCCGGCATGATGGTCATGATCGGGCCGAGCACAAACAAGCCCTTGCTCGCGGCTGTCGGCATGATGATTTCTTTGGTCAGCAGCTTGAGGGCATCGGCAATCGGTTGCAGCAGACCGGATGGACCGACGCGGTTCGGGCCGAAGCGAATCTGCGTGAAGCCAATCGCCTTGCGTTCCCAGAGCGTCAGGTAAGCCACGCAACCCATCAACGGCAACAACACAGCGATGATCTTGATGAGTGCCCACAGTACCGGCCAAATCGTGGTCGGCCACATGCCGCCCATCAGACCTTGCCCGGCCAGAAAAATACTGTCGATCATGCGCTGACCTCTTGCTCTGGGTTAGCAGCCGCGTGGCGGGCATCGGCTGTCAGTTGCAGCGCGGAAGCCCGTCGGACCAGGCCGTCGAGTTGATAAATAGCAGCAACTGCAGGTCGACCAACCGGGGCCGAAGAAACCATCGCCAGCGCATGGGTGGTGTTGCCGAGCTTGTCGGCCGGCACTTGTGTGAGGCCTTCGCTGGCGGGACCAAAGACTTGCGCCAGCACTTCTGCCGAGGAGTCGAAATCAAAGCCAGGCAAGCCAAGCATATTGCCCAGCACGCGCAAAACTTTCCAAGCAGGACGGGTTTCACCCAAAGGCTTCACAACGGCATGGAAACTCTGAATGCGACCTTCTGCGTTGACAAACGTCCCTGGCGTTTCAGTGAAGGGGGCGATCGGCAACAGCACGTCGCAAAAAGCCATGTTGGCTTTGAACGGGCTGAGCGTCACGACCATCTGCGCATGGCCCAGACCTGTAGCCGCTTGCGCGCCAGCAGCCGAATCGAACTCAGGCTCGTTGTTGAGCAAGATGACCGCTTTGAGTGGGCCGCCCAGCATCTGACCCGCATTCAGACCGGCTGCGACTGGCTGCGCACCAGCCAACTGTGCGCCCACGGTGTTAGCGGCCTCTGTGAGGTAGCCCAAGGAGGCGCCGGTTTGCGCCGCAATCCAATTGCACAGTGCCAGCAGATTGCTGGCTTGGGCGTGGTGAGCTGCGGCATTGCCGAGCAAGATGGCTTTGCGTTCGCCGCCGAGCAGCGAGCTTGCCATGGCCTTGGCCGTAGCGCTGACGGCAGGTGCCTGCAAGCCGACCGGCAAAGCAGCGCCGGTTTCTGCGGCAACGGCCGCAGCAAGCTCAGCCAGTTGCTTGAACCAATCAGCCGGCTCGGCCATCAAGCTGCCCGCTAGAGGCAAGGCCCAAGCGTCTGCCGTGGACAACTCATGCTTAGAGACGATGGCGTTGACGGCACATCCCTTGCGGGCGGCCTGACGGATGCGCTGGGCAAACAGCGGGTGGTCTTTGCGCAAGTTCGAACCCACGACCAAGACGCGCTGCAAGTTGGTGAGAGAGGCAATCGACGTGCCCAACCAGCGCACCGAATCACTTGCGGTGAAGTCGGCGTTGCGCAGACGGTAATCGATGTTCTCACTGCCCAGACCGCGCATCAAAGCGCCCGCCAAGTACAGCTCTTCGACCGTGCTGTGTGGGCTGGCCAGCGTACCGATGCTAGCGGCGCCGTGGTCTGCCTTGATGAGTTTGAGACCGTTGGCGACATACTCTAGGGCGGTCTGCCAATCAACGGTTTCCCACTTGCCACCCTGCTTGATCATCGGGCTGGTCAGGCGTTCGTTGCTGTTCAGTGCTTCGTACGAAAAACGATCACGGTCGGCAATCCAACATTCATTGATGTCTTCGTTTTCAAGCGGCAAGACACGCATGACCTTGTTGTTTTTGACCTGAATGATGAGGTTGCTGCCGGTCGAGTCGTGCGGGCTGACCGACTTGCGCCGTGACAGTTCCCAAGTGCGGGCGCTGTAACGGAATGGCTTGCTGGTGAGCGCACCGACTGGGCAGATGTCGATCATGTTCCCCGACAGTTCTGAGTCCACCGACATGCCGACAAAGGTCTCGATCTCGGCATGTTCACCGCGGTGCGACATGCCGAGCTCCATCACGCCAGCAACCTCCTGGCCGAAACGAACGCAGCGCGTGCAATGAATGCAACGGCTCATTTCCTGCATCGACACCAGTGGTCCGACGTCCTTGTGGAAAACCACGCGTTTTTCTTCTTCGTAACGTGAACCGCTACCGCCGTAGCCAACGGCCAAATCTTGCAGCTGACATTCGCCACCTTGGTCGCAGATCGGGCAGTCCAGCGGATGGTTGATCAGCAAAAACTCCATCACACCCTTTTGGGCTTTGATGGCTTTTTCGTTTTTGGTGAAAACGACCATGCCTTGTGTTACTGGTGTGGCGCAGGCAGGCATCGGCTTCGGCGCCTTTTCGACATCGACCAGACACATGCGGCAGTTGGCCGCAATGCTGAGTTTCTTGTGATAGCAGAAATGCGGAATGTAGGTGCCGGCTTTTTCGGCCGCATGCATCACCGTGCTGCCAGCGGGCACTTCCACTGTCTGGCCGTCAAGTTGGATTTCAACCATTAATTTGCTCTCGCTCTTGCTTTTGCTTTTTGCTTTAGCCGTGGGGCACTGTCAGCGCATCAACCGGGACCAGGCAGGTCTTGTGGGTGATGTGGTGCTCAAACTCAGCACGGAAATGCTTGATCATGGCGCGCACCGGCATCGCCGCGGCGTCGCCCAGCGCGCAGATGGTGCGACCCTGAATATTGTCGGAGACTGAGTTCAGCATGTCGAGATCACTCTCGCGGCCTTGGCCGTGTTCAATGCGATCGACCATGCGCCAGAGCCAGCCCGTGCCTTCGCGGCAAGGGGTGCACTGGCCGCAGCTTTCGTGCATGTAAAAGTAAGACAGGCGCAGCAGGCTTTTGACCATGCAACGGGTTTCGTCCATGACGATGACCGCGCCTGAACCCAACATCGAACCAGCCTTGGCGATCGAGTCGTAGTCCATGTTGGTGGCCATCATGATGTCGGCTGGCAGCACTGGCATCGACGAACCGCCAGGGATCACTGCTTTGAGCTTGCGACCGCCGCGCATGCCGCCAGCGAGCTCTAACAAGGTCGCGAAAGGCGTACCCATCGGAATTTCGTAGTTACCCGGGCGCTCAACGTCCCCGCTGATCGTGAAGATCTTGGTGCCGCCGTTGTTGGGCTTGCCGCATTCAAGGTACGCTTGCCCGCCGTTGCGGATGATCCAAGGTACCGCCGCGAAGGTTTCAGTGTTGTTGATGGTGGTCGGTTTGCCGTACAAACCAAAGCTGGCCGGGAATGGCGGCTTGAAGCGGGGCTGGCCTTTTTTTCCTTCGAGCGATTCGAGCAAGGCGGTTTCTTCACCGCAGATATAAGCCCCAAAGCCGTGTGCCGCGTGCAGCTGAAAGCTGTAAGTGCTGCCCAGAATGTTGTTACCCAAAAGGCCTGCGGCACGCGCTTCTTCCAAGGCTGCTTCGAAGCGCTGGTAGGTGGCGAAAATTTCACCGTGAATGTAGTTGTAGCCCACTGTGATGCCCATGGCATAGGCGGCAATCGCCATACCTTCAATCACGATATGCGGGTTGTACTGCATGATGTCGCGGTCTTTGGCGGTGCCGGGCTCGCCTTCATCTGAGTTGCAGACCAGGTACTTTTGACCCGGGAACTGACGCGGCATGAAGCTCCACTTCAGACCGGTCGGGAAACCAGCGCCGCCGCGGCCGCGCAGGCTACCGGCCTTGACTTCCGCAATGACCTGATCTGGCGTCATGCCTTCACCGCCATCTTGACCCAGAATCTTACGCAGGGCTTGGTAGCCGCCACGGGCTTCGTAGTCTTTCAGGCGCCAATTGCTACCGTCAAGACCCGCCATGATCTGCGGGTTGATGTGACGGCCATGAAAAGAAGTCTGCACACCGGTGGCGGCAAACTGGGAGAGAACACTGGAAGCGGTCGTCATGGTTACTTGGCCTCTGCGGATGTCAAGCCGTCGATCAATTGATCGAGCTTGTCGTTGCTCATGAAGCTGCACATGTTCACGTCGTTGACCAGCAGCACGGGGGCATCCCCGCAAGCGCCCAAACATTCAGATTGCTGCAAAGTGAATAGGCCATCGGCTGTGGTACCACCCATGGTGACACCAAGTTTCTTCTCCAAGTACACCAGCGCCTTGTCACCGGCCCGCAGTTGGCACGGCAAATTGGTGCAGACATTCAGTTTGTACTTGCCAACCGGCTGCTGGTTGTACATGTTGTAGAAGGTCGTGACTTCATGCACGGCAATCGGTGCCATGCCGAGGTATTCGGCTACGGCTTTTTCGCTTTCGGCGCTCACGAAGCCCTGCGCCTGCTGGACGATCGTCAGGCAAGCCATGACGGCCGACTGCCGCTGGTCTGCAGGGTATTTGGCGACTTCGGTGTCAAAGTGCGCTCGGGTTGTTTGGGAAAGATCAGCCAATTCGTATCTCCATCGCGCAATTTTCAAGGGTCATCGCAGAACCGACTTTGCCGGGCTGCAGGTGACGCCCCCTTGAGGGGGAGGCGCCGCAGGCGCTTCGGGGGGGAGTCGTACTCATCGGTCAATCTCGCCGAACACGATGTCCAACGTGCCGATGACGGCAACGGCATCGGCAATCATGTGGCCGCGTGATATTTCGTCCATGGCCGCCAAATGTGAAAAACCAGGTGGGCGAATTTTCAGGCGATACGGCTTGTTGGCGCCATCACTGACGATATAGATGCCGAACTCACCTTTGGGGTGCTCAACAGCTGCGTAGGCTTCACCTTCGGGCACATGAAAGCCCTCGGTGAAGAGCTTGAAATGGTGGATCAACTCTTCCATGTTGGTCTTCATGGATTCACGGTCGGGGGCTGCCACTTTGTGGTTGCTGGTGATGACCGGGCCAGGGTTCACGCGCAGCCAGTCAATGCACTGCTTGATGATGCGGTTCGACTGACGCATTTCTTCAACGCGGACCAGATAACGGTCATAGCAATCACCCGTTTTACCAACAGGCACATCGAAGTCCATCTGGCTGTAAACATCGTACGGTTGTGTCTTACGCAAATCCCAAGCGAAGCCGGAGCCGCGCAGCATTGGGCCGGTGAAGCCGAGGCTCAACGCACGCTCTGGCGAGACAACACCGATACCAACGGTGCGCTGCTTCCAGATGCGGTTGTCGGTCAACAGGGTTTCGTACTCGTCGACATACCCTGGAAATTTTTTGGTGAAGTCTTCTATGAAGTCGAGCAGGGAGCCCTGGCGATTCTCGTTCAGCTTTTCAATCGCCTTGGCGTTTTTGACCTTGCTGACCTTGTACTGCGGCATGCTGTCAGGCAGGTCGCGGTAGACGCCACCCGGACGGAAATACGCAGCATGCATCCGCGCGCCGGAAACGGCCTCGTACATGTCAAACAAAGTTTCACGCTCACGGAAGCAATAAATCAGCATATTCATCGCACCGCAATCGAAACCGTGCGCGCCCAACCACATCAAGTGGTTCAGCAAGCGCGTGATCTCGGCGTACATCACACGGATGTATTGCGCGCGAAGGGGTACATCCACACCCATCAACTTCTCGATAGCCAAACAGTAGGCCTGCTCATTCGACATCATCGAGACGTAGTCGAGCCTGTCCATGTAAGGCAAGGACTGGATGTAGGTCTTGCTTTCAGCCAACTTTTCAGTGGCACGGTGCAACAGACCAATGTGTGGATCTGCACGTTGGATAACTTCGCCGTCCAGCTCAAGCACCAGACGCAGAACGCCGTGTGCCGCCGGATGTTGAGGCCCAAAGTTCAGCGTGTAATTCTTTATTTCAGCCATGTCTTAAACCTTGACAGCCGTAGGACTGCTCAGTCCGGCGTAGTTGTCTTCGCGGATCACGCGCGGCGTGATCTCGCGCAGCTCGATCGTCACCGGCTGGTAAATGACGCGTTTTTGTTCTGGGTCGTAACGCATTTCAACGTGCCCCGTGGTCGGGAAATCCTTACGAAAAGGGTGACCGATAAAGCCATAGTCGGTCAATATACGACGCAGGTCGTTGTGACCCTCAAACACGATCCCGAACAGGTCAAAAGCTTCGCGCTCAAACCAGTTGACCGAATTCCAGATGTCATTGATCGACGGCACAACAGGAAAGTCGTCGTCTTCGCAGAAGACTTTCAGGCGCACGCGCTGGTTCAAACTGACAGACAACAAGTGCGACGACACGCAGAAGCGCAAACCATCGTACGAGCCATGACCGTACTCAGAATAATCAATACCGCAAAGGTCAATCAGCTGCTCAAACTGGCAGCCGGGTGCATCCCGCAAGACCAGCGCAGCAGCCAAGTAATCGGCCGACTTGACAACGATCGTGAGTTCACCGAAAGCGACTGTGGCGCTTTTGAGCTTGCCATCCAATGCCATCGAAACGATGTCTTTGAGTTGCTCGGCAGTGGCTGGATGCAATGGTCCCATCAAGCCCTCGCAATGGTGTTGGTGCGGCGAATTTTTTGCTGCAACTGGATGATGCCGTACAACAGCGCTTCCGCAGTCGGCGGGCAGCCCGGGACGTACACATCGACTGGCACGATGCGATCGCAGCCGCGTACGACGGAATAACTGTAGTGGTAGTAACCGCCACCATTGGCGCAGGAACCCATCGAAATCACCCAGCGTGGCTCTGCCATCTGGTCATAGACCTTGCGCAGAGCTGGGCCCATCTTGTTGCACAGCGTACCGGCAACAATCATCAGATCGGACTGACGCGGACTGGGCCGAAACAACATGCCAAATCGATCAATGTCGTAGCGCGCAGCACCGGCATGCATCATCTCGACCGCACAGCAAGCCAGACCAAAGGTCATCGGCCAGAGCGATCCGGTTTTAGCCCAATTGACCACCGAGTCGTAACTCGTGGTCATGAAGCCTTCATTAAAAACACCTTCAAGTGACATACCAGTACCTTTGTGGCTGAAGCTATTGCCGCTGTTTGAATCGTGGTCTTACGCAGTCCGAGTGAAGACGCTCACTCCCAATCGAGCGCGCCTTTTTTCCATTCATAGACAAAACCGACGACCAAAATGCCGAGAAAAATCATCATGGCCCAAAAACCGACAATGCCGACTTCCTTGATGGCGACAGCCCAAGGAAACAGAAAAGCAATCTCAAGGTCGAAAAGAATGAAGAGGATGGCGACGAGGTAGTAGCGAACGTCGAACTTCATGCGAGCGTCTTCGAAGGCCTCGAAGCCACATTCATAAGGGGAATTTTTTTCGCTGTCGGGGCGATGCGGGCCCAACAACCGACCGAGAACTTGGGGCACGACACCGACTGCGACTCCCACCAGAATAAACAACAGGACGGGGAGGTATTGTTCAAGGTTCATCTTGCTGGTGCCGCTTAGGTTGCTGACAGTCGGCTCAATACACTGGCATCTCCAGCACATTGTTTGCACGGCACTGTCAATGCCTGTATCTGGTGCGGTCGGCGAGACTCGAACTCGCACAGCTTTCGCCACTACCCCCTCAAGATAGCGTGTCTACCAATTTCACCACGACCGCGGTTTTTTTCTGTCTGGACGCATGAGGAAAACCGAAAGTTTGGCTTTCCAGACAGTCTCAGAGTTTACCCTGAAAATTCACCCATTTGCAGTTGGCTACTTCACGCGGAGAGGCTTATTTCGTCGGAATTTGACCGGCGCCCGGGGTCACCGTGGCAGGCGGCACACTGGCATCGCTATTCACAGCGGCGGGTGCTGAAGTGCCAGGAATCTGACCAGCGCCTGGCGCAACAGGAACGACCACGGCACTGCCCTCAAGGACGCTGGAACCAAGGCTGGCTTTAGGGCCGCCAAAGTAAGCCAGTGCCAATGTAGACACGAAAAAAATCGCCGCCAGAATAGCTGTGCTGCGGGACATGAAGTTGGCGCTGCCGCTGGCACCAAACAAACTACCGGAACCGCCGCTCCCAAAAGCCGCACCCATGTCAGCACCTTTGCCGTGCTGAACCAATATCAGGCCAATCATGATGAGGGCCGTCAGCATCTGCACGGCCAAGACGATGGTCAATAGAACGTTCATAAAAACTCCTCAATTCCTAAAATCTTAAAAAATCAACCACGCAGCCCACTCAAGTGACTGCAGAAATAATGCTCAAAAAGTCTGCCGCCTTGAGAGATGCACCGCCAATCAGGCCGCCATCAATATCGGGCTGCGCCAGCAAGGTGGCGGCATTTGCCGCATTCATGCTGCCGCCATAAATAATCTTCACACGGCTGGCATGCTCTGTCGCTGCGGCCAGTTGAGCACGCAGCACAGCATGCACGGCTTGAGCTTGCTCTGGGCTGGCAGTTTTGCCAGTGCCAATCGCCCACACCGGCTCATAGGCCAGCACAATTTCACTGATGCAATGTCCATTGGCATGAATCACGGCTGCCAGTTGGCGCTTCACCACTTCGGTGGTTTTTCCAGCGTCACGTTCAGCCAAGGTTTCACCCACGCACACAATCGGCGTGATGCCGACAGCCAAGGCTTGCTGCGCTTTCGCAGCCACAAGGGCATCTGTCTCGCCGTGATATTGCCGGCGCTCCGAGTGACCGACGATGGCGTAACGGCAAGCAAAATCTTTGAGCATGGGCGCACTGATTTCGCCGGTGAAAGCGCCAGCGGGGTGGCTCGAGAGGTCTTGTGCACCCAACGCCACCGCAGACAAAGCCGGTATCACTGCAGCCAAATCTTGGAATTGCGCGAAGTACGTTGCCGGAATGCACACGGCCACATCACATGGCAACGTCTGCGGCAAGCCGCTGGCCAAGGCCCTCAAGAGAGCCTCATTGGCAGTCAGACTGCCGTTCATTTTCCAGTTACCTGCAATCAGTTTTGTCATGGCCAAACTCGCTGTTTACCAAGTTAAAACAATCTTGCCAACATGCTGATTCGACTCCATCAGCGTATGTGCTTTAGCCGCATCTTCAGCCGCAAATACCTTGTAAATAACGGGCTTGATCGCGGCGCGCTCTATCAACGGCCAGACCTTGGCGCGCAGTGCCGCAGCTATCGCCGTTTTGAAATCCAACGCACGTGGACGCAAGGTCGAACCCGTGATGGTCAAGCGCTTGCGCAAGACCATGCCGGCATTGAACTCAGCCTTGACCCCGCCCTGCACTGCAATGATCACCAGTCGGCCATCTTCAGCCAGGCATTCAACTTCACGCGCCACATAGCTGCCGGCGACCATGTCGAGTATGACATTGACACCCTTGCCGTCGGTGAGATTGCGGGCCTCGGCCGAAAAATCAGCCGACTTGTAGTTGATGGCATGGTCAGCGCCCAGAGCGATACAAGCTGCGCACTTTTCGTCGCTGCCAGCTGTCGCTATCACCCTTGCGCCCAGCGCTTTGGCCATTTGGATGGCCGTCACGCCGATGCCGCTGGTGCCGCCCTGTATCAACAGGGTTTCACCAGCCTGTAAACGGGCCCGGTCAAACACGTTGCTCCAGACCGTGAAGAACGTCTCTGGCAAGGTTGCCGCTTCGATGTCACTCAAGCCCGTGGGTACTGGCAAGCACTGACCCACAGGCGCCACGCACAACTCGGCATAACCGCCACCCGCCACCAAGGCACACACGCGGTCACCCAACTTGAAACCGGCGGCAGACATCGCGGCGGCGTCACCGGCGATGATCTCGCCCGCCACTTCAAGGCCAGGAATATCGGAGGCACCAGGCGGCACCGGGTAATGGCCCATGCGCTGCAACACATCGGGGCGATTGATACCGCTGGCCTTGACGCGAATCAGCACTTCGCCAGCACCCGCAACGGGGTCCGGGCGATCGCCGAGGCAGAGCACTTCAGGCGCGCCGTAAACAGTGATTTCAACAGCTCTCATCAGACAAAACTCCAGTAGATTTGTGGGCTGCCAAGCCCTTTTACAGCCTTGGCAGCAAACCGTTCAATCGCAGAATGACAGGAAATTAGCCCTGATCGCTCTGTTGGCCTGGACGTTCGATCAGTGCCTTCATGGACAATTTAACGCGACCTTTTTCGTCGGTTTCCATGACCTTGACGCGCACGATCTGACCTTCTTTGAGGTAGTCGGAAACGCGCTCAACACGCTCGTGAGCGATCTGGCTGATGTGCAGCAAACCGTCTTTGCCTGGCAGCAGGTTGATC
Organism: Comamonadaceae bacterium; assembly: GCA_947378785.1. Classification (GTDB taxonomy): domain Bacteria; phylum Pseudomonadota; class Gammaproteobacteria; order Burkholderiales; family Burkholderiaceae_C; genus Polaromonas. The sequence goes on from CANCLK010000069.1 coordinate 14,661, forward strand.
AGTGCGCCGAAGTCCAGAATCTTGGTGATCGGGCCTTCGTAGATCTTGCCGATTTCGACTTCAGCCGTGATCTCAGCGATGCGGCGCTTGGCTTCATCAGCCTTGGCGCTGTCATTCGACGCGATCGTGATGGTGCCGTCTTCTGCGATGTTGATCTGTGTGCCGGTTTCTTCGGTCAGCGCGCGGATGACCGCGCCGCCCTTGCCGATCACGTCACGGATTTTTTCCGGATTGATCTTCATGACGTACAGACGTGGCGCGAAGTCAGACACTTCGGTCTTGGCTTCGCCCATGGCTTCTTGCATTTTGCCCAAAATGTGCATGCGGGCTTCTTTGGCCTGAGCCAGCGCAACCTGCATGATTTCTTTGGTGATGCCCTGGATTTTGATGTCCATCTG
>CANCLK010000070.1 GCA_947378785.1 Comamonadaceae bacterium
TATTTGTGCTGATGACGTATTTCGTCTGGCTGAATAAATAACAGACAAGAAAGCAGAACAAAAATGGGTTTGTTAAGCCTGGCGATTTGGACGCCTATCTTTTTCGGGATTGTGTTGCTGGCCTTCGGTCGTGACGAGCAAGCCCGCGCAGTGCGCTGGATGGCGCTGATCGGTTCGGTCATCAGCTTTCTGGTCACCTTGCCGTTGTACTCGCGCTTTCAGCTCGGGACTCCGGAGATGCAGTTTGTTGAAAACCAGTCTTGGATTGACCGTTTCAACGTCAATTACCACCTCGGCGTCGACGGTATTTCGCTGTGGTTTGTGCTGCTCACCGCGTTCATCAACGTGGTGGTGATCCTCGCCAGTTGGGAATCCATCACCAAGCGTGTGAACCAGTACATGGGCGCTTTCATGATTCTCAGCGGACTCATGATCGGCGTCTTTGCTGCGCTCGATGGCTTGCTGTTCTTCGTGTTTTTTGAGGCCACGCTGATCCCGATGTACTTGATCATCGGCATCTGGGGTGGTCCAAACCGAATTTACGCGGCCTTCAAGTTCTTTTTGTACACCTTGCTGGGTTCCATGCTGATGCTGGTCGCGCTGGTGTATTTGTACGTCGAGTCGGGCTCAAGTTTTGACCTCGCCACTTGGCACCAGTTGCCGCTGTCGGGGACCGTGCAGACTTGGCTGTTCTTCGCCTTCTTGGCTGCCTTTGCGGTGAAGGTGCCGATGTGGCCCGTGCACACGTGGTTGCCTGACGTTCACGTTGAAGCACCCACCGGGGGCTCGGCCGTGCTGGCCGCGATCATGCTCAAGCTGGGTGCCTATGGTTTTCTGCGTTTCTCCTTGCCGATCGCGCCTGATGCCGCCCGAGAGTGGGCTTGGCTCATGATCACCCTGTCCTTGATTGCCGTCATTTACGTGGGTCTGGTGGCGATGGTCCAGAAGGACATGAAAAAGTTGGTGGCTTATTCATCGATCGCGCACATGGGCTTTGTGACACTTGGCTTTTTCATTTTCAACCCGCTGGGTCTGTCCGGCGGTATTGTTCAGATGGTCGCGCATGGCTTTGTCTCGGCAGCCATGTTCTTGGGTATTGGCGTCTTGTACGACCGCGTGCATTCGCGTGAAATATCAAGTTACGGTGGTGTCATCAACACCATGCCCAAGTTCGCCGCCTTTGCGCTGCTGTTCGCCATGGCCAACTGCGGCTTGCCCGGTACGGCTGGTTTTGTCGGTGAGTGGATGGTGATCATTGGCGCCATTCAGTACAACTTCTGGGTCGGCGTAGGGGCTGCTTCGGCGCTGATTTTTGGCGCGGCTTACACGCTCTGGATGTTCAAGCGCGTCTACCTTGGCCCCGTGACCAATGACGACGTGAAGAACCTCAAAGACATCAACGGCCGCGACATCCTGATGCTGACGATGCTGGCGGTGGCCGTGCTGTACATGGGCATTTACCCGAAACCGTTTACCGATGTGATGGATGCTTCAGTGCTTGACTTGCTCAAGCATGTGGCCACCACCAAGCTGAACTAAGCACCGATCCCGAGAACAACATTTCAAAAGAATTCAGATGATTGACACCTTAAGCTGGATCACCGTTTACCCCGAAATCATCTTGCTGGTCATGGCTTGTGTGATTGCGCTGGTCGACCTCGGCGTGAAGACGCCACTGCGCGGCACGACCTACATCCTGACGCTGCTGACCCTGGCCGTGGTGGCTGCTTTGCAGGCTTTTTATGCCATGCAAGGCGAAACCGTCTATGGCTTCGGCAAGATGGTCGTGAGCGACCCGATGGGCAATTGGCTCAAATGCTTTGCCTGTGTCGCGCTGATGGTGTCAATGGTCTATGGCCGGCCTTACGCGGCTGATCGTGACATGTTGCGCGGTGGTGAATTTTTCACGCTGAGTCTCTTTTCATTGCTCGGCATCTTCGTGATGATCTCGGGCCATAACTTCTTGGTGATTTACATGGGCTTGGAGCTCATGACGCTGTCAAGTTACGCACTGGTGGCATTGCGGCGTGACAACGCCACCGCCACCGAAGCGGCCATGAAGTATTTTGTGCTGGGTGCGCTGGCGTCGGGCTTCTTGCTGTACGGCTTGTCGATGATCTACGGCGCGACCGGTTCGCTGAATTTGAATGAGGTGTTTCAGGCGATTGCCAGCCGTCAAGTCAAGCACCAAGTCTTGGTGTTCGGGCTCGTCTTCATCGTTGCCGGCTTGGCGTTCAAGCTCGGCGCAGTTCCTTTTCACATGTGGTTGCCCGACGTTTACCAAGGGGCACCGACAGCCGTGACGCTGCTGATTGGCGCTGCGCCGCAGTTGGCCGCTTTCGCCATTTGCATGCGTTTGCTGGTGCAGGGCATGTTGCCGCTGGCCATTGACTGGCAGCAAATGCTGGTCGTGCTGGCCGTGGGCTCCTTGCTGGTCGGTAACTTTGCCGCCATCGCGCAGACCAACCTCAAGCGCATGCTGGCTTTTTCGACGATCGCTCAAATGGGATTTGTCTTGCTGGCCATGTTGGCTGGTGTCGTCAATGGGCATCAGTTCAATGCTGAGTCAGCCTACGGCGCCGCGATGTTTTATGTCATCACGTACGTGCTGACCACGCTGGCAGCATTCGGCATCATCTTGCTGCTCGCCCGACAGGGCCATGAAGCCGAAGAAATTGCAGACCTCGCTGGCCTGAACCAGCGCAGCCCGCTGTACGCCGGCGTGATGGCGCTCAGCATGTTTTCGCTGGCCGGCATACCGCCGCTGGTGGGTTTTTACGCCAAGCTGGCTGTGCTGCAGTCGCTGATGGCCGCGCAACAAACCAGTTATCTGGTGCTGACGGTGTTTGCCGTGCTGACTTCATTGCTCGCCGCTTTTTATTACTTGCGCGTGGTCAAGGTCATGTACTTTGATGCGCCGCAGGTGGGCATGCCAACCGCCATCGTGGCGGGAACCGACGCCCGTATCGTCCTGACCCTCAATGGCGGGCTGTTGCTCGCGCTGGGTATCGCCCCTGGCGGTCTGATGACACTGTGCGGCGATGCCATTGCATCGCTGGTCAAGACGCTGGTGAACTGACGCGGATGGGTCAAACCGTTCCCGTCTGGTTGGTGGTGCTGCTGGCATTGCTGGCGGCCAATCTGCCCTTTGTGAGCCATCGATTCATGGCGGTTTATCGCTTGACTTCAGCCAAGTCGCTGCCGCTTCGCCTGCTTGAGCTGGTGCTTTGGTACTTCATCGCTGGCGGTGTTGCACTCTTGCTAGAAAACCGCGCGGGCCAAATAGCACCGCAAGGCTGGGAGTTCTATGCGATCACCGGCACACTGTTCGTCACCTTTGCCTTTCCGGGCTTTGTTTACCGCTACCTTTTTAAATTGCGATGACTTCGCCGGTTGACGACGCGCATCTCACAGAAACCCGCGTCGGCAGCGAAGAACTGCTGCACGGTCATTTCCTGCATGCCTTTCGCGACACCGTTCGACTGCCCGACGGCTCTCAGGCGAGTCGCGAATATGTCATTCATCCCGGAGCCGTGATGGTGGTGGCTGAATTGCCTGATGGCCGCTTGGTGTTGGAACGACAGTTTAGGTACCCGGTGCAGTCCGTGATGATCGAGTTTCCAGCTGGCAAGCTGGATGCCGGCGAGGCATCTCTGGCCTGCGCACGGCGTGAACTGTTGGAAGAAACAGGCTACACCGCCAAGCAATGGGCTCGCGCCGGTGTCTTGCATCCGGTGATTTCTTACTCCACCGAATTCATTGACATCTGGTTTGCTCGCGAGTTGACCGCAGGACAGCGTCAGCTCGACCAAGGCGAGTTCCTGGATGTGTTCAGTGCCACGGCCGATGAGATTTTGCAATGGTGCCGCAACGGCGGTGTCACCGATGCCAAAACCCTGACGGGTGCGCTGTGGTTGCAAAACGTGCGTTCAGGGGCATGGCCGCTGGACTGGGTCACGGTTTGAATTTCGGCTCACAATCACGCCATGAAAGTTCTTGATCTGAAGTGTGCTCACCAGCATGTGTTTGAAGGCTGGTTCGCATCCGAAGACGATTTCCAAAGCCAACTGGCACGTGGCTTGGTGGCATGCCCGATGTGCGCCGATATCAGTATCAGCAAGCAACTCAGCGCGCCGCGCCTGAATCTGGGTGCGCCACCACCCCTCAAGACGCCACCATCGCCATCAGCGCCCAGCGCATCGGCCGCAGTCGGGCAGGGCACGCCAAGTTCAACAGAACTTGTACCGGTGCAAGCTTCCACGGCAGACGTTTCGCCGGAAGACCGTCAGGCCCTGCAAGCCATGCAAGGAGATTGGTTGAAGATGGTGCGTCAGGTGATGGCCAACACTGAAGACGTCGGCAGTCATTTTGCAGAAGTCGCGCGCCAGATGCATTACGGTGAGACCGACGAGCGCAGCATTCGCGGCCAGACCTCGCGCGAAGAAGCCGTGGCCCTGCTTGAGGAAGGCATTTCTGTGATGCCCTTACCGATGCCCGCATCGCTCAAAGAGACGCTGCAATAAGGCAGTCGTATGCTCAGGTCGTGAACTGCAACTCCGCCAGTCGCGCGTAGATACCACCAAGTTTCACCAGTTCGACATGACTGCCCTGTTCCACCAGCCGGCCGTGATCGAGTACCAAAATACGGTCTGCCTGCTGCACGGTGGCCAGCCGGTGCGCAATCACCAACGTAGTCCGTCCCCGCATGGCTGATTCCAACGCGGCCTGCACCGAGCGTTCGCTCTCAGCGTCGAGGGCGCTGGTGGCTTCATCGAGCAGCAACAGGGGTGGGTTTTTCAACATCGCCCGGGCAATCGCGATACGCTGGCGTTGGCCGCCCGATAAGCGCACGCCGCGCTCGCCCAAAAAGGTGTCGTAGCCCTCTGGTAGCGCCATGATGAACTCATGCGCAAACGCCGCCTCTGCCGCCGTCTTGACCTCGTCGTCTGTGGCACTGGGCTTGCCGTAACGGATGTTGTCGAGCGCGCTGCTGGAGAAAATCACGGCATCTTGCGGCACGATGCCGATACGCTCGCGCAGAGTCATCAGGTCTATCTGAGGGGTGGCGATGCCGTCGAGCTTGATCTGACCAGACAGCGGATCGTAGAAACGTAGCAGCAACTGAAACACCGTGCTCTTGCCTGCGCCGCTGGGGCCGACGATGGCAACGGTTTCGCCGGGTGCGACCGTGAGCGTGAAATTACTGAGTGCCGCCTGCGCTGGGCGTGACGGGTAATGAAACGTCACCCCCTCAAACGACACGGCACAGCCAGCTTGCGGAGCCGGCACTTTGAGCGGATGGGTGGGTGATGAAATCGGCGAACGGCTGCCCAGTAACTCCATCAAACGCTCGGTGGCGCCGGCAGCGCGCAACAAGTCGCCATAGACTTCGCCCAGCACGGCAAAAGCGCTGGCCAGAATGATCACGTAGAGCACGGTCTCGCCCAAGGCACCGGCGGTGATGTCGCCGCGCACCACCGCTTGTGTGCCTTGGTACAGGCCCCACAGCAGGGCAGCAGAGGTCGCGATGATGATGAAGGCGACCAACACAGAACGCGCCGCTGTGCGGCGCACGGCCACCTGAAAGGCATCGCCGGTTGACTGGTCAAATCGCGCAGACTCGCGGGCCTCAGCGGTGTAGCTTTGCACCACCGGAATAGCGTTCAGCACTTCAGCGGCGATGGCGCTGGAGTCGGCCACGCGGTCTTGGCTGGCGCGAGACAGCTTGCGCACGCGACGGCCAAACCAGACGCTCGGCAACACAATCAACACCAGCACGCCGAAGACTTGAACCATCACAACCGGGTTGGTGTAGATCAACATGGCCAGTGCGCCCAAGCCCATCACCACATTGCGCAGTCCCATGCTCAGCGACGAGCCGACGACCGCTTGCACCAGCGTCGTGTCGGTCGTCAGGCGCGACAGCACTTCGCCAGTTTGCGTGGTTTCAAAAAACTCGGGGCTTTGCTTGAGCACATGCGCATACACCGCATTGCGCAAATCAGCCGTGACCCGTTCGCCGAGCCAGCTCACCAGATAAAAGCGGCCAGCTGAAAAAAGCCCCAAGGCCGTCGCCACGGCAAACAGTTCAAAAAAGTGGGTGCGCACCGCCATCAGCTGCTCGCCCTTGTCGGCTTCTGCCATACCGCCGTCGATCAGGCTGCGCAGCGCCAAAGGGAACAACAAGGTGGCGCCAGCCGCCAGTGTGAGAAACAGCAGGGCCAAAAAGATACGGCCCCGGTAAGGCCGCAAAAAGGGCAGCAGCCCGGAGAGTGATTTGGGCGAGCCCTTGATGTGTTGGGCGGATGAAGTAACCATACGGTGAGTTTAGCGAGTACCGTCAGAGAGTTCGCATTCACCACTGCATTAGCGTAGAACTTGCACCTTGCGAAAAATTTAATTTCGCCGCATCGCTTTATCGCTGCGGCCGATTTGAATAAGGTAGAGTGTTATTTCAGACAAAATGATCACGATGCCCGCCGTTGCTGTCCCCCCTCATGAATTGCTGACTGTCGATGTCTTGATCGCCGGGGGAGGCCCGTGTGGTCTGATGTTGGCCAATGAACTCGGTCAGCGTGGCATCCGTTGTCTGCTGGTGGATCCGAAACCCGGCACGGCTTTTAACCCGCAGGCCAACGCCACCCAAGCCCGCACCATGGAGCATTTCAGGCGGCTCGGTTTTGCGCATGAAATACGCGCCGAGGGTTTGCCGCCAGACCATCCAAGCGACATTGCCTACTTCACGCGCTTCACGGCACATGAACTGGCTCGTCTGCGTTTACCCACGGCGGCGGAAGCTGTGGCGTCGGTCAAAGGTTTGTCGGGCTCCTGGAGTGCTGCTGAGCTGCCGCACCGCGTGTCGCAAAAATATGTTGAGGTGGTGCTGCGTCGGCACGCTGGGAAATGGCCTGATTGCGATATTCGTTACGGCTGGACGCTGGATGGTTTTGAGGATGGCTCAGGCGGTGAGCACCCTGTTCAAGCAACCATCCGCTGTGTCTCAAGTGGCGAATCACGGCCGGTGCAGGCGCGTTATTTGGTGGGCGCTGATGGTCCGCGGAGCCCCGTGCGCCAAGCGCTGGGTATTGGCTGGGGTGGTTCCAGCGGCGTCAAGCGTCAGTTCATGGGCGGCATGATGTTCGCGGCCTATGTTCGCGCTCCGGCCTTTTACACGGCCATGCCGCATGACCGAGCCTGGATGTATGTGGCGGTCAATGCGCAGCGCCGCGGTTTCATCGCGACGGTGGATGGCTGCGGCGAATTCGCTTTTCATGCGGCGGTGCAAGACGGCGAAGACGCCGAGTCTTGGACGGCAGATGATGCGCGCCGTATCTTCGCCGAAGTGATGGGTTGTGAGATTCCCATCGAGGTCTTGTCGGTCGGCACGTGGCTGGCTGGTCATGCCTTGGTGGCGCAACGCTTTCAGCAAGGCCACGTTTTTATCGCTGGCGATGCCGCGCATCTTTTCACGCCGACCGGTGGCCTGGGCTACAACACAGCAGTTGAAGATGCGGTGAATCTGGGCTGGAAACTCGCCTGCGTGATTCGGGGTCAAGCACCGCCGACGTTGCTGGCCAGCTACGAGCAAGAGCGCAAGCCGCTGGCCGAGCGCAACACGTCCTATGCACGGCAGTTTGCTGATTCAGTCGGGTTGTTGGTGGCGCCACCGCAGTTAGACGAGGACTCCGTGGCGGGCGTGGCCGAACGACGCAGGGTTGGCGACTACCTTGATCGGCATGTACGGCTGGAGTTCAATATTCCCGGCGTCACCTTTGGCGGGCGTTATGACGCCTCGCCCTTGATCGTGCATGACGGCACGCTGGCACCGCCCGATGCTGCCAACAGCTACACCCCGACCGCTTGCCCGGGTGGACGGGCGCCGCATGCATGGTTGGCCGATGGCCGCTCCTTGTTTGACACCTTTCATACCGAGTGGACGTTGTTGCAATTAGGTGCTGACGGTGCGGCGCCAGATGTGCAGGCCTTTATCGACGCGGCAAGCGCCTTGAAGATGGACTTGAACGTGGCGGTGCACAACGCACCTGAGCTTCGGGCCCTTTATGAAGCGCCTCTGGCACTGATTCGGCCAGATCAAATCGTCGCTTGGCGTGGCCACGATGCACGCGATGCCGCTGTGGTGTTGGCGCAGGTCAGCGGTGGGCTTGTTGCGGGTCAGATTCGCAGCGCTGCTGCGTAGCCAGTCATTTCCAAATAGCCGCGGCCAACGCGTTGGCCGCGGCTGTCAAGCAGCTCGCTCAGGCCTTCCCAATACACCGCACCGGTCGACGCGCGGCTGTCGAGTTCTTGGTTGTCGACGACGGCTTTGACCGTGTAGATCTCTGCCGGTGTATGCACCTGCCACTCGATCGGATAGCGCGCCTGCGTGAGCGGGCTGGTCCAGCGTCTCAAGGGTTTGAACGTCACCTCGCCGCGTTTGAAAACCGTCAACTTGCCCTTGGCTGAGCGGAAAGAGCCCCCGTCCCAGACTGCGCCGCCGCTGGCGGTGCGCAGCTGAAAGGCCGTGAGTGCGCTGCCATCGTCGAAGTTCATGCCGATCCAGTCCCAACCTTTGGCGTCAGGGTGGAGCAGTTCTTCACTCCACTCATGGTCTAGCCACGCTTTGCCAACCACGTCGAAAGTCTTCCCTTTCAAGGTGATGTTTCCGCTTGTGCTCAGCTGCGGCTGGCTGTAGTAGTAGCTGGCTTGACGCGCCTCTGGACCTTTGCGCGACAGGCCATTTTGGCCTTGTAAAAGCCGTGGCTGTGTTTCATTCATTTGCAGTTGTAGCGCGAAGTCGTTGGCCGGCAAGCTGGCGTTGTAGCGACTTGGCTCAGCCGTGACGCGCTGCAAAGTCCAGTCCGTGAGTTTTAACTGGGTGTCTTCCGTACCGGCGAGAGCCAACCCAAACCCCGCGCGGGCGATGCGCTGGTCGTGCCAAAGTTTTTGCCCTTGTACATCGGTCACAGCCGCATGCGCAAAGATGAGTTGCTGTGCAGAAAACTTCGACTGCATGGTTTGGGTTGCATCGACGCGCGTTCGAAAAAATGTCAGCTGAAAACCGAATTCGCGGCGGTCAGGGGTACGGGTGCTGGCATGGCCTGTGATGTACCACCACTCGGTGCGTAACTCCGGGTGGGCGCCGTGGTCACGTGGAAATCGCATCGCGCGGACGGGTAAAGACCATGCCGAAAAGGGCGTACTGGCCGCGGCCATACCGGCTACGCCGGCGGCCACGAGAGTCCGGCGCGTCAGCATTGAGTGTGCAAAGTCATGCTGCGATTCTCGCAGCCCTGAAGCAAACGGAACGCTTAAGCCGGGTGTTCGTGCCCGATCGGGTCAGTTTCAAACACCACCTCACCGGTGCCTACATGAACCACACGGATGTGCTGGCGGGTTGGGTCGGTCAAGCTTTTGACCGCGACCGCAACGGCTAAACCGCGGTCGTTGTAAAGCTGCCGGGTACTGTTGTGCGGCAACAGACTGCCGCGCAGAGGACTGCTGCTTTCTATGCGGTACTGTGAACTGGCCATGATGAACGTCCTGAACAAAATGTTGAGGTTCGGAAAAAGTTGACCCATCGTAAGCTTTGAATGTGACGTTTTGATCACACACAACTTCGAGAAAGAGTCACGGAGGTAACGATTTGAAAAGTGGGTTTGCCCGTCTCAAGGCATGTTGAACTTGTTCTGATAGTTAGCCAAAAATAATGGCATAAGCAGGGTCGAAATAGACGGGTAAACAACCCGCGGTGTTGTCAGCCAAGATCCCGGCATCACCAGTCTTCTTTGACCGCCAGCACTGCGTCTGCGCTCGCGGCTGCGCGGCCTGCCAGCCACGCGGTCAAGGTGCCTGCGAACACCACGGCAGCGCACAAACCCAACAAGCGCAGCCACGGCACTTGCATGTCCATCGTCCAGTGGAAGCTTTGCGGGTTGACCACATGCACTAACACCACTGACACCGCCAACCCCAGCGCTAGGCCGGAGACCGAACCCATGACCGTCCAGGCGGCACCTTCACCCGCCACCACCGTCAGAATTTGCCGACGCGTCAAACCCAAGTGAGCTAACAGGCCAAACTCTTTGCGCCGGGCCAGCACCTGCGCGCTGAAGTTGGCGGCCACGCCAAACAGACCGATCGCGATGGCGACCGCCTGCAACCAGTAAGTGACGGCAAAACTGCGGTCAAAAATACGCAGCGAGGTGGTACGGATCTGACTGGCCGAGGCAAATTCAATCAGGCTGCTTGCGCCCGAGGCCTGCTCCGGGATGTCTCTGATGGCTTGTTGCACCGCTGCGTCGCTGGCATCGGGGGTCAGCCAGAGCGCCAGGTCGTTGACACGTTGGTCGCCGGTGAGTCGGACAAAGTCAGCTTGGTCGATGGCGATGGCACCGAACTGGCGAGCGTAATCGCGCCAAACGCCGGCGACAAAAAAGCGCTTCGCAGGGATGTTGCTGTTTGTCATGGCCGCCGCGAACGCGGGCGACAGTGGTTCAAAAAAGCCACCCACTTTGGCTCGGTAAAGATCCAGCATGGGCTCGCTCACATAAATGCCGATGGCGCCTGCTGGCACGGCCAAGGCTTCGCCTACCAAGGGCAGGGCACGGGCAGGGTCTTGCAAGTCACGGGCGATCAGTGCAACCATCGGTTGCGCCGGGTTGAGCAGCAGTTGCGTCACGCGCAGCGTACTGACACGTTGCACGCCCGACACAACCGCCACGCGCTGAACGAAGTCAGGGCTGAAATAAGCACTGTCACTGGCGGCGGCACTCACTGAAGTACGCACGTACAAATCAGCCGGCAGCACCACATCCAGCCAGCTGGTGACCGATTGCCGAAAGCTCGCCACCATCACAGTGAGCGCCACCGCCAAACTCAGCGACGCCACCACGCCGCTGACCGCCACCCCGGCGCTTTCCCGCACGCGGCGCGCACGCTCCACCGCCAGCAGGGGCAGCGCGCGGTGCGCCACCCACGGGCTCAGTCGTCCGTACAACAAGCCAATCAAACCCGGCAGCGCGGTGATGCCACCGACCAACAACAAGCCGACCGAAAAATAAGCACCCAGCGCGATGCCGGCCACGGGCGGCAGCAACGCCAGCACGCCGCTGGCCGCCAGCAAGGCCAAGCTCAACCAGTGGCTGCGCGGGCCACCCAAGCTGGCGCCTAAACCTTTGAGGCTTTGCGCAGGCGGTAATTTTTGTGCACTTTTGGCTGGCCACCAGCCGCCCACCAACGCGGCCGCCACGCCCAGCCCACCATAGACCAGCGCGGCCGTGCCGCTCCAGTGCAGGGTGGGTGCGATGCCCGAAAAATAACCACCGCCCAAGTCGCCGCCCAACACGCGCAAGGCCAGTGCCGCCAGCCCGCTGCCCAAAGCGATGCCAGCAACGCTGCCCACCACGCCCAGCACCAACGACTCGTACAGCACCAGCCGCAGCCGCTCGGTGCCGGTCAGTCCGAGCACACCGAGCAGCGCCAACTGCTGGGCGCGTTTCGCCACGCTCAGCGACAACACCGAAAACACCAAAAAAGCACCTGTGAAAAGTGCCACCAACGCCAGCACCGTGAGGTTGACACGGTAAGCCCGCGACAGCTGATCGATGCGCTGGGTCGCGTCGCCGGGCTCGCTCAGGCGGAGTTGTGCCGGCCAGTCTGGCGCGCTTTGCAGGCTGCGGATGAACGCGCTGTGGTCGACACCCGCGCGCAGTTGGAGGTCGATGCGCGACAACTCTCCACCACGCTCAAACAGGTCTTGCGCCGCGCCAATGTCCATCACCGCCAGTGGCCCACCACCGACAGCTACGCGGCCGGCCACAGTTACCCGGAGCAGGCGGACGCCGCTTTGCAATTCAACGGTGTCGCCCGCCAGAAGTTCGCGCGCTGCTGGATTCAAAAAAATCACGCTAGGCGCAAACAGGGCAAAGCGGTCCGCGTCTTTGGCGGGCATGGGCATCAGTTCCGGGGCCACGGGGGCCAGCCGTAAAGCATCAACGCCGAGCACACGCAGCGCCAGCCGTTCGCCGTTGGCGTTCTGTGCGTAGGTACTCAACTCCAGCACGGGGCTGGCCACGCTGACGTCTGGATGCTGCGCAACACGTGCGAACACGGCTTCGTCAAAGGTGCCTTGGGCTGCGCGCAGTTCAAGGTCGGGCTGGCCGTTGACCGAGCGCACGGCTTGCGAAAACTCACTCAAGGCCGACGCATTGATGAGGTGTACCGAAAACGCCAGCGCCACACCCAACATCACCGCCACCACGGCCGCGGCGTTGCGCCAGGGGTGGTGTTTGAGTTCTTGCCAGGAGAAGGTGCTGAGCAGTCTCAGCTCGGCAGGTTTTTCAGACCAAGCCATCGGCGCGCAGTTTCAGCACTCTGTCAGCGCGGGCTGCTGCCGCTTCTGAATGGGTGACCAGCACCAGCGAAGTGCCTTGTTGTCTCGTCTGCGCGATGAGCGCGTCCATCACTTTGGCCGCTGTGCTCGGGTCGAGGTTGCCGGTGGGTTCATCGGCCAGCAGCAGACTGGGGCGGTGCACCAAAGCACGCGCAATCGCCACGCGTTGCAGCTGGCCGCCGGAGAGTTGCTGCGGCAGCCGGCTGCCCAAACCATCCAGCCCGACTGCCGCCAACATCGCGGCGACACGTTCGTCGTCGGGCCGACCCAGCAGCAACAATGGCAGGCCGACGTTTTGAGCCACATCCAAATGCGGCAGCACATGAAAGGCTTGGAACACAAAGCCGACATGCTGGCGCCGCAGCAACGCGCGCTGATCGTCTGTCATCTGGTTCAGCGCGTGGCCTTGCAAGACCACCGATCCTTCGTCCCACGTGTCCAGTCCGGCCATGCAATTAAGGAGGGTTGATTTGCCCACACCCGACTCGCCAACGATGGCCACGAATTCGCCAGGCGCGACGTGCAGCGACACCTTGCTGAACACCGGAGCTTCCCCGTAGCGCTTGGCTAAGTTGGTGATGTGAAGGCTCATTATTTTCAGCTTTGTTTTTTCGAGGCGGCTGCTCTCACATGCTCCGTCACCAGCGCCAGCACCTGCGCCAAAGCATCCGGTGCATCGCAGGCCACGACGCGGCGTTGCGGCATGCTGCGCAACCAAGTCAGCTGGCGTTTGGCCAGTTGGCGCGTGGCGGCAATGCCTTGTTCACGAAAGTCGCGTGATACCGCGTTGAGATCGACGACTGTCGCTTGTTTGGGTTGTGTTTGCCGTGCGTCAATGCTGTCCAGCAAAGCCCACGCCTGTCGGTAGCCGACACAGCGCATGGACGGTAAGTCCGGGTGCAAATCACCCCGGGCGCGCAGGGCCCGGACTTCGTCCAAAAAACCAGCGGCGAGCATGGCGTCAAAGCGCTCAGCAATGCGGCCGTGCAACCAAGCGCGGTCGTTGGGTTCAAGTGATATCAACAATCCAGACGGTGCCATCTCGTCATGGCGAGTTTCCCCGTCATTGCGAGCGGAACGATCCTCGTCATTGCGAGCGAAGCGCGGCAATCCAGCGGTCATGGACTGCCGCGCTCCGCTCGCAGTGACGCAGGGGGTTGACTGCCGTGCTCCGCTCGCAGTGACGGCTGATGGCGCGATACCGTCTTCCACGGGTGTCGCTGCTATCCGCCGCTGAAAAAACGACAAAGGCTGGCCCGACACGCGAAACACTTCGAGGGCTCTTGAGATGCGTTGCGAATCTTGTGGCTGCAGTCGGGCCGCAGTGATCGGGTCCACCAGTGCCAGATCAGCGTGCAGCGCTGGCCAGCCACGAGCTGCGGCTTCAGCGGCCAAGGTGGCGCGCACAGCGGGATCGGCTTTGGGCATCTCGTCCAGTCCGTCGAACAGCGCTTTGAAATACAACATGGTGCCGCCCACCAACAGTGGCAGCTTGCCGCGCGCGCGAATCTCTTGTATCAAACGCTGGGCATCCATCACAAATTCAGCAGCGCTGTACGCCTGCAACGGGTCTCGAATGTTGATCAGGTGGTGCGGCACGGCGGCCAGTTCATCGGCGCTGGGTTTGGCCGTGCCGATGTCCATGCTGCGGTAGACCAAGGCCGAATCGACGCTGATGATTTCGACCGGGTGTTGCCGGGCGATGGCCAGCGCCGCTGATGTCTTGCCCGCCGCGGTCGGGCCGGCCAAGGCCAGGTAGGCGAGTGATTCAAAAGTGTTGTTCATGCCGGTGCAGCAGCTTGAATGCGTGGTTTGACGCTGCCATAGCGGCGCACCAAGGTCCAGGCGACCAGCGCGATCAAGACAGTCCACAGCGCGATGCCGTAAGTCAGCGGCCGCACCGTGCCGTCCATGTGGGTGCCGAGCCAAGTGCCCATGACAAAGGCCACCAGCGTCATCAGAAAACCATTCAGTGCCGAGGCCGTGCCCGCTGCTTGTGGAAACGGGCCGATGGCACCGCTCTGTCCGCA
>CANCLK010000071.1 GCA_947378785.1 Comamonadaceae bacterium
CGCTCGAACAAATGCACGTAGTTGCCATGCGCGTCGCCAAAGACCTGAATCTCAATGTGACGCGGACGCTGCGCGTATTTCTCAATCAACACCGCATCGTCACCAAAACTGTTGATGGCTTCGCGCTGGCAAGAGGTCAGTGCAGCGGCAAAGTCTTCGGATTTATCGACCGCGCGCATACCTTTGCCACCGCCGCCGGCACTGGCTTTGATGAGCACCGGGTAACCGATGCGATCGGCTTCGCGCTGCAACAGCGCCGGGTCTTGGTCACTCCCGTGGTAGCCAGGCACTAGCGGCACACCGGCTTTTTCCATCAGCCGTTTGGACTCGGCTTTCAGTCCCATGGCTTTGATGGCTGACGCCGGCGGACCGATAAAGACGAGGCCGGCTTTGGCGCAGGCTTGCGCAAACTCTTCGTTCTCGCTCAAAAAACCATAGCCCGGATGGATCGCTTCAGCGCCCGCGCCTTTAGCTGCAGCGATGATGCGCTCCCAACGCAGATAACTGTCTTTCGGTGCGCTGCCGCCACTGTGCACGGCTTCGTCGCAGGCCGTCACATGCTTGGCATCGGCATCCGCATCTGAGTAGACGGCCACCGTTTTGATAGCCATGCGACGGGCTGTGGCCGCAACGCGGCAGGCGATCTCGCCGCGATTGGCGATCAGTATTTTTTTGAACATGAACAGCTCTCTTTACATGGCAGTCGGCGCAGCCAACCAGCTCGGGGGACGTTTTTGTAAAAAAGACTGCAGGCCTTCGCGACCTTCATCGCTGGCCCGAATGTCGGCAATGCGACGCGCGGTGTCAGCGCGCAAGGCTTCGTCCATCGGTGCACCACTGACATCACGCACCAGTTTTTTACAAGCCCGCGATGCCAACGGACCGTTGGCCACCAGCGTTGCCACGAGCTCAGCCACTTGCAGGTCCAGTTGTTCGGCGGAACACAGCACATGCACGAGTCCGTGGTTGTGCGCCTCGGCCGCGCTGAAGCGCTCAGCCGTCACCATGTAGCGGCGCGACGCCTGCGTTCCGAGGGCACGCAAAACATAAGGACTGATGGTGGCAGGCAACAAACCAAGGCGCGCTTCAGACAGGCAAAAAGTCACGTTGTCCGACGCTACAACCACATCGCAAACAGCCGCCAATCCCATGCCACCGGCGTAGCAATCCCCTTGAATACGGCCGACGATGGGCACCGGGCATTGGTCCAGCGTCCACAGCATGTCGGCGAGCTTTTGAGCGTCTGCGCGGTTTTGCTCCCAACTGTAATCGGCCATCGCGCGCATCCAGTTCAGGTCAGCACCGGCGCAAAAAGCCTTGCCGCGGGCACCCAACACGATGACGCGCACATCGGATTCAGCGGAGAGCGCCGCGAACGTGCTGGTGAGCGCGGCGATGACCTCAGCGTTGAAGGCATTGCGCACATCAGGGCGGTTCAGCCAGACCTCGGCCACATGGGCAGAGGGCCTGACAATGTCGAGAACGGCGTTTGAGTTTGTCATGGGTCAATCCGATTTCTTTTAATAGCGTTTAGCGACTTCTTCAAGCATCACTTCTGTCGCGCCGCCACCAATCGCCAGCACGCGCGCATCGCGCCACAGGCGTTCAATCGCGGTCTCGCGGATATAGCCCATGCCGCCATGAAATTGCTGGCAGGTCTGCACCACTTCATTCACCAACTCGCCCGTCAACGCTTTCAGCATCGAGACTTCCTGCACGATGTCTTGCCCTTGCGTCACCGACCAGGCGCAGTGGTACATGAACTGGCGTGCAGCGCGGGTTTTGGCATCGAGCATGGCGATGCGATGGCGAATGGTTTGCTGGTCCCACAACGTACCGCCAAAAGCCTGACGCTGCTTGACGTGGTCGAGCGTCAGCTGCAAGGCCCGCGTGCAGTGGCCGACCGCCATCGCACCCAAGGCAATGCGCTCGGTCTGAAAGTTCTTCATCACGGAGTAGAAACCGCGGTTCTCTTCGCCCAGCAGGTTGCCCACGGGAATGCGGCAGTTGTCCAAAATCAGCTCCGCGGTGTCTGAGGACATCCAGCCGGTTTTTTTCAGTGCGCGACCCACAGAGAAACCGGGCGTGCCTTTTTCGACGATGAACATCGACATGTCGCGGCGGCCAGGGCCAGTCTTGGCGGCAATGAAATACAGGTCTGCATGGACGCCGTTGGTGATGAACATCTTGGTGCCGTTCAGCACCCACTCATCGCCCTCACGCCGTGCCGAAGTGCGGATGCCCGCCACGTCTGAGCCCGCGCCGGGTTCGCTGATGCCAACAGCGGTGATCATCTCGCCGGAGGTCACGCGCGGCAGGTACTTGGCTTTTTGCTCGGCGCTGCCGGCATGGTGCAGGTGCGGGCTGGCCATGTCGGTGTGGACCAGCACGGTGATGATGAAGCCGGCAAAAGTCGACTGCGACAAGGCCTCGGCAAACACCAAATTGGTGAGCGCGTCACCCTCACCGCCGCCATAAGACTCGTCGTACATCAGGCCGAGCAAACCCGCTTGCCCCATGCGGCGCAGCACGTCTCTTGGCACCATGCCGTCTTCTTCCCATGCCGCGCCATGCGGCTCAACCTCGCGGGCGATGAAGCGCGCAATCTGGTCGCGCAGCAATTCGTGCTCGGGGCAGTCGTAAATTGTTTTCATGTGCATTTCCTGGTTGTTTTTTGATGCTGGCGCCACGTTACATGCCTTACATGCGAAAGACGCCAAACTTCGGCTCGGGAATCGGCGCATTCAACGACGCCGACAAACCCAAGGCCAGCACACGGCGCGTGTCGGCCGGATCGATGACACCGTCGTCCCACAACCGAGCTGTCGAGTAATAAGGGCTGGACTGGTGCGCGAACTGCTCTAACACCGGCTGCTTGAAGGCGGCTTCTTCTTCGGCGCTCCAACTGCCACCGCGGCCTTCAATGCCATCTCGCTTGACGGTAGCCAACACGCCAGCAGCTTGTTCGCCACCCATGACACAGATGCGCGCATTCGGCCACATCCACAAAAACCGGGGTGAAAACGCCCGACCGCACATGCCGTAATTGCCAGCACCGTAGCTGCCGCCAATGATGACGGTGAACTTCGGCACGCTGGCCGTGGCCACCGCCGTGACCATCTTGGCGCCATGCCGCGCAATGCCTTCGTTTTCGTACTTGAGGCCGACCATGAAGCCAGTGATGTTCTGCAAAAATACCAGCGGAATCTTGCGCTGGCAGCACAACTCGATGAAGTGCGCGCCTTTTTGGGCTGACTCCGAAAAAAGCACGCCGTTGTTGGCGATGATGCCGACCGGCATGCCTTCAATGTGCGCAAAGCCGCACACCAGCGTCGCACCAAAACGCGCCTTGAACTCATGCAACTCACTGCCGTCGACGATGCGCGAAATCACTTCACGCACGTCATACGGTTTGCGCGTGTCGAGCGGAATCACGCCGTGCAACTCGGCCGGGTCATACACAGGCGGCACTGGCGTGCGCAGCGATTGGTCAACGCGCTTGCTGCGGTTCAGACTGGCCACGGCTTGTCGAGCCAATGCCAGTGCGTGCGCATCGTTTTGCGCCAAGTGGTCGGCCACGCCTGACAAACGCGTGTGCACGTCGCCACCGCCCAGGTCTTCGGCCGAGACAATCTCGCCAATGGCGGCCTTGACCAGCGGTGGACCACCCAGAAAAATCGTGCCTTGGTTTTTGACGATGATGGTTTCATCGCTCATGGCGGGCACATACGCGCCCCCCGCTGTGCACGAGCCCATGACGACAGCGATCTGGGCAATGCCCTGCGCACTCATGTTGGCTTGGTTGTAAAAAATGCGGCCGAAGTGATCGCGATCAGGAAACACATCGTCTTGGTTTGGCAAGTTGGCGCCACCCGAATCGACCAGGTAAATACACGGCAAGTTGTTTTGCATGGCGACTTCTTGCGCCCGCAAATGCTTCTTCACCGTCATTGGGTAATAGGTACCACCTTTGACTGTGGCGTCATTGCAAATGATCAGGCAGTCAATGCCGCTGACACGACCGATGCCGGTGATGACACCCGCGCAAGGCGCGCTGTCACTGCCGTCACGGTCCGGGTACATCGCCAACGCCGCCAACGGTGACAGTTCCAAAAAAGGCGTGCCCGGGTCGAGCAGCAGCTGCACCCGCTCACGCGGCGGCAGCTTGCCACGCGCGACATGTTTGGCGCGAGCCACTTCACCGCCGCCGGCAGCGACTTTGGCGACCTGTTCCTGCAACGCCTGCACCTGCGTCCGTAAAGCGGCCGCATTGGCTTGAAAGTCAGCGGACCGGGCGTTGAGCTTGGTTTCAAGAACTGACATGTGTCTCCTCGTTGCAGGGCGCTGCGTGATGCGCGCGCTGATGCGACAGCTTAGGCCCAAAACGAGTAAGTCAGCCGCCACAAAGGTTGCAAATTCTGCCAGATTCACGCAAACTCTGGGCATGCCTGCCCGCGCGACTCTGTCTATTCCATTGACCAAGCTGGTTCACCCTGAACCGCCTGTTGCAGCCACACCCATGGCTTATGCCAGGGAAATTGAAGCGGTCTACCAGCGCACTGGGCGGAGTCCGGTGAATGCATTCAAGCTGGCACAGATCACGCCAACCCAATTGAAGAAACCCGATGCCAAGATCACAGCGCGTCAAATGGAGATCTTGTCTGGCACCGCCATGCAAGCGCTGGACGACGAAGCCCTGGGCGCCTTCAGCCGGCGGCTGCCATGGGGAAGTTACGGCATGCTGGCCCGCGCCTCACTTGGCGCGCCTGACTTGGGCATGGCTCTCAAGCGCTGGTGTCGACACCACGCCCTGCTGACGGATGACATTCACCTCCAGCTCGTGTCGAACGGCGACAGCACGGCCGTCGTGCTGGAAGAACGTGGCGATCTGGCCCGCCACGGACAAGGCGCCCGCGAGTTTTGCCTGGTACATATGCTGCGCAACATCCACGGCTTGGCCTGCTGGTACATCGACTCCCGCATTCCGCTGCAGGGCGCGCACTTCCCTTTTGCCAAACCGCCGCACGGTGAAGCCTATGCGCTGATGTTTCCTGGCGCTATACGCTTTGATGCCGCGCAGGCCGAGCTGCGGTTTGACACCCGTTATCTGGCCTTGCCCTTGCGCCGTGACGAAAAAGCGCTGCAGCAGATGTTGCAACGCGCTTTACCGCTGACCGTGCGGCAGTACCGCCGTGACCGGTTATTGGTGCAACAGGTGCGCCAAGCACTGGCCAACACAGAAGTACTGAGCCACAACGCCGACACCTTGGCGGCGGTACTCAACATGTCACCCCGCTCTTTGCACCGGCAACTTCAAGAAGAAGGTGCGTCGCTGCAGCAACTCAAAGACGAGGTGCGCAGCCAGAAGGCCAAGGATTTGTTGCTGCGCACAACGCAGCCGGTCAAGCAAGTGGCAGCGGCCTCCGGCTTTCGCAACGAGAAGAGCTTTATTCGGGCGTTTCGAGTCTGGGCCGGCTGCACGCCCGCCGATTTTCGGCGGGGTGTGGCGGACTAACTCAATCTCAAAGACTGGGAATCTGCCGCTCGCCCAATGCGATGTCGAGCATCATCTCGCGGGCCAGTGAGCCCACTTCTTGCTGCAGCGCTTCGACAGACACCGCCGCTGGCACCAGCAAGTGCGCTTCGACCTTGAAGGTCTGCTTGCCAGACACACCGCTGCGAACAATGTCAGTGTGAATACTCTCGATGCTGATGCCGCGGCCTGCCAACAGCTTCGTCAGGTTGCTGACGATGCCGAGCCGGTCTTCGCCTACCAACTCCAGCTCCACCACGCGCAGCTTGCTGGTCACATTCGCGCCGTCGCTTCTGGCCACCACCACTTGCAAGCCGCTGGACGCCAGATCGCGCAGTGAAGTCGCCAGCGCATCGGCGTTCTCACGCGGCACTTCCAAGTGAACCATGCCGGCAAACTCACCGGCCAGTCGGGTCATGCGGCTGGCGGCCCAGTTGGCACCAAAGCGCTGGGCCCGCTCAGCCAAAGAACTGACGATGCCTTGACGATCCGCGCCAACGATCGACACCACGAGTGAGGTGGTGGTTGGCGATGACTCCTCGGTCAGCACCACCGCCTTGCGGATCATCGGGGCCCGGGTGGCAAAACGTTGATCTTGTTGGCTGGCGGGGACACGCCCTTCCAAGCGGGCAATCTGAACCACCTTGCTGAGCAAGGCAATGCCCATCGGCGCCAAAGCACGTTCCCACAATTCGCGGGCGGTCTCGCCTTTGTTGACAAAGCACCAGTCCTGCGCGGCAATGGCGCCGGCATCCCAACCCTCGGCCAAGTGATAGACCGAGCCGCCAGCGATGACATCGCCTTCCAGAATCGTCCATTCGACGGCCGCAATACCGCGGTGTCTGGGCAGCAGTGAAGGGTGGTAACCGATACCCCCCAAACGCGAACGTGCGAGCGCTTCGTCGCTCACCCGCGCGTGCGTGTGCGCGGCGATGATGAGGTCGGTGCCCTCAGCAATCGCCTCGCCGGGCACCATCTTGGGGTTGTCGAGCACATGCACAGTAATGCCAGCGGCACGTGCGGCCAGCGTCAGCCGGTCGTCGGCGGCAGGCGCGACGATGCTGGTGAACTCAATGCCTTCTTCGTGGCGCAAGGCCTCAAAGACAGAGGCGGCGAAAAAACGAGATCCGACCAACGCACATTTCATTGACACATCTCTTCATTAGGTTGATCGAAACAGGAAGGCCGACCGATGGTCAACCGGCGACCGTTTCAGCCACCCGCTCGACCAGGCCAATGCGATCCAGCGCGCCGGCCAGATTCGCCACCGTACGATCGACTTGGTGCCACTTCTCCAGGCCGAACAGGCCGACACGGAAGGTCTTGAAGTCAGCGCCTTCGTCGCATTGCAACGGCACGCCAGCGGCGGTCTGCAAGCCTTGGTCAAGAAACTTTTTACCCGACTGAATGTCGGCGTCTGTTGTGTAGCTGACCACGACACCAGGCGCCTTGAATCCTTCAGCGGCGACACTGGGCAGGCCGCGACTTTCGAACATGGCGCGAACTTTTTTACCCAGCGCTTCCTGCTCCGCCTTGACCTTGGCAAAGCCGTAGGCCTGCGTTTCTTTCATCACCGCGCGCAGGCGCGTGAGCGCGTCTGTCGGCAAAGTCGCGTGGTAGGCATGGCCGCCTTTTTCATACGTCTCCATGATCTGCAACCACTTCTTCAGGTCGCAGGCAAAGCTGGAGCTGGTCGTGCCGTCAATGGCCGTACGAGCCCGCTCGCTGAGCATGACCATGGCGCAGCAAGGCGAACTGCTCCAGCCTTTTTGCGGCGCAGAAATCAGCACATCCACACCATTGGCCTTCATGTCGACCCACATGGCGCCAGAAGCGATGCAGTCGAGCACAAACAAACCGCCCACCGCATGCACGGCCTCGGCCACGGCACGCATGTAGCTGTCGGGCAGGATCATGCCGGAGGAAGTCTCAACGTGCGGCGCAAACACCAACGCGGGCTTTTCTTTGGCAATCGCGGCCTGCACTTCAGCGATGGGCGCAGGCGCCCACGGTGCTTGAGCGCCTTGGCTGGTCTGGCGCGCCTTGATCACGCTGTGCGACGCAGGGATATTGCCCATGTCAAAGATCTGCGTCCAGCGGTAGCTGAACCAGCCGTTACGGATGACCATCACATGCTTGCCGGCGGCGAACTGACGCGCCACCGCTTCCATGCCATAGGTACCGCTGCCGGGCACCAGTGCCACAGAGTGCGCGCCGTACACATCCTTGAGAATGCCAGAGATGTCCGTCATCACGCCCTGAAAGCTTTTGGACATGTGGTTGAGGGAGCGATCGGTGTAGACCACCGAAAACTCAAGCAGGCCGTCAGGGTCAACGTTGGGTAGAAGTCCGGGCATGGTGTATCTCGCTGTTTAGGTAAAAAATGAATTCGAAGCTTATCACCGCACGCCATTTCCGTGAAGCACAGCCTTTTTGGAAGTACGTGAATGAATTTACTTCTTCCGCGCCGCGACTGCTTTTTCGGCTGCTTTCATCAGGTCCACGCCCACGGTGTTGGTCCACTTTTCATAGACCGGGCGAGTGGCTTTGACGAAGGCCGCGCGTTCTTCAGCGGTCAGTTGCGTCACGGTCACGCCCATGCCGGCAATGTCTTTCAGCACCGGCTTGTCTGCCTCGACCAGCCCCTTGCGCGCAATCACGATTTCTTGCTTGCCCGCATCGATGGCGGCTTGGCGCACGATGGCTTGGTCAGCCGGTGTCCAAGACGCCCAAACTTCCTTGTTGACCACGAAGATCAACGGGTCAGCCACGTAACCCCAAGTCGTGACGAATTTCTGGCCGACGGTGTGCATCTTCAGAACAGTGAACAGAAACAGCGGGTTCTCTTGACCATCCACCGCGCCGCTGGCCAGCGCTGGCTGTGCGTCAGCCCAGCTCATTTGCGTCGGATTGGCGCCCAAGGCGGTGAACATATCTGAGTAAATCGGCGAGCCGACAACACGGATTTTCATGCCCTTCAGGTCAGCCGGCGACTTGATCGGCTTCTTCGAATTGGTCAGCTCCCGGAAACCGTTTTCCCCCCAAGCCAGCGGCATCGCGCCGGCTTTGTCAACGGTCGCGAAAATTTTCTTGCCAACGTCACCCTGCGTCAACGCGTCGATGGCCGCGTGGTCTGGCATCAAGAAGGGCATCGAGAACAGATTGAGTTCCTTGATCTGCGGCGACCAGTTGATGGTCGAGCCCACGGCCATGTCGATCACGCCTTGGCGCAGTGCGCTGAATTCACGCGTCTGGTCGCCCTGAATCAGTGAAACGCCAGGGAAAAGCTTGATGTTGATACGCCCTGCGGTGCGCTCTTTGACCAAGTCAGACCAGATCTTGCCGGCCATGCCCCAAGGCGTTGGCGGGCCAAGCACCAGTGACATTTTGTATTCGGCCTTGTAGGCAGCCTGCGCCATAGCGCCTGTGCCAAAACCAAGGGCAGTTGCAGCCAGGGCCAAGCCCAGCAAAGTGCGGCGAAATTTCATGGAGGTCTCCTTTTAGTATGAATAAGCGATGCGACTGACAAACAAAAAACAGAGTTTCAATAGCCCAACCGGCGCGGCAACCACAGCGCGAGTTCCGGGAAGGCAATGACCAACACCATCACGAGGAACATCGAGAACAGCATCCAGCCAACCCAGCGCACGGTTTCCTCCATCGGCACTTTGGCGATACGGCAGGACACCATCAGATTGACCGCCAGCGGTGGGGTGAATTGCCCCAGCGCCACCTTGAGCGTGAGGATGACGCCGAACCAGACTGGGTCCCACTTGTAAAACTGCATGATGGGCAGCAGCAATGGCACAAAAATCAGGAAGATGGAGACGCCGTCCAAAAACATGCCGACCGTCACCAACATCAAAATCAACAGCGCCAGTACACCGTATTCACCCAAACCGGAGTCGACGATGGCGCGTGCGACGGGGTCGATGACGCCTAAGGTGGACAGCGAATAGGCAAAGATGCCGGCCAGCGAGACGACCAGCAAGATCACAGCAGACAACTCGCCCGACTCACGCAGGATGATGAACAAATCACGCACCTTGATGGTGTTGTAAATCGCCATGCCAACGAAGAGCCCGTAGAACACCGCCACCACTGCGGCCTCAGTCGGCGTGAACCAGCCGGCGCGCATGCCGCCCAGAATCAGCACTGGCGCCGCCAAGCCCCAAACCGCTTCGCGCAGGCTTTTCCAGAATTCAGGGCGCGGCAATGAAGCTTCGAGCGCGCCCATCTTGTGTTTGCGTGCCAGCCAGACGGCTGGGATCATCAGCGCCAAACCGGCCAGCACACCCGGAATCATGCCGGCGGCAAACAGCGCTGGCACCGACGCACCGGGCACCAACACCGAGTAAACAATGAAGGCGATCGACGGCGGAATCAGGATGTCGGTGGCCGCTGCGGCGCCCACCACGCTGGCGGAGAAGGCTGGCGGATAACCCGCACGGCTCATGGCCAGAATCATCACCCCACCGACAGCGGCGGCGTTGGCCGGACCCGAGCCAGAAATGCCGCCCAGAAACATCGCCACCGCAATCGCCACCAAGGGCAACATACCGGGCCCGCGCCCGACGATGGCCACCGCCAAATTGACCAGCCGCAAGGCCACCCCCGAGCGGTCGAAGATCGAGCCGACCAAGACAAACATGGGGATCGCCAGCAGCGGGTATTTGCCTAACCCCGCATAAAAATTTTGCGGCACGGCCAACAGGCCGAACCATTGCGCATCCGCATTCGCCAGTGCGATGCAAGCAGCACCGGCCAGCCCCAAGGCGGCACCGATCGGTACGCCCATCAACAGCATGACGATGAAGGCAACAAATAAAAGGGTCGGGATCATGCTCGCCGCCCGCGTCGAATAAACAGACCGAGTGCACGGCCGGCAATGGCGACCGACATCACCGGCAGCCAGATCGTGTACCACCACTGGGGTACGCCAATACCCGGCGAGGTCTCGCCGAACTTGATGTCGTCGTAAACCATGCGCGTGCTGAGCACGGCGATCAGGGCGAACAGCAAAAACACCATGATCGCGCCGAAGCGGGCCAGTGCGCGCTGACGTGACAGCGGTCCGTTGTCGGCAAAGTACTCGATGCGGATCTGTCGGTTGCGCGCCACCGAGGCCGAGCCGGCGACCAACGCCAGCGCGATCATCAGAAACACCGAGAACTCCTCCGTCCAGGCAAACGACTGGCTGGTGAAGTAACGCACCAACACATTCGCAAAGGTGATGAGCGCCAACAGTCCCATGACGATGACGGTGAGCCAATCTTCAATTTTGAGAGGGACGACGGTGACTTCATCCTGATCGGCAGGATTTGGCAATTCGTCGGGCAGGGCAGTTGTTTCGGAGATCGGTGACATAAGTAGAGCGAGGAGAGTAGGGCCACGGAACAGACCCGGCAATTAGGGCTTACCTTGAAGCGTGAAAAAAAGGACTCAGTTCAGCAGATGGCGCGCGGCAGCCGCAATATCAGTCGCCGTCACCCGCGACTGCGCCTCGAGAACGGGTGCATAACCCACCGGGATGCGCGGTGCGCCCAGCCGCCTGACTTTGCAGCCAACGACTTCGGCAGCCGTTGCCGCGATCTCGGCACCGAATCCTGCTGCCTGGACGGCCTCATGAACGACCAGCAAGTGACCGGTTTTGGCGCAAGAGGCCAGCACCGCATCCCGGTCCCAGGGCCAGATGCTGCGCAAGTCGATCAGCTCGACCTCGATACCCGCCTGCGCCAGTTGCTCGCAAGCTTGCACGCAGGCGTGGACCTGCTTGCTCCAGCTGACCAGCGTCAGATGTTGGCCGCTGCGCAGGGTCTGAGCTTGACCCAGCGTCGCTTTCTGCGTTGTATCGACTTCGCCCGTCAAACCCCAGAGGGTTTTGTGCTCCATGTAGACCACCGGATCGCCACTGGCCAGCGCAGCGCGCAGCATGGCGTAGTTGTCTTGTGGCGTGGCGGGGCACACCACCACCACGCCGGGCAAGTGGGCAAACCAACTTTCAAAAGACTGCGAGTGCTGCGCGGCTGACGAATCCCAGATCCCGATGGGCATGCGAACCACCATCGGCACACGACCCTGACCGCCGAACATGAAACGGTTCTTGGCGGCTTGGTTGACGATCTCGTCCATACCGCACAGCGCGAAATCGACCACGCGCATTTCGACGATGGGGCGCAAACCCGCCAGCGCCATACCGACACCGGCGCCCAAAATAGCGGCCTCGCTGATCGGCGTATCGATCACGCGTTGTTCGCCAAAGCGTGCCTGCAATCCGGCGTACTGACCGAAGATGCCGCCACGGCCCACGTCCTCGCCGATCACCACCACGTTGGCGTCAGCGTCCATTTCATCTGCCACCGCCAAGGCCGCGGCTTGGGCATAAGTCATCAGTGCCATTGGCCAGCTCCTGTCGTTTGCACATCGGTGAATGCCGTTGCGGCATCCGGCCAGGGCGCTGCATCGGCAGCCGCCACCGCCGCCGCAACCTCTTCGGTCGCCTCGCGCTCGATAGCATCGAACATCTGGGCATCACTGCCGGGCAAGGCCAAGTACTGCGCACGGGCGCGAAGGATCGGATCCGTCTGCAAAGCGGCCTGTAGTTCTTCAGGGTTTCGGTAAGCGGCCAAGTCTACCGAGACATGCCCCTTGACGCGGTACGTGATGGCGTGCAGCAGACGCGGCCCGCTGCCAGCGCGCACTTGCTGCACCAGCGAAGCGGCCTGCGCATGCACAGCCAGCACGTCGTTGCCGTCGACCTTGACGGCCGGAATGTCCATGCTCTCAGCCCGCACCGAGGCGCCCTCGCCCGCCGTCATCGGGCCGCTGGCCGTGGTGGCGCTCCAGCGGTTGTCTTCGCAGACAAAGAGCACCGGCAAGCCGTAAACGCGCGCCCAGTTCAGCGACTCGAGAAAGGGGCCCCGGTTGATCGCACCGTCGCCAAAAAAGCACACAGTGATGGCGTCGCGGCCCTGGAGTTTTTGGGCATGGGCGGCACCGACCGCAATCGGCAAACCAGCGGCCACCACGCCATTAGCGCCCAGCATACCGATCGAAAAATCGGCAATGTGCATGGAGCCGCCCTTGCCCGCATTGAAGCCACTGGCCTTGCCGAAGAGCTCGCCCATCATGCCTTGCATGTCAGCGCCCTTGGCCAACGTGTGGCCGTGGCCACGGTGCGTCGAAGTGAGGTAATCGTCGCGGCGCAGGTGAGCGCAGACGCCGGCAGGCACGGCCTCTTGGCCGGTGGAAAGATGCAGTGGGCCGCGCACACGGGCCGTGCCATCAGCGGATTTTCCGTAAGCGCTGACGCCACCCTGGCTGGCGATCTCAGCGGCATTTTCAAACGCCCGAATGCGGACCATGGTGCGGTACAAAGCCGCTAAATTTTCTGTCTGGGCGCTCAAAAGTTGTCTCCGACTGCCTGATGAATGTGTAGGCATTGTAGGGGTGGCACCCCTGCACATTCGCCCGAAATGACGACCTCAAGAGGCATCTCTAGACAAGGTCTGCCAGTGCCCGCATGTCCGTGAAAATAGCGGTTGCACCCGCAGCAAGCAAGGCGTTAGGGGCGTCATGCCCGGCTTCCATCGGGCTGTAGCCGAAGACCGTGGCGCCGGCCGCTACACCCGCTGCCACGCCGGTGACCGTGTCTTCCACCACCGCGCAGCGTTGGGGATCGACGCCTAAGGCCGCCGCCGCAGCCAGGTAAACATCGGGGGCCGGCTTTGAACGCGGCATCTCGTGGCCGCTGAAGACGAGGTCCTTGAAGTAAGGCATGAGGCCGCACTTCTTCAACTGCAGTTCGACCTTGAATCGGTCAGCGCCAGAGGCGCATGCGATACGCCCTTGGTACAGCGCGTGAATTTTTTCCACCGACTGCACGGCGTTTCGAATCGGCTGCACGCCAGCGATCAACCCGACGTTGCGCCGCTCACGAAAGCGCAGCATCCAGTCTTCAGTCATGGGCTGGCCGGTGCGCATCTCGATCAAAACCCGCTCGTCTTTGACTGCCTTGCCGATGAAGATGCGCATGCATTCAGCCGGGGTGAGGGTCCAGCCTGACTCTTCCAGCATGTCGCGCAGCACGCCGTTGGTGATGGACTCGCTGTCAACCAGCACGCCATCGCAATCAAATAAAACAGCTTGGAAATTCATCCGCAGATGATACGGTGCGCGCGTAGCGAAATGAAGGTGCTTTACGTCGTATCCCCGTCGACATAAAACCATCGGCCCTCTTCGCGTACAAAGCGACTTTTTTCATGCAGCCGAACAGCCTTCCCGCCCGACCGGTAGCGCGCCACAAACTCGACTTCTGCGCTGTCCGGGCCTGTCACTTGATGGCGCCGCAGCTCCAGCCCCAGCCAACGTGCTCCAGGTTCAAAATCTAGGGTGTCGGGCCGCGTGCTGACATGCCATGTGGCGCGCAGGTAGTCGGCCTGTTGCAGCACAAAGGCGCTGTAACGGGAACGCATCAGCGCCTCGGCGTCGGGCGCTGGCGATTCAAACCCATGCTGCAGATAGCGACCGCAGCAAGCTGCCAAGGTCAAAGGTCGGCGTGTGCCTTGCTGTGGGTTTATTGCCCGGCCGCAGGGGCAAGGATCATCAGCGAGCACCGAGCCTCAAGCCTTGGCCGGTGGTCGGCTAGCGGCTTTGTGCGCTTCGAGCGTCTGCACCGGCGCACCTTGTTCTGTCCAGCCAGCAAAGCCGCCATCGATGTGGGCAACGTTGGTCA
>CANCLK010000072.1 GCA_947378785.1 Comamonadaceae bacterium
GCAACCGATAACGCTGGCAGCGTGATTGGCGAACTCAAGCTGATTTACAACAAGACGCGTCAAGCGGCGATCACGAAAGAACTTTCGGAAATCGTCTCGGGCGCCGCCGCTGTCTAGGCCTGTGGCCGCGCAGCGATTCAGAATTTAAAGAACGAAAGAGGTTTCAATCATGGCTCAAGCTCAAGGCAAGATTGTTCAGTGTATTGGCGCTGTGGTGGACGTCGAGTTCCCACGCAACCAGATGCCCAGCATCTATGACGCACTCAAGATGGAGGGTTCAACCCTGACACTCGAAGTGCAGCAGCAGCTCGGTGACGGTATCGTGCGCACCATTGCACTAGGCACGTCTGACGGCCTGCGTCGCGGCAACATGGTCTACAACACCGGTGCGCAGATCACCGTTCCCGTGGGCAAAGCCACACTGGGACGCATCATGGACGTGCTTGGCGCGCCTATCGATGAGCGTGGCCCTGTTGACCAAACCCTGACTGCACCGATTCACCGCAAAGCCCCTGCGTATGACGAACTCTCGCCATCGCAAGAGCTGCTGGAAACCGGCATCAAGGTGATTGACCTCGTTTGCCCGTTCGCCAAAGGCGGAAAAGTCGGTTTGTTCGGCGGCGCTGGCGTTGGCAAGACAGTGAACATGATGGAACTGATCAACAACATCGCTAAAGCACACTCGGGTCTGTCCGTGTTTGCTGGCGTTGGTGAGCGTACCCGTGAAGGCAATGACTTCTATCACGAGATGGCCGACTCCGGCGTCGTGAATCTTGAGAAGCTCGAAGACTCCAAAGTGGCCATGGTTTACGGCCAGATGAACGAGCCCCCAGGAAACCGTTTGCGCGTGGCGTTGACCGGTCTGACCATTGCTGAGTCATTCCGTGATGAAGGCCGTGACGTGCTGTTCTTCGTGGACAACATCTACCGCTACACATTGGCCGGCACTGAAGTGTCCGCGTTGCTGGGTCGTATGCCATCCGCTGTGGGCTACCAGCCAACACTGGCTGAAGAGATGGGCCGCTTGCAAGAGCGTATTACGTCGACCAAAGTCGGTTCGATCACGTCTATCCAGGCCGTTTACGTTCCTGCCGATGACTTGACCGATCCATCCCCTGCGACGACGTTTGCTCACTTGGACTCCACCGTGGTGCTGTCGCGTGACATCGCTTCGCTGGGCATCTACCCAGCCGTCGATCCACTCGACTCGACCAGTCGTCAGTTGGACCCTAACGTGGTGGGCGAAGACCACTACGCCACCGCACGTGCTGTGCAGGGCACCTTGCAGCGCTACAAAGAACTGCGCGACATCATCGCTATTTTGGGCATGGACGAACTGGCACCTGAAGACAAACTGGCCGTGGCTCGCGCCCGTAAAATCCAGCGCTTCTTGTCCCAGCCATTCCACGTCGCTGAGGTGTTTACCGGCTCGCCTGGTAAGTACGTTAGCTTGGCTGAAACCATCCGTGGTTTCAAGATGATTGTGGCTGGCGAGTGTGATCACCTGCCAGAGCAGGCTTTCTACATGGTCGGCACGATTGACGAAGCCATCGAAAAAGCCAAGAAAATCGAACGGACGGTTGTCATGAATACCATCCAAGTCGATGTTGTCAGCGCCGAAGAGTTGATCTTCTCGGGCGAGGCACGTTTTGTGGCTCTGCCCGGCGAGACCGGCGAGCTGGGGATTTTCCCCCGCCACACGCCGCTGATCACGCGCATTCGTCCAGGTGCTGTCCGCATCGAAAAGGCGGATGGCACGGAAGAATTCGTGTTCGTTGCTGGCGGCATCTTAGAAGTTCAGCCGAACCGTATCACTGTGCTCAGCGATACTGCTATTCGCGGCAAAGACCTCGACGAGGCCAAAGCCACAGAAGCGAAAAAGGCGGCTGAAGAGGCGCTGAAAAACGCTAAAAGCGATATCGATCTGGCGCGTGCGCAATCAGAACTGGCCGTCATGGTTGCTCAGATTGCAGCGCTGCGTAGATTCCGGCAAGCGCGTTAAGCCTCCAGGCTTCGACAAAAAACCGACTTGCAAGAGTCGGTTTTTTTATGCCCAGAAGTTTCATAAAAGCACAGGCGCATCGGGTAGTTCATTGCTAGGGCGACTACCATCGTGAGAGCCTTGCGCTGGTCGTTGTGGGAAGTGCTGAACCAGTTCAGACGACACATAGTCAATGGCACGGGACAGACCGTCTTGATAAGAACTCGTCTTGAAATCCTCACCCATCTGCGTCACCAGTTCCGTCCACTGTGCACCACTGATATGCAACGCCACGCCACGGTCTGCAACAACCTCAATCGCGTGTTCAGCAAAAAGCACGTAAATTAGCACGCCGTTATTGTGAGCGGTGTCCCAGATGCCGAGCTTGCTAAACATCATCAACGCACGTTCGCGGAAGACCTCGCTCAGACTGCGATCCCGACCGACGCGCCAAAGGTAACTGAGTGGTAGAGAGGGTTCGATGCAGATGCGAATTTGACCGCTGTGCCGTTGCTCACTGGCCGCCACGCGCGCGGTGAGTATTTCCATCACACTAGGTGTGATCAAGCGCCTGGCATCGTCCGCGTCAAGCCACAAATGCTTTAGAAAGGTTGTGAGTTGTGCGGCCATTCAATGCGCCCTACCACTTTCCAGAAGCGCCGCCGCCCCCAAAATTCCCGCCACCACCACTGCCAAATCCGCCGCCGCCAAAGCCACCTGATCCTCGACCACCGCCAAACCCACCCATTCCTGAGCCCCATCCGGCACGGCGACCACCGGAAGCCAGCACACTGGCCAGTGCAAAGACCATCCCAGCCATCCCTGCAAGAACGCCCAGCACGGGGCTGGCTGTTAAAAACCAAGCCATTACACCTATGGCAGCGCCAGTCATCAAAGAGCCCAGCTTGCGGCCCATGAACGAGGCGAGGACACGCGCTGCAAAAGGCACCGCCACAAACAGCATGACCGCTAAGTCTAGCCACTGAAAGCCGGGTTTGCGTGTGGGACCGCTATCGGCAGCAGCGGGTGTTGGCAACATCTCGCCAGAAATCAAAGCAGTGATCTGGTCGATGCCGGCGCTCAGACCACCTGAAAAATCATCGTCACGAAACCGTGGCGTGATGGCGCGATCGATCACCTGACGTGCCGCCAGATCTGGAATCGCACCCTCGAGCGTTTTTGCCGTGGCAATCCGTACTGTCCGATCATTCTTCGCCACCACTAACAGCAAACCGTCGCCAATGTCTTTGCGGCCGAGTTTCCAAGAATCACCCACACGCTGGGTGTATGTAACGATGTCTTCAGGCAGAGTCGTCGGCACCAGTAGCACGACAATTTGCGAGCCTTTGGCTTTCTCAAAAGCAGCAAGTTTGTTCTCAAGCGCTTGGCGCTGCGCAGCGTCTAAGGTGTCAGTGGTGTCTATGACACGCGCACTCAAAGCGGGTATCGGTTGCAATCCAGCTTGTGCCGAAGCCAAACAGGATGCCAAGAGAAAGCAAAGGCTAACCAATAATGAACGCAACTTACTTCTTTTCAAAATTAACAGCGGGTGGTTGCGAAATTTGCGCTTCGTTCTCTACGGCCAAATTGGGCTTTACTTGGTAACTGAAAACCATGGCCGTCAGGTTGTTCGGAAAACTGCGCGCGAGCACGTTGTACTGCTGAACCGACTGGATGTAACGGTTGCGCGCCACCGCAATGCGGTTTTCGGTGCCTTCAAGCTGAACCCGCAAATCCTGAAAACCTTGGTTCGATTTGAGGTTGGGATAGTTTTCGCTGACCACCAAGAGTCGTGACAGTGCTGAGCTCAAACCCGACTGTGCTTGTTGAAATTTTTGAAAGGCGGCCGGATCATTGAGGGTTTCGGGGGTGACCTTCATCGACGTGGCGCTGGCTCGGGCTTCGATCACGCGCGTTAACGTCTCCTGCTCAAACGCGGCTTCTCCTTTG
Source organism: Comamonadaceae bacterium (assembly GCA_947378785.1). GTDB lineage: Bacteria > Pseudomonadota > Gammaproteobacteria > Burkholderiales > Burkholderiaceae_C > Polaromonas. Next base: position 3,932 of record CANCLK010000072.1, read on the forward strand.
ACCGTCGCGACAATATTCGGCACCAAGTCAGTACGGCGCTGGTATTGATTGAGCACTTCAGACCAAGCTGATTTAGTTTGCTCATCAAGTCTCTGAAACTCGTTGTACCCACACCCAGTGAGCAACACGGCCAGCCATGTAGCCAGTAAGAACTTGAGAAATCGGGAGGTCATGAAGAGGGCCTTTCAAGCAACAAAACAGTGACAGACGCAAGCCCATGCGCGAACAAATATCAATACAACACACTAACACGCCAACGTGTACACGGTGTGGGTCAGGATTCCCGTCGTGATGTCAGTCAGGTGGTGGGTATTCTTACGGTAGCGCTAAAAAAGAGACTTCCGGCATGGCTTAATACGTCTGGGCAGCGTATTTGTAACGCCAGTGGAAGCCAATCTCGGTCGCGCCGCCCATTCATCCAAAGAACGCCATTCATGCGAAAAGCCAAACCATCACTGACGCACAACGGCCATGCAGACGAGACAGAGGCCGCATTTTATGAGGCCATGCAACTCGGCGACATTGACAAGCTCATGGCCTGTTGGGCTGATGAGGACGACATCATTTGCGTCCATCCGGGCGGCCCGCGACTGGTCGGTGCGCTGGCCATCCGTGCGGGGTTTGATGCGATGTTTTCCCACGGCACAATTCGAGCGCACATTGAACATGTGCGGCGCGTTCAAACCCTCGGCGTCAGCATCCACAGCGTGCTCGAGCGGGTTGAGGTCTTGACGGCCAATGGACCAGCGCAAGCCTACGTCATCGCTACCAACGTCTACCTCAAGACCGCCCAAGGCTGGCGCTTGGTCGCGCATCACGCCAGCCCGGGAACCGCGCAAGAAGTACCGCAAAGTGACAGCCCGACCGTCCTGCACTGACGTATGAATTACAGCGCTCCTTGGTGGTTGCCCGGCGGTAACCTGCAGACCATTTGGGCAGCGTTGCGGGGCCAGCGTTATAACGATGCGAGGCCGTTATTTCGACGCGAGCGATGGACGACACCAGATCAAGATTTTGTAGACGTCGATTGGTTGCTGGACGGTAGCAGTACTGAAGCGAAAACGCAGCCGCTTCTGGTGCTCTTTCATGGCCTCGAAGGGTCGTCATCCAGCCATTACGCTGAAGCCTTTGCAGATGTCGCGAAAAGCCTCGGTTGGGCCTGTGCCGTGCCGCACTTTCGCGGCTGCTCAGGTGAGCTGAATTTGGCGCCCCGGGCTTACCATTCCGGCGACTTTGCAGAAATCGATTGGATGCTGAGACGCTTTAAGACGATGCACGCGGGGCCGCTGTTGGCCGTTGGTATTTCGCTCGGTGGCAACGCGCTCATGCGGTGGGCGGGCGAGCTTGAAAATGCTGCAACCGATGTCGTGAGCGCTATTTCTTCTGTTTGCTCACCCCTAGACTTGACCGCCAGCGGCAAGGCCATTGGCGAAGGGTTCAACCGACAGACATACACGCGCATGTTCCTCGCCACGATGGTGCCCAAGGCCTTGCAAAAATGGGCACAACACCCGCATCTCTTTGGCCGCGAAGCATTGCTGGCCGCCCGCGACCTCTACGCTTTTGACGACATCTTCACCGCGCCGCTCCATGGCTTCAAAGACACCGAGGATTACTGGCGACGCGCCTCTGCAAAACCGCACATGCGCCGGATTGCAGTCCCAGCATTGGCGCTCAATGCCCTCAACGATCCCTTTGTGCCCGCCGCGAGCGTGCCCACTGCTGGGGATGTCAGCGCCAGGGTCACCCTTTGGCAGCCGGGTCAGGGAGGTCACGTGGGCTTTCCTGTTAAATCTGCAACTGGATGGCCGCATGCACATGTACGCGCCATGCCGATGGCTGTCTGCGAATTTCTCGCGCAGCATTTACCATCCAGCGCAAGGAGTTAGAGATTCATGGATGACATCGTGAAAGCCGCACTCGCCAAATGGCCGAATGTCCCCAACTGCTTCGGTTGGTTGGGGTTAGATGCGCGCGGCAACTGGTACATGCGCGACGACCGAACCCAAGCGGCCGGGCCGTTTGCCGGCGGCAATGCATTGAGCAAAGGCTCGCTGCTCCAGCACGAGAAGCTGATTGACTTCATCCAGCGCAACTACGAGGCTGATGCTGAAGGGCAATGGTTCTTTCAAAACGGGCCGCAGCGTGTGTATGTGGAGCTCGAGGCTACACCGTTGGTCTGCCGTGTTGCGCCTGATTTTTCTGTGTGCTCCCACACAGGGGATTTGGCCCGTGTGCAGCGCTGCGTGGTTGATCAGCATGGCAGGCTTTACCTTGAGACGGGTATTGGATTTGGCTTGGTACACACGCAAGACATGATGCATGCCGCTGACGCGGTAGAGTGCGGCCTATGGGTGCCTGAGGACGTGATGTCGGGCGACTTGCCAAAGCGATTTGGCTATGTCCGTAGCCCGGCAAAAGCACATTCGCTGCGTGCGCCAGTTGGTTGAGGCCAGGATTTAGGAGGGCACAAAAAAGCCGGTCAATGACCGGCTTTTTAATCGGGGAAAGAAGCCTACTTAGCTGCGGCTGCGGGCACCGGTGCTGCAGGTTCGGCAAACTTGCCGCCGGCAGCGGCCGTCATATGAACCACTGCGCGACCGATTTCAACGTCGCTGAAATCACCGCCGCCCTGCGGCCCCATCGCGTTCTTGCCTTTGAGTGCGGAGTTCCAGAGGGCCTCAAAGCCAGTCTTGATACGCGGCGCCCAAGCGGCCACGTCGCCGAACTTAGGGGCGCCCGCTGCGCCAGTGGCGTGACAGGCGACGCACTGGGCTGCATACACTTCTGCACCAGCTTTGAGTGGACGATTGGCATCGCGAATTTCGACGCTACCGATTTTTTGGATCCGTTGAGCGACGGACTTTTCCATATTCCCTGCACCCATTGCAGGCTTGTTCGCCGAAGTCACGTAGTAGACCAACGCGATGATGGCGAAGATGGGAATCACAAAAGAGAAAAACGCCATCAGCAAAAATTGCTTAGGTGTTTTGACCGGACCGGTGTGCTCTTCTTCGTGAGCCGAGTTGTTGTCGTGTGCGCTCATGGCGTCCTCAAAAAAAAACGGGATTTCGGGGGGCAACCAGGGTCAAGCCCGGCAGCCGATGATTATAGCCGGCAGCTCTGCTTGATCTGCAGATCTTCGAGGCGCGTGCGGAGCGACTGTTAGAATCCAGCGCTGATGTCGTGAGGCATCAACCAGTGCCATACACATATGCTGTCTGGCACACGACGAAAATCAATTCAGCGTTGCGGCTGTAGCTCAGTGGATAGAGTATTGGCCTCCGAAGCCAAGGGTCGTGGGTTCGATCCCCGCCAGCCGCACCAAGACGCACTTCAGACTATCGCCGGGATGATTTCGTTTGGCCGGGCGAAACCGACATTCCAGAAGTCGTAAAGTTCTAAGGACGTCGCGGCCGTCCTTCATGCCGTGTTGGCGCATGCGCTATCAATAATGCATTCGCAATGCTTAAACGCCAGCTTTACCAAAAAGTTCGTTGGGGGGCGAGTAGCTTCCACGCCCTATAAGACCATTAGCCCCGTTCGCTGCAAGTATCACAATGTTCACCAAGGGTGTCATGGCCGTCACCTTAACTCGCCTTGCATCAAGGCCAGAGCGGACTTTGCCAAACGCGGCGAAAGCAGGATGAAGTCCCATCATGATCTCGCGACTGATGCTCTCGTAATTCGAGGGTAAGTAGGGTAAGAGCATGGCCAAGATATCGGGCGAGCTGCCCACCAATTGACCGCCAAAACCCATCACATCGATCACTGTGCTGTCACCAACAACGCCTGATGCTGTGTTGTTTATTGACTGGTGAGGCGCAAGCACCCCCAAGGGCGGTTTTGCTGGTGCTGTCACCCACACGTCTGGTTGCTTGCCTAGCGATAAACCGATCGATTCCCCATTAGCCCCCATACGGGTGACTAGGCTGCAATGGTTGATCCCTTCACACGCAGAGAGATAGAGTCGGCATGCGGCCATCCATAAGGTCAGGAAAAATCCTGGCGAGCCAAGAAGCATGTTGGCAATGGCTTCGGTAGCGGCCGGTTCAAGGCCTACCATGTTCGCTCTTTGTTGTATCTCAACTCTCAATGCCGCTGTAGCGGCTTGCGTGCGTAAATGCAATTCATCACCACCCATCAAACCTTGAGTGGCCAATTGAACCAAATCAATAGGCTGATTCAATACGCCCAGCAAGAAGGTTTTTAAGGGCCCATCCCGATATCGCATGCTGGTAAGACAGCCTGGATCACGTGTGCCGAACCTGATGTCAGGTGGTGGGCCACTAGATAGCAAAGACCAAATCGGCGCAACAGTTCCCGAGGTATCGACGACTTCAACAAGCGATGATTGAGGTCCGATGACAGCAGCCAGGGGTATCACACAAGCAAAGTCCTGAGCTGGAAAAAGATGAAGATCACCGTTCTGAATCAACGCCTCAGCCTGTGCCTCAGTACTCGCCCAGCCTTCGTAAAGGCAAGTCAACACAATGGATGAACGAATTGGCTCTGGCGGGTTGCACTTATCCAGCAAAGGTGGCCCAGCATGCAAGACGGTGTACTTCTCCAAATTCAAAGCGGCACCAGCGCTGACAATATTCCGCCAGGCAGGGCGAACTGCAAACATGCGTTTCAATGCACTTTGATTGGCTTGTTCCGACAGATCATCAGACCGTTCGACTGGATTCATGGGATGTCTACCTAAATGCCCATATAGGCTTGTCTGACCTGAGGGTTTGAAGCCAGTAGCTCGCAGGGGCCAGAAATGCTGACCTTACCCGACTCAATCACAAACGCATTCTTAGCAAGATCAAAAGCTGTGAACACGTCTTGCTCGATCAGCAAAATTGACAAGCCAGTTTGGTTCACGCTCTGCAATGCAGAACACAAGCTTTCCACAGCCAAGGGCGCTAAGCCCAAAGACAATTCGTCAATCATCAACAAAGAGGGCTGCGACATGATGCCGCGACCGATAGCACACATCTGCTGCTCACCACCCGACATGGTGGTTGCGTCCTGGTTGCGTCTCTTCTTGAGTATCGGGAAGAAGTGATAGATTTGCTCAAGGTCATGTTCGATATCAGCCCGCAAAGCCTTGCGGTGATAGGCACCCAAAAGCAAATTATCACGAACTGACAAACCCTTGAACAAACGCCTGCCCTCGGGCACGTGCGCAATTCCAGCCGATAAAACCTCTGCAGGTGTTGCACCTGTCAGGTCCTTTTCTGCAAAAGTGACGGACCCTGAACGGATTTTTATCAAACCGGACAAAGTGCGCAATAGCGTGGATTTACCAGCCCCGTTGGAACCGACGATACAAGTAATTTCCCCTTTGAGAACTTGTAGATCAATCCCCCAAAGAACTTGGACATCGCCATAGCCTGCGGTACAACCCTTGACCTCTAAAAGTATTTCAGACATGGCTGACCTCAGCAGGCTGGTTTTTTTGATCGGTCATCTTTGCTGCGAATTTGCTGCCAAGATAGGCTTCAATCACCTTCGGATCACTGGCAACTGACTGCGGTTCCCCCTGAGCAATGAGCTCACCGTGATGAAGTACCAACAATCGATCACACAAAGAAAAAACAACTTTCATCAAGTGCTCAATGAGCATGATGGTGATACCACGCGCTGCAATTTTTCTGATCAATTCAATGGCATCGACGATCTCCGCGCTGTTCAATCCCGCGTTGACTTCGTCTAAAAGCAAAACCTTGGGCTGCATGGCCAAGGACTTGGCGAGTTCGAGTCGTTTGCGTGAGGGCAAGGTCAATGACATAGCACTGCGATGCGCAAGATCAGCCAAACCAACAAACTCTAGACATTCCATGGCCTGCTGTGCTGCTTCAGATGTACTTTTGGCAGGGCCCGCAAACAAAGCGCCCGCAATGACATTTTCAAGTACTGTCATTTGTGGAAAGGGCTGAACAATCTGAAACGTTCGAGCCAAGCCTCGCCGAGATGCTTGGAATGGGCGCTGAGCCGTGACATCTTCACCATTGAAACGCACTGTGCCACCACTTGGCCGGAGTACGCCCGTCATCAAATTAACCAGCGTTGTTTTCCCTGCCCCATTAGGGCCGATCACACCGACGATCTGGCCAGCTTCGAGGCTGAAGCTAACTTGACTCACCGCAGCAACCCCACCAAAGTTTTTGCTGAGTTGGTCAACCTGTAATAACGGTGTGCTCATGATTTCACCTCCGGAGTAGAGGGCTTGGTGATTCGTTGCTTAAGTTTTTGAAACAAGCTAATGCGCAATAAACCACCGGGCAGGAAAAAAATCAGGAAAACAATGATCAAGCCGAGGATGGCTTGGTTGTAATCGAGAAATCTGGACAAGACACTTTGCTCAATGCCAACGAACACCAGCGCACCTAAGACAGGGCCGAATATGGTTCCAGCGCCACCGAGCATGGCCATGACGGGCACCTTCAAGGTCATCACGATTGAAAACGCATCGGGCGGTGATATGTAAGAAACCCAAGATGCCGAAATAGCGCCGGCCGTACCGCAAAAGATAGCCGACAACACAAACGCAGAAATTTTCGACGCATTGACATTCACGCCCACCATGTCAGCTGCATCCTCGTTTTGTTCTATGCAGCGCAAGCCAAAGCCTAAGCGACTCCTGTCTACGATGACTGTTGTGATGACAGCCAGAAGCATCAACACCAAGAATGAGTAAAGAAACACCATGCCTGCATACTCTGGTCCACCACGGAATATCGGCAAGTTGAGTCCTTCGCCTCCGCCAGTCAGACTGGACCAGGACGCAGCAATCAAGCGCACGATTTCCACAATAGAGATGGAACCGATGGCGAAGTAGTGCCCTTTCATGCGAAGAATCGCAAAACCAAGACACGCTGCAAAGATGCCGGTGAAGATAGTTGCAAAAACCCACGCCAGCACCATAGGCATGCCGGCGTTTTGTAACAACGCACCGGCATAGGCACCGAAGCCCACAAAGGCAGAGGTAGAAAAAGAGGGGTATCCGGTGTACCCACCAATGAAGTTCCATGACAGCGCCAGCGCTGCATACATACAAACAAAGGTGGCTTGCTGAACGATGTAATTGTTTGAAATGAAGGGGGCTAGCGCCAGCAAAATCGCCAGCGGAATAAACCACAGCAGACCGTATCGTAAAGAGTTCATTCGTAACCTGCCTTGCCCAGTAGACCGGTAGGCCGCGTCATCAGCAAAATAATCATCAAAACCGAGCCGGTCAGCACCGCATTTTGTGGCCCCCACCAGTTACCCGACAAACTCTCAATCAGGCCCAGCGCCAAGCCACCGACAAGCGCACCCGGAACACTGCCAAGACCTCCAATGACGCACACTGCGAAAGCTTTACCAAGCAATAGCCCGGAAATATTGGTCGTCACGGGGAAGGTCACCGCCATCAGAACCCCGCAAACACCCGCCATCATTGCGCTGATGGCAAAGGTGACGGCATACACGCGATTGATGGGAATGCCCATTAAGGCAGCAGCATCTTTGTCCATGCGCACGGCCACAATGGCTCTTCCAATACGCGATGTCCGCATGACCCAGTAAAGAATGCCCGTCAGTGCAAAAGCTAACACCATGGCCAGCAATCTGTCACCGGGCAGCACCACGTCATAAAACGAAAAACTGCCGAAGTCCATCGTGATGCGCCGCGGCGTTGCTTCAAACACAACGTTCATGAAGTTGTACAAAATCATGTCCAAACCGAACGTTAACGTGAGAGTAGCAAGTACAGGTCTTGCAATCACTCGGTTGATCATCACGTACTGAAGTACATAACCGAATAAAAACAAGAAGGGCGGAACGATCAACAACATGATCAGCGGATTGATCTTCAAATGGAACCACCCAAAAAAAGTGAGGTAGCCACCAAGAATGATCAGCGAGCCGTGCATCATGTTGATGATGTTGAGAACGCCCCACACTAACGAGAATCCAACTGCTATACACGCGTAAAGCGCACCTAGCATTAATCCATTCGTTAGGACCTGTATGTAAGCTTGCATCTCAGACCTCGCTTATTTGATGGCCTGTAAAGAGCCTTGCTTGATCACATCTGGGAACAGCGGCACCACTTTGCCTTTTTGCACCTGAACGATGGGCAGCTCGCGTCCTTGGTTCATGCCGTTAGGACCGAATTTGATGGGGCCATAAAACGTCATGATGTCAGTGGCAGCCAAGGCATCACGCACCTTGGCCTTGTCGATCGTGCCGGCTTTTTCAATGGCTTTTTGCAAGGTGATCAGGGCTGCAGCAGCAGAAGCATTCACGTAATCAGGGTCACTCTTGTTTTGAGCTACAAACTCCTTGTAGAACTCCTGGGTCGAACCGAATACGTCGTTGCTCTTATAAAGCGCAGAGTGGTGCCACCATGAGGCACTTGTGACGCCATCGGCCACTGGACCCAGCGCCGTGATGAACTCTTGATAAGAAGGACCCGTGATCATGGTGATGATTGGGGCCGTGATTTTCAAATCAGACATTTGCTTGCGGGCAAGCACCAAGTCTTGGGTGTAGCCCGAAATATAAATCCAGTCTGGCGAACTGGCTTTAATTTTGGACAGCGCTGTGGCATGGTCAAGCATGCCCACTGGGTATGTTTCGTTGTACACAACCTGCAATCCTGCTCGCTCAGCTGAAGCCTTCATTTCGTTAGCCATCGACTTAGGGAACACATCCTCACGCCCAAGAATTGCGATTTTTTTCACATTAGGCATGACTTTGACGAACATCTTGGCCATGTTTTCAGTGATGCCGCCGTTGGGCGAAAGGGTTCCAAACAAAAACTTGTAGCCTTGATTGAAAACGGATTCGCTTGAAGCAACAGAAGCCATCACGGGGACGCCGTAACGCTCGGCGACACCTGCAACAACTTTGGTATGGCCCGAGCCGAAGGGCGCAGTGAGGAAATCAACCTTGTCTTGCGTGATGAGCTTCTCCGCAATTTGCTGTGCGCGTTTTTCATCAGTCTGATAATCAACTGCAATGATTTCGACCTTCATTTTTTTACCGCCGACGTTGATGCCTCCGGCAGCATTCACACGTTTTAGCCACATGGCATAAGCGACTTGTTGCTTCTTACCCTCGTCGGCCAAAGCACCAGTCAAAGCAAGAGGCGCACCAATACGGATGACATCGTCTGCCGCCATGGCCGGCTTGGTCGCCAGAATGGTCAAGAAGCCCGCCAAACTCAGCAAGCTCATCATTTTTGAAAAACGCATAGATAACTCCTTTAGTTAAGTTAGAAACAACCACCATCAACCACGCAAAGCCCATGCCAACTTTTGTCAGCCCCGTCCGAAAAAACGTTTGATACGCTGCTTAAGCAAACTCCAAAACAAGTTGCCAAGATTCAATGATGTTGGCGAATGAACCACGGACTCAGTGGAGCCTGATGGCGTCGACTCT
>CANCLK010000073.1 GCA_947378785.1 Comamonadaceae bacterium
AAAATTTCTTCTTGGTTACGTTGCAACACGTTGAAGACACCGCTGCCGACAGTTCCAATGCCCAGAAGGCCTACTTTGATAGGCGTCAGATTGCTTGATTTCATGCTTGTTTGAGTAAAGTAAAAAGCTTTTTATGCTGCGGCTTTGACCGATGTCAGGCTGGGCGACGCAACACTTCGATTGCGATAACCCTCGAGGAATTTGGCGATACGCCCAATGGCTTCACGCAGATCATCTTCATGCGGCAAAAAGACGATGCGGAAGTGGTCTGGTGAAGGCCAGTTGAAACCCGTCCCTTGCACCAGCAAGACCTTGGTTTCTTGCAACATTTCAAAAATGAAATCTTGATCGTTGGCGATCGGGTACATCTTGGGATCGAGCCGCGGAAACATGTAGAGCGCAGCGCTAGGTTTGACACAAGTCACACCCGGAATGGCCGTGATCAACTCGTGCGCGATATCGCGTTGCCGGCGCAAACGGCCGCCCTCAGCCACCAGATCATTGATGCTTTGATAACCGCCAAGCGCTGTTTGAATCGCCCACTGGCCCGGCACGTTGGCGCACAGGCGCATGCTCGACAGCATGTTCAGGCCTTCGATGTAGTCGCGCGCACGCTTCTTATCACCCGATACCACCAGCCAACCTGCACGGTAGCCGCAAGACCGATAGCTTTTGGAAAGGGAATTGAAGGTCAGCGTGAGGATGTCATCCGACAGACTGCCAATGGCCGTGTGCTTACGGCCGTCATACAGCACCTTGTCATAGACTTCGTCAGCGAAGATCACCAAGTCATGTTTGCGCGCCAGCTTGATGATCTCACCCAACAATTCGTCGGAATACAGGGCCCCGGTCGGGTTGTTCGGGTTGATGACGACGATGCCCTTGGTGTTGGGCGTGATCTTGCGTTTGATGTCCGCCAGATCAGGCATCCAGCCGTTGGACTCGTCGCACAGGTAATGCACCGGCGTGCCACCAGACAAACTCACCGCGGCTGTCCACAGCGGGTAATCGGGAGCGGGTAAGAGTAACTCGTCACCATCATTGAGCAGCGCATTGGTGGCCATGACGATCAACTCACTCGCGCCATTGCCCAGGTAAATATCATCCAGCGTCACGCCCTTGATGCCCTGCTTCTGCGTTTCGTGCATGACCGCCTTGCGCGCGCCAAAAATGCCTTTGGAGTCAGAGTAAGCGGCCGAGTTGGGCAGGTTCCGAATCATGTCCTGCTGAATTTCTTCAGGGGCATCAAAGCCAAACACGGCCAAATTGCCGATGTTGAGCTTGATGATTTTGTGGCCCTCTTCCTCCATCTCCCGGGCCGCCTCCATCACCGGACCGCGGATGTCGTAGCAGACGTTCGCCAGCTTGGCTGATTTTGTGATGGGTTTAGGTTGCGTTTGCATAAAATCTTTCGCTCAATCCTTGGCCTGCGCCTTGTTTGCAGCAACGGAAACGTCTGCAGTCAAACCAACTAGGCCGAATCCATAATTTGACCACATAAAATAAGATTTCTGCAGTGGCCTCATACTCAACTTGACTGAGCCGCCACCCGCCCATCTCACCCCAGAAAATTCACTCAAAAGTACCACCAACAAGCCCATGAAACTTCAGCCTGACAAACTCGACGTCCAGTCCATCCTAGGTTACGGGCCGGGCTGGGTGGGCCTAGGCCGAAACGGCATGGGCGAAAAAATTGAACGCAGTGTCATCATCGGCTCTCGTGGGGAGCTGATCGATTGGAATTCCGCACGGTTTGAAGACCTCACTATCGAGCACTTCGACCAACTCGCCGGCTACCGCCCAGAACTGGTGCTTTTCGGCAGTGGTACGCGCCTGCGCTTTCCGCCACCCGCTTTTTTGCGCAGCTTGATGGCCCAGCGTATTGGCATGGAAACCATGGACACACTGGCCGCTTGCCGGACCTACAACATCCTCGCTGGCGAGGGTCGCCACGTCATGGCGGCGCTACTGATCGAGCCCACCAACTGACGAGCCTGCTCCCAAAAGCTCTTTCGGAGTAAAATGTTGGGTTGCATTAGGCGCAAAACCGAGCTTGACAACCTCTTTTGCAGCTGAAAGCCAACGCCCAATCACAACTTTTGTCAGGGTCTACGCAGTATGGCAGTCGTCGTTAATAAACTTCTCCCCGAATTTGAAGCAGTCGCCACAGGCGGTCTCAAAGTCTCCAACCAAACCCATTTGGGTAAAGTTGTCGTTTTGTATTTCTATCCAAAAGACAATACCCCAGGGTGCACCACTGAAGCTATGCAGTTTCGTGACAAATACAAGGATTTTGTTAAAGCCGGTGCCACGGTTTTCGGGGTGTCGCGAGACAACATGAAATCCCATGACGAGTTCAAGTCCAAACTTGAGTTACCGTTTGAGCTGATCGCCGACACTGAAGAAAAGATGTGCCACATGTTTGGTGTCGTCAAGAACAAAATCATGTACGGCAAAAAGGTCAAGGGCATTGAACGCAGCACCTTTTTGGTCGGCCCGGACGGCCAGCTCAAAGCAGAGTGGCGCGGCCTCAAAGTGCCAGGCCATGTGGAAGACGTCCTGAAGGCTGTCAAAGAACTCAACAAAGCCGAGAAAGCTGAAAAAGCAGCCTGATTTTTTAGTCCTTGAGGCGCAGGATACTGTCATTTGTGTCGTGCATAATGATTGCATGCTGTTGACACGCCAACTGCCCTTCACACCAAAGCCGCCCCGGTAACGAGGCGGCTTTTTTGTTTCCGCAATCCTTAACTTCACTTTGTGAGACCTAAGCCCATGCCCCTGCCACCCGCCCCGACAAAACGTGCCGCACTGCTCTCAACCGATGCTTTGAACGCCCCCTCGCGCTCTTCAGCCCGGGCTGGCCGAAAATCTGGGTCTGTCGAAGCCTTAGCCAAGCCACGCCCACTGCCGTTGGAAAAGCACCCAGTGGTCGAGCCCGAACACCCCTCCACCTTTTTGGAAAAAACGCGCCCAAGTCCGGTGAAGTCACTGGCAACGCATTTTAAAAAGGAAACGCCAGCGCCTGCTGCCAAGCTGCGCAAGCCAAAACCCAGCGGTCCGACGAAACTCTTTGTCCTCGACACCAATGTTCTGATGCACGACCCGATGTGCCTATTTCGCTTCGAAGAGCACGACATTTTCTTGCCGATGATTGTTCTGGAAGAGCTAGACGGCCACAAAAAGGGGATGAGCGAAGTCGCCCGTAATGCGCGTCAGACCAGCCGGACGTTGGACGCACTGGCGGGTGCGCAAGGCGCCGACATTGCCAAAGGCTTGAGCTTGGACACCACCGGGCATTCAGAAGCGCGTGGCTGCCTGCTCTTTCAGACCCGGCCACTCGACTACACCTTGCCCATGAGCCTGCCACCTGGCAAGGCTGACAACCAAATTTTGGGCGTTGTCGAAGCGCTGCGCAAAGAGCAGTCACCGCGTGAAGTGGTGCTGGTCTCCAAAGACATAAACATGCGCGTCAAGGCGCGCGCTCTGGGCTTGCTCACCGACGACTACCAAAATGACAAAACACTGGAAGACGGCGATCTGCTGTACCCCGGCTCGTTGGCGTTGCCGACGGACTTCTGGACGCGTCAAAGCAAAACGATTGAAAGCTGGCAACAAGGAAGCTATACCTTTTATCGCATCACAGGCCCGATTGTTCCCAGCTTGATGATCAACCAGTTTGTCTACTTTGAGGCGCCGGGCGAACCGCCACTGTATGCGCGCGTGACGGAGATTCGCGCGAAAACGGCAGTCCTCAAGACGCTGAAGGATTTCAACCATCTGAAAAATGCGGTATGGGGCGTGACCACGCGCAATCGAGAGCAAAATTTCGCGATGAACCTGCTGATGGATCCGGAAGTTGACTTCGTCACACTCGCCGGTAACGCTGGCACCGGCAAGACTTTAATGGCACTGGCCAGTGGGTTGACACAGGTGCTTGACGACAGGCGCTACACCGAGATCATCATGACACGAGCCACTGTGTCGGTCGGTGAAGATATCGGGTTTCTGCCAGGCACAGAAGAAGAAAAAATGGGCCCTTGGATGGGCGCGCTTGACGACAACCTCGAAGTGCTTGGCAAAACTGAAAGCGGTTCTGGCGAATGGGGTCGAGCCGCCACCAATGAGTTGATCCGCTCCCGGATCAAAGTCAAAAGCATGAACTTCATGCGCGGCCGCACCTTCCTCAACAAGTACGTGATCATTGACGAAGCGCAAAATTTGACGCCGAAGCAAATGAAGACGCTGATCACACGGGCCGGACCAGGCACCAAGATCATCTGTATGGGCAACTTGGCCCAGATTGACACGCCTTACCTGACCGAGGGTTCTTCAGGCCTGACCTATGCTGTAGATCGTTTCAAGGGTTGGCCACATGGGGGGCACATCACGTTGGCGCGTGGCGAACGCTCACGTCTGGCGGATTTTGCAAGCGAAGTTCTGTAACAGACTAGACCCATCAAAAACCCGGCGTTGCTTTCCAGCACGCCGGGTTTTTTTATAGGCTCTGAGTTTTCTAGAAAAACTTTTAGCGCTTCATACCAAAGGCGGTGAGCATCTGTTCACTTTGTTTTTGCATCTGCTCCTGCATTTGCGTAAAAAGTGATTTGGATTGCTCAACGTAGGTCCCCATCATGCCCTGCATCATCGGGGACTGCGCCTTCATCAGTTGAGCCCAAGTCTCGGGCGACATACCCTTAGACTGCTCACTCATCTTGACTTGTAGATCCATGAAGGACTCCACATTTTTTTCAAGGTAAGCGCCCATGAAACTCTGCATAGCGTTGCCGTAAAAACGAATGATGTTGCCCAGCACCGCTTCAGTAAACATCGGTGCACCGCCGGTTTCTTCTTCCAGAATGATTTGCAGCAAAATGCTGCGCGTCAGGTCTTCGCTGCTCTTGGCATCGCGCACCACAAAGACCGCCCCGCTCATCACCAGTTGCCGCACATCCGTCAGCGTGATGTAGGTGGAAGTGGCGGTGTCGTAAAGCCGCCGATTCGGATACTTCTTGATCACACGAACTGGCACGGCCTTCGCCTCAGGACTTTTCAATGATTCGGCATCGGATCCACCGGTGCTATTTTTGATTTTTGGCAAAGTTCTGATTCCTTCAAAAACGTGAGGTGGCTAGGGTTCATTCTAGAAAGCTCGGCGTCACTTTCTTCCCTTGGTTTACCCTCGAGCTTAGCTTGTCTGGTGGACTTTTTAGAAACCATTCACCATCTTCCAAGCCCTTTAGACAGTTGGCGTTGAATAGATCAAGGATTTTTATGCAAATAGGCATGATAGGTGTCGGTCTGATGGGTCATGGCATTGCGCAAAATTTACAAAAGCACGGGTATCGCTTGCACGTTCTTGCCCATGAGGGTAACCAGCCTCTGGCGTTGTTGCTAGCAGGGGGCGCGACCATCAGCACGTCAGCGGCCGAACTGGCATCGCAGTCGGACACCGTCATTTTGTGCGTGACAGGCACACCCGAGGTGGAGGCTGTTTTACTTGGGTCTGATGGGGTCGGGCCGTACCTGCAATCGGGCGACACATCGTCACTGCCTTTTTCAATGGCCAATGCGAAAAAAGACCTTAGCTACTATGCCGCCATGGCCGATGAGGCAGGTGCTGTCGGCAACATTACACGTGCCGTGCTGAAAACGTTGACAGAGGGCTTAGAACAGGGGGGTGCGAATGCCCTCCTCTTGGAGCTTGTCACGCTACTGGCCAGCCGAAAAGACGGCTCTCTTTGATTCAATGACATCGTCGCACTGGAAGACGGCTGTAACTCCATGCGGTTATCCGTACTTAATCCGTACAGACGAAAAAAAAGCACCGAGCTATGACGCTAAGTGCTTGATTTCCCTACCAATTTTGGTAGGCGCGATTGGACTCGAACCAACGACCCCCACCATGTCAAGGTGGTGCTCTAACCAGCTGAGCTACGCGCCTAAATACTGTTCGATCACAACATTGTAGCAGTGAGAAACATCGATTCTGGAGAGGCTTCTAAAATTTGACGCGGAAACTTTGATCCTTCTGAAACGTGCGTTCAACGCCTGCGCGCTGCACGCACCCCAGCCACCTCCGCAACCACCCCAAGCACATGATTCAATCGGCCCGAATCGCCGACTTCGACCGTGAAGGTCATCCACGCCGTGCCACCACGGTTGTCTTTGACTGATTGAGTCTGCACACCAATCACATTCATTTTTTCTTTCGAAAAAACTTCTGAAATGTCGCGCAACAAACCTTGTCGGTCGGTCGCTTCGATCGCCACATCGACTGGGTACAGGGCGCCTGCAGCAGCCTGCGGACCGCCCCAAGCTACGTCGATCACACGGTCTGGACTGCCCGACGCCATGTTGCGAAAATTGCTGCAGTCCGCACGGTGAATACTCACGCCGCGGCCCTTGGTCACGAAACCAAGAATTGCATCGGGCGGTGCTGGCTTACAGCACTTGGCCAACTGAGTGAGCAACGAATCAATGCCCACCACCAACACACCGCCTGAGGTGCTCTTGCCGGACTTGTCCGAGCGCGGTTTTTTGGCGAGAACGTAGTCGTCTTGCGTCAGCGACGGCTCAGGTGGGTTGAGCATGTTCTCGATGGTGCGCAGCGACAACTCATCTTTGCCGACCACCTCAAACAGGTCTTCCGCATTTTTAAACCCCAGCTGCGATGCCAAGTCGTCTAGCTTGATGGAGGTCTTACCTTCACGCTGCAACAACTTTTCAACGGCGTCCCGGCCACGCGCAACGGTCTGCTGCATGGCCAAGCCATTGAACCAAGCGCGCACTTTTGACTTGGCTCGGGCACTCGACAAAAAACCCAACTCAGGGTTCAGCCAGTCCCGCGATGGCCCGCCTTCTTTGACGGTGATGACCTCGACCGTTTGTCCATTTTGCAAGGGCGTATTGAGCGGCACCATCACGCCATCCAGACGCGCACCCCGACAGCGATGACCCAGGCTGGTGTGCACGCTGTAAGCAAAATCAACCGCTGTGGCACCGCGTGGCAACTCCACTACCGCAGCCTCCGGCGTGAGGACATAAATACGGTCTTCAAAAAGCCCCTGCCCTGCGCTTTGCGCTTTGGCCGACAAGGGGCCAGACAGATCTCGCTCCCAAGCCAATAGTTGACGCAGCACTGCGATCTTGGCGTCGTAGTCGCTGCTCGCTGAGACGCCCGCGTAACCCTTGCTTCCGGCCTCCTTGTAGGCCCAGTGTGCTGCTACGCCGTGTTCGGCATGGTCGTGCATAGCTTGCGTGCGGATCTGTATTTCAATCGCACGGCCAGCGTCATCGCGCACCACGGTGTGCAGCGATTGATAGCCGTTGGCCTTGGGCTTGGCAATGTAATCGTCGAACTCACCCTCAATCGGTGCAAACTCAGCATGCACAAAAGCGAGCGCGGCATAGCAACCTTTGGCATCGGCGGCAATGACGCGCAGGGCACGAATGTCAAACACTTGGTCAAAGTCCAACGACTTTCCACGCATCTTCTTGACGATGCTGTAAATGTGTTTCGGCCTGCCCTGCACCAGCGCGGCGATGCCCTGCTGATTCAGTGAGCGCTCGAGTTGCGCACGCAGCGTCTCCATGAAGCCTTCGCGAAAGGCACGCTTTTCGTCAAGCAGGCGAGCCACCTGCTTGTACGTCTCGGGCTCAAGAAATCGGAAGGCCAAGTCTTCCATCTCCCATTTGAGCTGCCAGATTCCTAAGCGGTTGGCCAAGGGCGCAAAGACATGAAGCGATTCGTACGCCAGTGAGGGCGGCGGCTCTTGCCTACTGGCGGCGTAATGGCGCAGGGTCTGAAGCCGTGATGCCAACCGCAACATGACCACCCGCAAGTCGCGGGAGAATGCCAGCAGCATCTTGCGCACATTTTCAGACTGTTCCGCCGGGTCTTCTGTCAGCTGTGCATGAGCGTTGGCTGTTCGTGCCTGCCGCTGCACGTTCACCAGTTTGTTGGTTTCCAGTGCGAGCGTGGAAAAGTTAGCGCCGAAAGCTTTGGTGATGACTTCCTGCGGCTTGTTCAGGTGCGGGCACGAATGAACAAGGTAAATGGCGGCCTGCATCGCCTCACTGCCGCCGATTGATTTGAGAATAGCGACGACGGCATCTGCATGGGCCAGAATGTTTTCGCCAGTGTCCAGCGTCTCACTGCCAATCAGCGGCTCGGCAAAAGCACGGGCTCGCAGCAAAGCCTGCGGTTGATCCAGCGAGCTGTCTGCGGTTGCGGCCAGAATGGCACCGCTGTCGACCAGGGTGCCGTTACTGATCATGCGATGCCCACAAAAAATCAGCCACAACCTCGACCTGATCGGCGGACGTGATGGTTGGCGCGTGACCAACGCCCTTGAATTGGACCAGACGCGCATGCGGGCCACGTTCAGTCATGGCCTTGGCAGTCTCTGCGCTCAATAAATCCGATTCAACACCGCGCAACAGCAGCGTGTCGGCAGAAATTTGGTCATACAGCCGCCACAGCATCGCCTGGCTTTCTAAGGTCGAGGCCTGTGTTCCAGCAGTGAACGGAACGGCAATGGACGGGTCGTAATGAAGCTTCCAGCGCTTGGGGGCGCTTGTATCGGCATCATCAACAGGGCGAACCATCGGGGTGGACAGCGCCAGCCACTGCTCCGGCGTGTGCGGCCCAAAGCTTGACGAAATCACCCACATGGCGTCGGCCGCCTGCTGCAACGATTCAAACTCGCCGCCCTTGCCCAAATAGGTGCCGATGCGCTGAAGGGCAGACCATTCCAAGGTTGGACCGACATCGTTCAACACCAATTTGCGTACCCGTTGCGGAAGCGGTAAATCAGCTTGGCCACAGATCACCAGCCCGATCAAACCGCCCATGCTGGTGCCCACCCAGTCCAACACATCAATGGCGGCTTCAGACTGCAACTTGGCCAGCAAAACGAGCATGTCCGACACGTAAGCCGGGACTTGGTAGCCCGCAGGGTCTTTCAGCCAGTCACTCTGACCACGACCCACAACGTCAGGGCAAATGACCCGCAGGGACACACCAGTGTCACTGGCGCGCTCACACAGCGCACGGGCCAGCTCATCAAAGTCCCTGCCCTGACGAGTTAAACCGTGCGCGCACAGCACCACATGAGCGCTCGCAGGGTCGCCCCATTGCCAAAAGGCCATTCGATGTGAGCCGGCGCTATCCGGGCAAGTGACGTAGTTCAGCGTGGGCTGGATCATGGCTTGAATCGTATTTAACTGACTTGATAATAGAGGTGGTGCGAAACAAACAGCACCGACTGACTTGATCCTAATTCATCCAGAGGAACCCCCATGCTCAAAGGTAAAACAGCACTCGTCACCGGCTCAACCAGCGGAATTGGTTTGGGGATCGCCAAATCG
Source organism: Comamonadaceae bacterium (assembly GCA_947378785.1). Lineage (GTDB taxonomy): Bacteria > Pseudomonadota > Gammaproteobacteria > Burkholderiales > Burkholderiaceae_C > Polaromonas. Next base: position 9,370 of record CANCLK010000073.1, read on the forward strand.
CTCGCCGCACGCGGTGCCAACATTGTGTTGAATGGCTTTGGGGACAGTGACGGACCAAAGTCTGTGATCGCAGCACTCGGTGTGCAAGTTGCGTTCCATGGGGCCGACATGAGCAAGCCTTCTGAGATAGAAGAGATGATGAGGTTCGCGGCCAAGCAGTTTGGTCGGGTCGATATTTTGGTCAATAACGCCGGCATTCAGCACGTTGCCAAGATCGAGGATTTTCCGGTCGACAAATGGGACGCCGTGCTGGCCATCAACTTGTCGAGCGCCTTTCACGCGACCCGCCTGGCGCTGCCGGCCATGAAAGCCGCCAACTGGGGCCGCATTATCAATGTGTCATCCGCTCACGGTCTGGTCGGTTCGGCCGAAAAATCAGCTTACGTGGCAGCCAAACACGGACTGATCGGGTTGACCAAAGTCGCCGCGCTAGAGACTGCCACCAGTGGCGTGACCTGTAACGCGATCTGCCCTGGCTGGGTGCTGACGCCGTTGGTTCAACAACAGGTTGACGCCAAAGCTGCAGCACAAAACATCAGCAACGAAGCAGCCAAACGCCAGCTGCTGGGAGAGAAAGAGCCCTCCATGCAGTTCACCACGCCCGAAGAGCTCGGTGAACTGGCGGTGTTTTTCTGCTCCCCCGCTGGCAACAATGTGCGTGGCGTGGCTTGGAACATGGACGGTGGCTGGGTGGCGCAATAAAAACCGTGGTCTTCCCACGGCACGGTAAAAAGGGTTACTGATCCACCACAAATCCATCGAAATGAGGACGCATAGAGATCGGTTTGATCAGCGGTGGGCGAATTTTTTGTGCATCGGACAAAAGGTTCATGCCGAGACCAGGACCTGAAGGAATATCCACGAAACCGTTGAGCGGGCGCGGCACTTTGTCAACAATATTACTGCCCAAGTGCTCAGGGCGAGATTCGAAAATGCCGGCCTCAAAACCCGTTGCATATTCTTGGATAGCGAAGTTGGGCACCGCTGCGGCGACTTGCAAACAGGCTGCCAAGCCGATCGGCGACAACGGGTTGTGCGGCACGATCTGGATCTGGTGAGCCTCAGCAATAGCAGCCACTTTGCGGGCCCCTGTGATGCCGCCGCACAAGCACACATCCACCCGCGCGTACTCGACGCCGCCGCGCGCCATCAGCGCTTGAAATTCGTAAATCGTAGAGAACCTCTCACCGGTCGCAATGGGAATATTGATTTTCGCGGCCACGCGTGCCATCGCATCCAAATTTTCTGGGCGGATGGGATCCTCGATGAACATCGGGTGCGTGTCTTCAATGCCGTGCGCAAACACAATCGCCTCGGCCGGCGTCAGGCGGCGATGAATCTCTACCAGCAGGTCGACTCGGTCGCCAACGACCTCTCGCATCCGCTGTGTGTTCTCGATAGCGTCGCGCATCTTCTTGATGTGTGTCTTGAAGTAAACACTTTCATGGCCTTCATCCAAGAATGGGTTGAGGTGCCCAAAAGCGTTGAATCCAGCCTCCATCTTGGCCTGACATTCCACCAGCATTTTCTCGATGGTGTTCTCGTAAATGTGACCGTAAATACGCGCCTTCTTGCGAGCAGCCCCGCCAAGGAGTTCATAAATAGGCACGCCTAGCGCTTTGCCCTTGATGTCCCACAGTGCGATATCAATGGCCGAAATGGCAGCGTTTTCCGCCATGCCTTGAAAGTAACTGAAGCGATGCATGACGTTCCAGTGATGCTCAATCGCAAAGGCGTCTTTGCCCTCTAGGTATTCAGCGAAACGACGAATGCAAACGCCGGCGGCCTCGATGTGCCCCCAAGTTCCAGCCTCGCCAAAACCAACGATTCCGTCGTCGGTAGTGACACGAACAAACATGAATTGCCCGACGTGCAGGGGTTCGACTTTTTTGATTTTGATAGTCATAGTGATTGTTTCGAAGGTGAATTAGTCGAGATTGATGCGGGCTTTTTTAACCAGTTCGCCCCAGCGCACAGCTTCCGCATTGATGTGGCGCGTCGCCTCTGCGGGGCTCATGAAGACTGGCTCGGCTCCCGCAGCAACGAGTTTTTCCTTGACCTCAGGCCGGTTCAGTACCTTTTGAACTTCCGCGTGAAGGTAGTTGATGACATCGGTGGGGGTTCCCTTGGGTGCGGCAAACCCAAACCAATTTGCGATACTGAAACCCGGAAATCCGGCTTCAGCCGCTGTGGGAACGTTTGGCAGTGAAATCAGCCTCTTTGAGTGAGCCACGGCCAGGGGTCGCATGCGACCCGAGCTCATTTGGCTAATCACTGTTGGCGCGGCAGTGATCAGCACCTGCACTTGACCACCCAAGAGGTCGGACAAGGCCGGGCCAGAACCTTTGTAAGCGATGTGCGTCATCTCGATGCCGGCGACCGACTTGAGCAATTCTCCGGCAATGTGTGGGCCACTGGCAGAGCCGCCCGAGGCAAAGTTGAGCTTCCCCGGCTGAGCTTTTGCCAGCTCCACCAGCTCCCGCAAGTTTTTGACCGGCACGTTCGAGTTGACCACCAACACATAAGGTGCCTCGGCGAAGACGGTGACGGGTGCGAGGTCTTTGATCGGGTCAAAGGACAGCTTCGGGAAGAGCGCCGGCACGATCGTTTGCGTCATCTCATTCGCCAACAGGGTGTAACCATCTGGAGCGGCTTTGGCCACATAACCAGTGGCGATCGTGGTGCTACCGCCGCCCTTGTTTTCAATCAGGAAATTCTTACCCGTTGAAGCCGACAGGGCTTGCGCCATCAAACGTGCAACGATGTCAGTGGTGCCTCCGGGAGCATAGGGGACCACAACGTTCACCGGCTTGGAAGGGTAAGCCTGCGCTCTTGCCAGAAGTGGCAGAGCGGACAAACCGGCCAAAAGAGCACGACGCGAAAGGGTTGGCAGATATGAATGATTCACTGGGTCTCCTTGTTGTGAACGCTGACGACAGGGCAACTGGATGTCTCAATGTAATCATTTCTAATGATGAATAATCGATCGATAATTACAACATTATTAGAATTAACTGAACAATGAACGAGATCACAAACGCATCCGCCGAGATGGCGTTCTTTCAAGTGTTGATGCGCTGCGGCAGCCTGTCGGCGGCTGCCCGAGAACTGGGTTTGACCACTCCGGCCGTGAGTCGTCGGCTGGCGATGCTTGAGGCACGTTTGGGTGTTCAGATGCTCAATCGAACAACCCGGCGCATCAGCCTCACACCGGAAGGCGAGGAGTACGTGATCCAAGCGCGCCGCATTTTGGCTGACATTCAAGACATGGAGCATGCGCTAAGCCGGTCGTTGTCAGAACCGCGCGGCCAAATACGCGTCAATGCCACGCTCGGATTTGGTCGAAGCCACGTAGCCCCGGTGATTTCGGAGTTTTGCAAGGCTTATCCAAGTGTCCAAGTGCAACTGCACCTGTCCGTGTCCCCACCACCGCTGTCCGAAGATGCCTACGATGTGTGTATTCGTTTTGGTGAACCACCAGACTCGCGCGTCATCGCGCGCAAGGTCGCTCAAAATCAGCGGCTGCTCTGCGCATCACCCGCCTATCTCGCGCAACACGGCACACCGCGCGCGCCGGCAGAACTGGCGCGGCACAACTGCATCAGCATTCATCATGGCAATGAGACTTATGGACTATGGCGCCTGACCAATGGCCGACGTACGGAAGCTGTCAAGGTCACAGGCTCGATGTCAACCAACGATGGGGACATCGCCGTCGCTTGGGCGCTGGATGGCCATGGCATCTTGATGCGAGCGCAATGGGACATCGAGAAGTACTTGCACAGCGGTCGACTATGCCAAGTGCTGGAGAACTACGCTA
>CANCLK010000074.1 GCA_947378785.1 Comamonadaceae bacterium
GACAGTGACGGGTTGCGGGAATTCGCGGATGGAAGCGTCTGGAAGCGTGACTTGGATCATGGTTTTAATAATGGGAAAAGACAAAGCGCGGACGAGCCGCGCTTTGCCTGGATAAGCCGGAATGACGGGATTTTACGCCGCCCCTGCTGTACTCAATCTCAGTGGAACTGCTCTTCTTCGGTAGAACCGGTAAGAGCCGTCACGCTGGACTTGCCACCTTGAATCGCCGTGGTGACTTCATCGAAGTAACCGGTGCCGACTTCTTGCTGGTGCGACACAAAGGTGTAGCCACGGTCGCGGGCTGCGAATTCGGGCTCTTGCACTTTCTCGATGTACGCCGTCATGCCGCGCTTGACGTAGTCTTGCGACAAGTCGTACATGTTGTACCACATGGAGTGAATGCCAGCGAGTGTGATGAACTGGTACTTGTATCCCATGGCACCGAGCTCGCGCTGGAACTTGGCGATAGTGGCATCGTCCAAGTTTTTCTTCCAGTTGAACGATGGCGAGCAGTTGTAAGCCAGCATCTTGCCGGGGTGAACCTTGTGCACCGCGTCAGCAAATTTCTTGGCAAATGCCAAGTCAGGCGTCCCGGTTTCGCACCACACCAAGTCGGCGTAATGGGCGTAAGCCACGGCACGGGCCACGGCTTGATCCATGCCTTTGTGGGTTTTATAAAAACCTTCAGAGGTGCGCTCACCAGTGAGGAATGGCTTGTCAAGCTCGTCGTAGTCAGAGGTCAGCAAATCTGCTGCTTCAGCGTCAGTCCGGGCAATCACCAACGTGGGCACGCCGCAAACGTCGGCAGCCATGCGGGCTGCGATCAACTTCTGGCAGGCCTCACGAGTCGGCAACAGCACCTTACCGCCCATGTGGCCACACTTCTTGACGGAGGCCAGTTGGTCTTCCCAGTGCACAGCACCTGCGCCGGCCTTGATCATGGACTTCATCAGCTCAAAAGCATTCAACACACCGCCGAAACCAGCTTCAGCATCGGCCACGATGGGGGCGAAGTAGTCGATGTAATCCTTGTCGCCAGCATCGATGCCTTTGGCGTGCTGAATCTCGTCTGCACGGCGGAAGGTGTTGTTGATGGTCTCAACCACTTTTGGCACAGAGTCCACTGGGTACAGCGACTGATCGGGGTACATCGAGGAATACGTGTTGTTGTCCGCAGCCACCTGCCAGCCCGACAAATAAATCGCCTTCACCCCGGCTTTGACCTGTTGCATGGCCTGACCACCCGTCAGCGCGCCAAGCGTGTTGACGTAAGCCTCGGTGTGCAACAGGTTCCAGAGCTTTTCTGCACCACGGCGGGCCAAGGTGTGCTCGATGGGGAATGAACCGCGAAGGCGAACGACATCGGCGGCGCTGTAACCGCGCTTGATACCCTTCCAGCGAGGATTGGTCGCCCAATCTCTTTCGAGGGCTGCAATTTGCTGCTCGCGGCTGAGTTGTTCGTTGAGGTGCTGTGGCATGTGATCACTCCTGAGGTTAAAGAAAAACTGTTTGAACAAAACAAGTCGCCGGGGTAGCGAGGTTTTCTCGCTAGAGGCCTAATTTCCTGCTTGTTGACAGCTTCACTTTAAGTCTTCTAGAAGACTTATTTAAGCTCTTATGTCTTATATAAGATAAAAATATTTCTATTTAAAATCAATGAGATACACGTTAATTACCGCCATACGAAATTCATTTTCTCATATTGAGAAAATATTGTGCAGCGCAGCATCTTGCTTTACCGCATTATGAAAAGCAATGCGGCGCCATGAAAAAAGACCGGTGTGGGTCTCCTTGGCACGCCTAAATTGAATGACTTTCTCGAGCAGGGCGGACGACGGCGCTGATCTCACGCCGGCGCCGTCGCTGCTGCCTAGCCACGTAGAGGCTGTAGGCAAGAATGCCCACACTGACCACGGCAATCAGCAAGGTGGCCGCAGCGTAAATCGACGGATTGATGCCGCGACGGGCGTAACTGAAAATGACTTGCGGCAAGGTGGTCACACCGGGGCCCGACAAGAACTCAGAAATCACGACATCGTCAAACGACAGCGTGAACGTCAGTAGCCAAGCGGCCACCATGGCTGGGGCAATGCTAGGCAGCGTGACCCAAAAAAACACCTGCAGCGGCCGGCAACCGAGGTCCATCGCAGCCTCTTCAATAGAACGGTCAACTTCACGCAGCCGCGACTGAATCACCACCGTCGCGTAAGCCATGCCCAGCAAGGTATGGCCCAGCACGATCGTGCTCACGCCTCGATCGGGCCAACCCAGCGTTCGCTGCAAGGACACCATGAGCAACAGCAGTGACAAGCCAACGATCACTTCCGGCATGATGAGCGGCGCATTGACCAGACCGATGAAAATCGGTCGCCCACGAAAGCGCTCATAACGCACCAGCACATAAGCCGCCATCGCGCCTAGAACCGCCGACAGTGTGGCGGTCACAAGTCCCACTTTGAGCGACAACAAGAAGCCCTCGACCAAGCGCGCATCAGCCCAGAGGGCGCTGTACCAACGCAAAGAAAAACCAGTGAAGACGCCGTCTTGGCGCGTGCTGTTGAAAGAAAAAACAATCAGAAAAACCAACGGGGCGTACAAAAAAAGATAGACCGCCAGCAGCCAAAAGCCGCCCAGATGCGCCTGAAAAAAACGAGTGATCGCACGCATGTCAGCCCCACCCTTTCGCACCCGATGTCGAACTCGGCTCGGCGCTGTAGTGGTAGTAAAGGGCCAGCGGAATGAGAATCAGGAAAATCATGACGACAGCCAAAGCCGAGGCACGTGGCCAGTTGTTGCTGCTGAACATTTCGTCCCACACGACACGGCCGATCATGATGTTTTCAGCACCGCCCAACAGTGAAGGAATCACGAATTCACCGATGCACGGAATGAAGACCAGCATCGCTCCCGAGACAATCCCGGCCTTGCTCAGTGGCACGGTGATGAGCCAGAACGCTTGCCAAGGGCTGGCGCCCAGATCATGCGCAGCCTCTAACAAGCTGAGATCCATTTTCACCAGCGTGGCATAGAGCGGAAGCACCATGAAAGGCAGGTAGACATAGGTCATGCCGACCAGCATCGAGATGTCGGTGTAAAGAATGCGGATGGGTTCGATGATCAAGCCCAGCGCCATCAGCGCATTGTTGAGGACGCCTTGATCCGCCAAGATGCCTTTCCAAGCGTAAACGCGCAGCAAAAAAGATGTCCAGAAGGGCAGCATCACCAACATCAGCAACGCCGGCCGAATGCTCGGTTTCGAACGCGCAATGAAGTACGCAAACGGATAACCGATCAGCAGACAGAACCAGGTCGTGAAGAAGGCGTACTTCAGCGAGGTCGCGTACGCGTCCATGTAAATGGTCTGGCCAAAACCGGCATTGGCATCCCAAAAAATGGCAATATAGTTCTCGTACTTCAAGACGAAGCGCCAAATACCGTCGGCCGAGGCGATCAACGGCGCAAACGGATCCACGCCACTGCCCATGTCGGTCACGCTGATGCGCAACAAAATCAGACAGGGCAAGACGAAAAAAACCACCAACCAAAGAAATGGCACACCGATGACGAACCGTCGGCCAGGACGGGACTTGAACGCTGACAAATCTTGCATGGCCACGGTTTTATGAGGTCAGTGTCACGGCGGCTGAATCGCTCCACCAGACAAAGACGGAATCGTTCCAAGTGATGCCACTGAGATCTTGCCTGGCCGTGTTGCCTTCAGTGATCTTCACCGATTTCCCGCTGGGCATGTCGACCATGAAGGTGCTGTAACTGCCGAAGTAAGCAATCTCCCGGACCGTTCCCGTGAAGAGGTTGTTCATCACATGAGGCCGGCTTTTGGAAATGTTTATTTTCTCGGGTCGAAGCGCAACCGAAAGCGCCATGCCAGGCGTGCCGGTGATGCCGTGGCCGACATGGATCACGCCCTCAGGCGTGGTGATCTCGCAGCGACCAGGCTCATCCAGACTGAGGGCACCGTCAAACAGATTGGCCTGACCAATGAAGTCGGCGACAAATCGGCAATTAGGATGCTCATAAATTTCGCGCGGCGTGCCCACTTGCAGCACGCGCCCATGGTTCATGACAGCGATGCGCGAGGCCATCGTCATGGCTTCTTCTTGGTCGTGCGTGACCATCACGCAGGTCACACCGACCGACTCAATGATATTGACCAGCTCAAACTGAGTTTGCTCGCGCAGCTTTTTATCGAGTGCGCCCAAAGGCTCGTCAAGCAACAACAACTGCGGTCGTTTCGCCAAACTGCGTGCCAATGCCACCCGCTGCTGTTGGCCACCCGAGAGTTGGTGGGGCTTACGCTTGGCTAAGTCAGTGAGTTGCACCAGCCGCAGCATCTCCTCGACCCGAGCGGTGATCACTGCTGTGGGCAGGCCCTCACGCTTTAGCCCAAACGCGATGTTGTCCCAAACGCTGAGGTGCGGAAACAACGCATAAGACTGGAACATCATGTTGATCGGCCGCTCATAAGGCGGTGACGAGGTGATGTCCACACCGTCCAGCATCACCGTGCCGGACGTCGGTGACTCAAAGCCGGCCAGCATGCGCAACAAGGTCGACTTGCCGCAACCAGAACTGCCCAACAGTGCAAAAATTTCACCCTTTTGGACGGACAAGGAAACGTCATCGACCGCAGCAACTCCATCAAATCGTTTGACGAGGCTGACTGCTTTCAAAAATCCATCGACGGGGGAAGCAGGTGGATTCATACAGATCACTGCCCTCTTTTGAAGCCTGTGAACGCGTTCGCCATGGAGGCCCTGGCTTCGTTGCTGAAGCTGGCCGGCGAGACCATTTTTTGCAGGTTGGCAGCATCCGGAAAAACAACTTTGTCTTGAGCGATCTCTGGCCTCACTTTGGCCAAGCTGGCCTTGTTGGCGGTGGCGTAGCGCAACTCATTGGTGAGTGAAGCCGAGACCTCAGGGCGCAGAAAGTAGTTGATGAAGGCATGCGCGTTGTTCGGGTGCTTGGCATCTTTGGGAATCGCCAACGTGTCAAAAAAGATCAGGCCGCCGGTGCTCGGCAGCAGCGCTTCAATGTCATGGCCATTTTTGTTTTCGATCGCGCGTTGTCGGGCGATATTGATGTCGCCCGCCCAAGCCAACACCACACAGGCCTTACCGCCCGCCAGATCGTCGATCATGGTGCTGCTGAACATGCGGATGTGCGGCCGTACCTTGGTCAGCATGGCGGCTGCGGCTTGGTGATCCGCTGCGGTGTTGGAATAAGCGTTTTTCCCCAAGTAATGCAGGGCCGGCGGGATCACTTCAGTCGGTGAATCCAAAAAGGCGATGCCGCAGGACTTGAGTTTGTCGGTGTAGACCGGATTGAACACCAGTTCCCACACGTTGGCGGGCATGGGTGTGTTGCCAAGCGCGGCAGCGACTTTGCCTTTGTTGATACCGACCGTTGTGAAACTCCAGGCCCAAGGCACCAAATATTGATTGCCTTGGTCAATAGCCGACAGCTTGGCCATGATGCTGGGGTCGAGATTAGCTTCGTTTGGCAGCTTGGCTTTGTCGAGCTTGAGCAGCAGGCCGCCGTCAATTTGCGGCTTGGCAAACACCGCGCCTGGCACCACGATGTCGTAGCCGGTGTTGCCAGCAACCAATTTGGCGTGCAGGGCTTCGTTGTTTTCAAAGGTCTGGTAGTTGACCTTGATGCCGGTTTCCTGCGTGAAATTGGCCACCATGTCCTGGGCAATGTAGTCGGGCCAGTTGTAGATGTTCAGAATCTTTTCTTCTGCGCCAACAACGGCAGTTACCGTCTCGTTTTTCTGACCACAGGCCACCAAAACCAGCGCCGACAAAGCGAAAGACCACAGGTACTTGTTCATGATGTTCTTGAATCCGTGAAGCAGGTTGCAGCAAGCGCCTAGCCACCTCTGGCCGGCTTGAGAACAGCGGATTGTAAGAGTTATCTGAGTGCTGTTGCGCGAGTTCGCGAGGCGCTCAAACAGTCACGCACCAAGGTGCGGTGTCGTGCACCAAACCCATCCACAAGGTCCAAACCGAGCTGGCCAGCAATGCAGCGCCGGCGAGTCGGATGGCCCACGCACCAGAACCCGGCCCCCGCAACCGTAGCCATAACCACGGACCGGCCATCAGACTGACGCCGCTGCCTACGGCAAAAAGTGCCATGACGCCCGCACCTTGAATGGCGCTAGGGCTGAGAGCTGCCACCAGCACGGCCGAGTAAAGCAAGCCGCAAGGCAACAGCGACCAAGCAGCGCCAAGCACCAGCGGTGCAGCGGCACTGCCCGCTTTGCCAGAGCCCTGCGTGACGGTGCGGATACGGCTCCAAACTTTGCGGGCACCCACGTCAAGCCATGCTGGCTGACGCGCCTGCCACAACAACATCAAGCCCAACAAGGCTGCAGACACATGCAGCATGGTCCATACCGGGCGCAGAGCCGCCGACTGAATACTCAACCAGCCCAGACCTTGCATCGAAGCCGCTGCCAAACCACCCAAGGCGGAATAGCCGGCCAGCCGACCGACCTGAAATATCCACAGCGCTCGGGCGTTGCTGCCAGCCGCCGATCGCCCCATAGCCGCGCAAGCCGCGCCGCACATGGCGACGCAATGGGGCCCACCCGCGAGTCCCATGAGCAAGGCGGTAGCGGCCAAACTGGTTTGCATCTAGATAATTTTAGAGAACTTGCTGCGGTTGCGATCAGCCTGCAAGTAGCGGTCAAAGACCATGGCGACGGCGCGCACAAAAAACCAGCCCTGCGCGGTGACTTCAATTCCGCTGGCGTTCACTGTGACCAAGCCCTGACCCACCAGTTCGTTCAAGGCCTCCAACTCTTTGGCAAAGTAGCTCTTGAAGTCAATCAACAAGGCCAGCTCTATGGATTCAAACTGAAGCTGACCCTGACACATCAACCCCATGATGACGACGCGCCGCACCAAATCGTCACGCGTCAGCGCCAAGCCGCGCACCACAGGCAACCGGCCTTGGTCCAGCAGATCGTAATAGGCCTCAATGGTTTTTGCGTTTTGGCTGTACGTCGCACCGACCCGGCCAATGGCGGATACGCCTAGCGCGATCAAGTCGCAGTCAGGCTGCGTGCTGTAGCCCTGAAAGTTACGGTGCAACCTGCCCTGACGCTTGGCCACAGCCAGTGCGTCATTTGGCAATGCAAAGTGGTCCATGCCGATGTAGACGTAACCGGCCTTTTCAAAAGCAGCCAGGGAACGAGATAGCATCGAAATCTTCGCCGCCCCAGTAGGCAACTCTGCCGTGATGATGCGCCGCTGCGGCTTGAAACGTTCAGGCAAATGCGCGTACGCATACAGCGCCACGCGGTCCGGCCGAAGCAGCGCCACCTGAGCCAAGGTGCGGTCAAAAGACTCGGGGGTTTGCATTGGCAAACCATAAATCAGATCAATATTGATGGATTCAAAGCCCAAGTGCCGCGCTGACTCGACCAAAGCAAAAACCTTTTCAGCGGGTTGGACACGGTGAACAGATTTTTGAACCATCGGGTCAAAATCCTGAACGCCAAAACTCAAGCGGTTGAAACCCAACTCAGCCAAAACGGCCAAACGCTTGACATCGACAGTACGCGGATCGACTTCAATGGCATATTCGCCGCCAGGGGCAAAATTGAAACTGCGACGCAACATCGCCATCAGGCCGCGAAGCTCATCGTCTGATAAAAAAGTCGGCGTACCACCGCCCAAGTGCAACTGACTGATCACCTGTCCAGTACCCAAATGCGCGGTGTGCAGGTCGACTTCCCGGCTCAAATAACGCAAATACGCCTCAGCACGTTCATGGTGTTTGGTGACGATTTTGTTGCAGGCGCAGTAATAGCAGAGCGACTCGCAAAATGGAATATGAATATAAAGTGACAACGGCATGTTCATGGACGCCGCAGCAGAGCGGCGTAGCTTCATGGCCTGCACATAATCTTCATCTGTGAAAGCATCCACAAACCGATCGGCTGTTGGGTACGAGGTATACCGCGGACCGTTGAGGTCAAAACGTCGCAGTAAGTCGGTTGAAACGACACTCATGATTCAATCCTTTTGATCCCTTTGAACAATGCTGCTACTTTGCCGCGTCTCTCTGCTAACTGCGTTGATGTGGATCAAGCAAATGAGCTCATCGTCAGCAAATTGACGAGAATGCTCAGCCGCAAAAAAACAAATAATGACTAGGAGAATTAACCAGATGCAACGAAAATCATCAAATGAACAAGGAACACAGTAAAGTCGCCTGCTCCAACTGCAACTTGCGTGAGTTGTGCATGCCCTCAGGCCTGAATGCCCAAGAACTTGTTCGCGTTGACGAGATCGTCGCCACCCGTCGCACCGTCAAACGAGGCACCTCGCTGTTTCACAACGGTGAAAAATTCACCTCGCTGTATGCGATTCGCAGTGGATTTTTCAAAACCAGCGTCACCACTGAAGACGGCCGCGATCAAGTCACGGGGTTTCAGATGGCCGGTGAAATCATCGGCCTAGACGGCATCGTCAACGACCTGCACACCTGTGACGCGACCGCGCTTGAAGACGCCGAAGTCTGTGTCATGCCGTTCGACCGGATTGAAGAAATTTCACGCGAAGTCACCGCACTTCAACACCATGTGCACAAGGTCATGAGCCGTGAAATCGTGCGCGAGCATGGCGTCATGCTGCTGCTAGGAAGTATGCGGGCCGAAGAGCGCTTGGCCGCCTTTTTGCTGAATCTAGTCCAACGCTTACAGGCCCGGGGTTTTTCAAAAACTGAATTGATTTTGCGTATGACGCGTGAAGAAATTGGCAGCTATTTGGGCATGAAGCTCGAAACGGTCAGCCGCACCTTCTCGAAGTTCTCAGACGACGGCATCGTCGAAGTCAAACAGCGACAAATCAATATCCGCGATGCCGAGGCACTCAAACGCATCGTCAATTCGCAAGTCAGTCATTGAGGTCTTCCTCATTGACTTGATATTCTGGCTTGGACAGCCACAAGACCAAGCCACAGCAAGCCATGCTGATCGACCAAAACAAAAAGAAAGCCACGGAGTAAACACCTTGCCGCGTTGGTATGGTCGCATGACCAGACCAATTCAACTCGCTAGGGTCAACCACGGCGAACACCAAAGCCTCAAGCAGGCAGGCGGCCAAAAAAGATGGCCACAAAATCAAGGCCGCATTGCGCAGCTTCGAAGATTCAAACTCTGAGGGCGTTGGTGATTCAAGGTTTTTCATCGGTCTTGCCTCCGGTGGCACTGTGGTTGCGCGCTACGTTAGCAGGCTGCATGGGGGGCTTGGCCACCCTCACTTCCCTTGAGATGGCAATGCCTTCACGGTAATACTCCTCAGACACCACCGCGTCTGGCCCCTGCAGAATGTAGACAGCAGTGATGCCGCAAGCAATCACCGCCGACAGCGGCCCAGAAATCACCATCCACACATACGGCTCTTTCCACCAAGGACGCCCTTGGGGACTTGGTCTTTGGCTCGACAAGTTGTCAATCTGTTGCATGGTTATTAACTTTCATCAACGCTCAAAGCACTAGCGTGGCACCAAAAAGACAGACTTTTCAGCCCGCTCACCCTGCCCGCCCTCAGCAGAGATCAGGAAGGTCATGGCATGCGAACCTGGTGCGGCAGCTTCTGGTGGCGTCTGCACCAGCACCGGAACCCAGCGCGAACCGGCAGCCTCAACCGTCACCGAGGCTTCAGAGACAATCCGCGCGTCGTCGAGACCCGACACACGCAAGTGGTACTGCTGCTGCACTTCTGTCGCATTCATGATTTGCAGACGGTAAACATTTTCAATCTTTCCTTGCTCGACCACGCGCGCCAAAGATCCGCGGTCACGGACCACATCGACCTTGAACGGTGCGCGCATGACCAAACTGCCCAGCACGGAGATGCTGATGATCAACAGCACAGCCGTATAGATCAGCACGCGCGGCCGCAGGACCCGGCGAATCATGGCGGCGCTCGACAGCTTCAGACTGATGCCATTGGGCGTGCTGTAACGGATCAATCCGCGGGGGTAGTGCATTTTGTCCATGACAGTGTCACAAACGTCAATACACGCTGAGCAGCTGATGCACTCGTATTGCAGCCCATTGCGAATGTCGATGCCCGTCGGGCAGACTTGGACGCACAAGCCGCAGTCAATGCAATCCCCTAAACCGTTGGCCTGATAGTCGGCCCGGGTGTCGCTGCGGGGTCGCACGCCGCGCCCTTCACCCCGCGCTTCGTCGTAAGTGACGATCAAGGTGTCTCGGTCAAACATGGCGCTCTGAAAACGAGCATACGGGCACATGTACTTGCAAACCTGCTCGCGCATCCAACCCGCGTTGCCGTAAGTGGCGAATCCGTAGAACAGAATCCAGAACCATTCCCACGGCCCCAGCGACAAGCGGCTGACGTCTAATGCCAGCTCACGGATCGGTGAAAAGTAACCCACAAAAGTGAAGCCGGTCCACAAACCAATGGCAATCCACACCGCGTGCTTGCCCCCTTTGCGCGCCAGCTTGATTGGACTCATGGCAGCGTTATCTAGCCGCATGCGGACCGCGCGATCACCTTCGATCTTGCGCTCCACCCACATGAATATTTCGGTGTAAACCGTTTGCGGACAAGCGTAGCCGCACCAGAGCCGACCCGCCACGGCCGTGAACAAAAACAAAGACAACGCACTGATGATGAGCAAGCCCGTCAGATAAATCAGGTCTTGCGGATACAGCACCAAATTGAAAATATAAAAGCGACGCGATGCCAAATCGAACAGCATCGCCTGCCGCTCATTGATAGACAGCCAGGGCAGACCGTAAAACACCAACTGCGTGATCCAGACCATGGCCCAGCGCCAATGACTGAATAAGCCAGAAACGCTGCGCGCATAAATCTTTTTGTCGGACTGATACAGCGAGGCCACTTCATTCGAATCATCGCCGCCACCATGAACGCCAGCACTTGTGGACGCCACCTTGGCCGGCACAATCGGAATCACCTTGTTCACCCTGCTTGTGGCGCGTTGGCTGTATGGGGAACCTGACACTGAAAATCTCCTGAAAGGCAGGGCCGACTTGGACCCGACATTGTTGGTTGCAATTATTTGGCGGCCGGCTTCTGCGAAGGCGCAGAGACGACTGGCGTCACACCACCAAGACTCAACACGTACGCGGCCACCACATGGATCTGCTCGGGCGTGAGCTTGGGCGCTTGCGCTGGCATCACATTGTTTTTGCCGTATTTGATGGCGTTCACAATAGCCGCCTCACCCCAACCGTGCAACCAATAGTCATCGGTCAAGTTGGGGGCCCCTAAGGCCTTATTGCCCTTGCCATCCATCCCGTGGCAAGCTGCGCAGACTGCAAATTTTTGTTTGCCGCTGAAAGCTTTGATTTCGTTGTACGGACTGCCCGACAGCGAGAGCACGTAATGCGCTACATCGGTGATATCGCTTTCTCCACCGACGGCCGCCCCCATAGGCGGCATCATGCCAACGCGGCCATTGGTGACTGTCTGGACGATGTGATCCCCGCTTCGATTGCCCAGCCAAGCGGCATTGCCGTTGGTGAGGTTCGGGTAAGACTTGCTGCCGCGACCATCCGAGCCATGGCACTGAGAACAGGTGTTCATGAACTGCCGTTCACCGATAGCCAGCGCACGTGGATCACGCGAGAGCGCGTCAACCGACTGCGCTGAAAATTCGGCGTAGAGCGGTGCCAATTCAGCCCGCATACGATCTACGTCATCTTTGTGCTCAGCCTGAGTTGACCATTTGGAAAGCCCTTTGTAGCTTCCCAACCCAGGGAATATAGCCAAGTAGCCCAGACCAAAAACCACCGTCAAAATGAACAACCACATCCACCAACGTGGCAAGGGGTTGTTCAGTTCGCGCAGGTCTTCATCCCACACATGACCCGTCGTGTTATCGCCCGCCTTGCTTGCATCTGTGCTGACGGTCGCTTTGCCTGCCAGCCACAGCAGCAAAGCGCAGGCCAAGATAGACACCAGACTGATGGCTGCCACATACCAAGGCCAGAAACCATTGATGAAATCACTCATGAACCCTGCTCCTATTCCGACTTGAAGGGCAACTGCGCCGCTTCATCAAATTGGGCTTGTTTGGAAGGCAAACAGGCCCACACCAAAATCCCGACGAACACCACGAAGGCGGCCACGGTCACGATGCTACGCAACACATTGATATCCATAGTCATGTCTGCCTCCCGTTATTTCAGAGCCAGACCAAGACCCTGCAGGTACGCAATCAGCGCATCCAGCTCTGTCTTGTCTTTGAGCTCGGCCGGGGCAGCGGCAATCTGCTCGTCGGTATAAGGAACCCCCACCGTGCGCAGCGCTTTCATGTGGCGCTGAATGGATTCCGCGTCAGCCGGTGTTTTTTCAAGCCATGGGTAGGCCGGCATGATGGACTCGGGCACCAAGTCGCGTGGACTGATCAGGTGCAGGCGCTGCCATTCATCGCTGTACTTGCCGCCGACGCGATGCAAGTCTGGTCCGGTGCGCTTGCTGCCCCACTGGAACGGATGGTCATAAACAAACTCGCCCGCTACCGAGTAGTGGCCGTAGCGCAGCGTTTCAGCCACCAGCGGACGGATCATTTGGGAATGGCAGTTGTAGCAGCCCTCACGAATGTAAATATCGCGGCCAACCACTTTGAGCGGTGAGTCCGGCACGATCCCGGCAATCGGCTGGGTGGTTGATTTTTGGAAGAACAGTGGAACGATTTCAACCAGTCCGCCGACGGCGACGACGAGCAAAATCAAAACGATCATCAACCAATTGTTGGTTTCAACTTTTTCATGTGAAAAGGACATGACTAGTTTCTTTCAGGCGTGTGCCAAAGCAGATGGGATCGTGGCATTCGCAGGCTTGCCTGCCGTCGCGGTCATGAACACATTCCAAGCCATGATG
>CANCLK010000075.1 GCA_947378785.1 Comamonadaceae bacterium
TGCGGCCCGGCGAAGCCGGTTCCGCGGCCCCTGCTGGCCTTGGGATAAAACCGCGCCGAACTTCTTTTATTTCGACCTAACAACGGCTTAACTTTATGTTCTATCGAGAAAATGGTCAGTTCAAAACCAACTACCGGGATGACCAGCAGATCTTCCCGATCTTGCAGGACCGCATCGCCATCGGCTTGTTATTGGCAGTCGCATTTGTGGCCGTACCGATGCTGGCCAGTGACTACCTGTTTCGTGCCATCTTGATCCCTTTTGTGATCATGTCCTTGGCTGCGCTGGGGGTGAATATTTTGGTGGGTTACTGCGGCCAGATCTCGCTTGGCTCAGGTGCCTTCATGGCGGTCGGCGCTTACAGTGCATACAACATCTTCGAGCGCATTCCGGGTATGCCGCTGATCCCGGCATTGATTCTGGGCGGCTTATGTGCCACCGCTTTCGGCATTCTGTTTGGCCTACCTAGCTTGCGCGTCAAGGGCTTGTATTTGGCGGTAGCGACACTCGCCGCGCAATTCTTCAGCGACTGGATGTTTCTGCGCATCAAGTGGTTCACGCTGGACGCGCCATCCGGCTCAGTCTCGGTGTCAAACCTCCAAGTGTTTGGTCTGCCGATTGAAAGCGCTGTTAGCCGCTATCTGCTGTGCCTGACGCTGCTGCTCGTCATCGGCGTGATGGCTAAAAACTTAGTGCGTGGCGCTATCGGCCGCGAGTGGATGGCGATACGCGACATGGACGTAGCCGCCGCCGTCATCGGCATTCGCCCGATGTACGCCAAGCTCAGCGCCTTTGCGGTCAGCTCCTTCATCATCGGCGTCGCTGGAGGGTTGTGGGCCTTCATCTACCTAGGTGCGTGGGAACCAGCCGCCTTCTCGTCCGACCAATCCTTTCGCTTGCTCTTCATGGTGATCATCGGCGGCCTTGGATCCATCATGGGTAGCTTTTTTGGCGCAGCTTTCATTGTCGTTTTACCGATCGCACTGAATCAGTTTTTGCCATTTTTTGCCGGCTTGTTTGGTGTCGAAATTTCGACTGCCGGGGTGTCGCATGCAGAGTTGATGATTTTTGGCGGCTTGATCGTTTGGTTTCTGATTGTGGAACCACACGGTTTGGCCAAACTGTGGTCCATGGGCAAACAAAAATTGCGTCTGTGGCCTTTTCCGCATTGAGTTTCACGGGTGTTATTTCTCAGGTAATTTTTTAATTTCTAAAGGAGACAAAGATGAGATCAGGTAAATTAGTTTTGGCGCTCGCGACCATCGCCATGAGCGCCTCCGTCGTCACCAGCGCCGTAGCGCAAACCAAGGAGCAGTTCTTTCCGCTGCTGTCTTACCGAACAGGACCCTACGCACCCAATGGCGTGCCATGGGCCAATGGCAAACAGGACTATCTCAAGCTGATCAATGCCCGCGATGGCGGCGTGAACGGCGTGAAACTGACGTATGAAGAGTGCGAAACTGGCTATGCCACTGACCGCGGCGTGGAATGCTACGAGCGCCTCAAGAGCCGGCCTGGTGTGGCCGTGTTTGACCCCCAAGCCACCGGCATCACTTTTGCACTGACTGAAAAAGTACCGACCGACAAGATCCCCCTCATCACACTGGGCTATGGCCTGTCGGTTTCGCAGGACGGACAAGCCTTTAAGTGGAATTTTCCACTGATGGGCAGCTATTGGACTGGCGCCGATATTTTGATCCAACACATTGGTAAAAAAGAAGGTGGCCTGGACAAACTCAAGGGCAAGAAAATCACGCTGGTTTACCACGACTCGCCGTTTGGCAAAGAGCCTATTCCTCTGCTGCAAGAACGCGCCAAGATGCACGGCTTTGATCTGCAGATGATTCCCGTCACAGCACCCGGTGTTGACCAAAAATCAGCATGGTTGCAAGTGCGCCAGAGTCGTCCTGACTTTGTCCTGCTGTGGGGTTGGGGTGTGATGAACTCAACTGCACTCAAGGAAGCTCAGGCTACGGGCTATCCGCGCGACAAAATGTACGGCGTCTGGTGGGCTGGCGCTGAGCCGGACGTCAAGGACGTCGGCGAAGGTGCCAAGGGCTACAACGCGCTGGCACTGAACACCTCCGGCAAGGAACCCAAGGTGATTCAGGACATCATGAAATACGTACACGACAAAGGCCAGGGTACCGGTCCTAAAGATGAAGTCGGTCAAGTTCTCTACACCCGCGGCGTGATCATTCAGATGCTCAGCATCGAAGCCGTGCGCCGGGCGCAAGAACGCTTCGGCAAAGGCAAGGTCATGACCGGTGAGCAAGTACGCTGGGGCATGGAAAACTTGGCGCTAGATCAGAAACGTCTGGATGCGCTGGGCTTTTCCGGCATCATGCGGCCGCTCTCAACGTCTTGCGCTGACCACATGGGCTCAAGCTGGGCACGGGTCCAAACTTGGGACGGGAAGAAATGGGCCTTCAGCTCTGATTTCATCCAAGCTGATGATCAGATCCTCAAGCCGATGGTCAAGTCGGGTGCAGACAAGTATCTGGCTGACAAGAAAATGACGCGCCGCCCACCGGCTGACTGCCAGTCGTGATGTGACGGTTGGGCTGGTATCTGAAAACACCAGTCCAACCTGATCAACCCTGTTCATCTGCTTGATCGGAATTCAGTCCATGCGTGATTCAACTATCGTTCTCAATGTCAACGGCATCGAGGTCATCTACAACCATGTCATTCTGGTGCTCAAGGGTGTTTCCCTGAACGTTCCAGAAGGAAAAATTGTGGCGATTCTGGGCGGCAATGGCGCGGGAAAAACCACCACATTGCGCGCCATTTCTAACCTGCTCAAGGGTGAACGCGGCGAAGTCACCAAGGGCTCTATCGAACTTCGCGGTGAGCGCATTGAAAATCTTTCGCCGTCAGATTTAGTACAGCGTGGCGTGGTGCAAGTGATGGAGGGGCGCCACTGCTTTGCGCACCTGACCATTGAAGAAAATTTGTTGACCGGTGCTTACACCCGCAAAGACAAGGCCGAAGTAGCCGCCAATCTGGAAAAGGTCTACAACTACTTCCCCCGATTGAAAACACGCCGCACATCGCAGGCCGCCTACACCTCCGGTGGCGAGCAACAGATGTGTGCGATTGGCCGCGCATTGATGGCCAACCCGAGCATGGTGCTGCTCGACGAGCCGTCCATGGGACTGGCTCCGCAGATTGTTGAAGAAGTATTCAACATCGTCAAAGACCTGAATGAAAAAGAAAAAGTCACTTTTCTGCTGGCCGAGCAGAACACCCACATGGCGTTGAAATACGCTGACTACGGCTACATCATGGAAAGCGGACGGGTGGTGATGGATGGCTTGGCGAGCGACTTGGCCAGCAACGAAGACGTCAAGGAGTTTTACCTAGGCGTGGGTGGTGGCGAGCGCAAGAGTTTCAAAGACGTTAAAAGCTACAAACGGCGCAAGCGCTGGCTGGCTTGAGGCGCGCAACATGAACCCACATTTCGACACACTGGAAATTCGCGATCCCGCCTTACGGGAAGCCGCACACATGGCGGCCCTGCCGGGCCTGATCGCCCTCGCACAGCAACACAGTCCTGCAGCGGCGCGCTCGCTAGCGGAGATTGTTCCTTCCCGCATCACATCCCGCGCAGCTTTAGCCACCTTACCCGTCACGCGCAAGCATGAGCTGCTGGACCGCCAACAGGCGACTCGCCCAGCGGATCCGTTTGGCGGCTTTTCCGCCGTGCTGCGAGGACGCAAAATGTCGCGCATTTTTGCGTCCCCTGGGCCCATCTACGAACCCGATGTAGCACGCCCAGATTACTGGCGGGTGGGCCGCGCCCTCTTTGCCGCGGGCTTTCGGGAAGGCGATCTGGCACACAACGCCTTCAGTTACCACATGACACCGGGTGCCTTCATGATGGAGTCGGGCGCGCATGCGATCGGCTGCACGGTATTTCCCGCCGGCACGGGTCAAACCGAGCAACAACTCGCAGCCATTGCTGATCTTCAGCCTGCGGCTTACCTCGGCACGCCCAGTTTCCTGCGGATCCTGATTGAAAAAGCGCTCGCGAGTGGTTCAGACGTCTCAAGTTTCAAGCGCGCACTGGTGTCGGGCGAAGCCTTTCCGCCGTCGCTACGCGACTGGTTGGCCGACAACGGCATTGCCGGCTACCAATGCTATGCCACCGCCGACCTCGGTTTGATCGCCTACGAGACCGAAGCCCGCCAGGGCTTGGTGCTGGACGAGGGTGTCATCGTCGAGATCGTGCGGCCCGGCACAGGCGACCCAGTGCCCGAAGGCGATGTTGGCGAATTGGTGGTGACAACGCTCAACCCCGATTACCCTTTGATCCGCTTTGGCACCGGCGACTTATCGGCCGTGTTGCCGGGTACATGCCCAACGGGTCGCAGCAACACCCGCATCAAGGGTTGGATGGGGCGCGCCGACCAAACCACCAAGATTCGCGGCATGTTTGTGCATCCGGGTCAGGTGGCCGAGATCGTGAAACGCTTTCCTGAAGTGCTCAAGGCGCGGTTGGTGGTCACAGGCGAAATGGCGAATGACGCGATGACGCTCAAAGTAGAGGTCTCCACATCGCCTGACGGCTTGACAGCGCGGATAGGCGAGGCGATTCGCGATGTGACCAAGTTGCGCGGCGACGTCGACATGCTCAGCCCCGGTAGCTTGCCTAACGATGGGCTGGTCATCCAGGACGCACGGAGCTACAAGTAACACATCTTCCAGCTTGACGATTCATCGTACCCGCCAAGGAAATTTCAGCGGAAGCCCTAAAATAACGGGCTCAATTCAAGGAATTTTTTAAATGAAAAAGCTGTTCGTACTGGCACTTGCTGCCGCCGCTGTGTTGGCCCAAGCGCAAACTTTCCCGGGCTCCAAGCCGATCACTTTCGTCGTTCCATTTGCAGCTGGCGGCCCCACCGACCGCGTCGCCCGCGACTTGGCTGAAGCGATGCGTAAATCCATGGGTGGCAGTGCCAATTTCGTGGTCGAGAATGTCAACGGTGCTGGCGGCACGATTGGCATGGCCAAGGTTGCCCGAGCCGTGCCGGACGGTCACACCCTGCTGTTGCACCACATCGGCATGGCGTCTGCACCCGGTTTGTACCGCAAGCTCTCCTTCAAAGTCGCCGACGACTTCGAATACCTCGGCATGATCAATGAAGTGCCCATGACGCTGATTGGCAAGCCGCAATTGGCAGCCAACAACTACCGGGAATTTGAAAACTACATCAAGGCCAACGCCGGTAAATTGAACATCGCCCACGCTGGCTTGGGATCCGCCTCGCACCTGTGCGGCCTGATGTGGCAGTCGCGCTTGCAGGCCAGCGAAGCCATGACGACCATTCCTTTTAGCGGCACAGCACCCGCCATGAATGCACTGGTTGGCGGTCAGGTTGACATCATGTGCGACCAGACCACCAACACCACCGCGCAGATTGAAGCCGGCCGCGTCAAAGCTTTCGCGGTGACCACCGCCAAGTCCTTGACAGGCAACAAGCTACTCAAGGACTACCCGAGCCTGCAAGAGCTAGGCATGAAGGGTTTTGAATTGACGATTTGGCACGGCCTGTATGCACCCAAAGGGACGCCACCGGCCGTTCTGACACAGCTCAACAATGCATTGAAGATTGCGCTGAAGGACCCGGACTTCATCAAGAAGCAAGAGGGTCTGGGGGCTGTGGTGGTAACCGACAAGCGTGTCGAACCAGCA
The DNA here is from genome assembly GCA_947378785.1 of Comamonadaceae bacterium. GTDB lineage: Bacteria > Pseudomonadota > Gammaproteobacteria > Burkholderiales > Burkholderiaceae_C > Polaromonas. The sequence goes on from CANCLK010000075.1 coordinate 5,699, forward strand.
GCACACAAGGCGTTCGTGGCTTCTGAAACTGCCAAGTTGAAACCCGTGATTGAGGCGGCTGGCAAATTCGCCGACTAAGACCGTCTGCCCTGAAAAAACCGCTTGAGACCTTCTGGGTCGGGCGGTTTTTTTATGCCCGCAGCGAATTGCTGGATACGGGTAATCCCATTCACGCGTCATGGCGCTTAGCAGTACAAACTAAAGGTATCTATCATCATGTCATTCGTTACCAATAAGAGGCCTTCATGTCTTTGAAATCTCCACCGCGTCAAACGCTCATCCGTGCCATGACACGCACACTGGGCCTCATCAGCGTCACGACCTTCTCTGCGTTGCTGGCCCTGCCTTCCTTCGCGCAATCGACTTGGCCCACTAGGCCTGTCAAGATCGTTGTGCCTTTCGCGGCAGGCGGCACCACCGACATCTTGGCCCGAGCCATCGCACCGGAACTGTCCAAGGCCTTTGGCCAAGCTTTTGTCATTGAAAATCGCGGGGGTGCCGGCGGAAATATCGGCGCGGACATCGTGGCCAAGTCACCCGCCGATGGTTACACCATCCTGATGGGCACGGTCGGCACCCACGGCATCAACCAGTCGCTTTACGCCAAGATGCCGTATGACCCGATCAAAGATTTTGCGCCTATCACCATGGTCGCCGGCGTCCCTAATGTGATGGTGATGAATGCCGAAAAAGCCCGCACCCTAGGCATCAACAACGTGCCAGAGTTCATCCAATACGCCAAGGCACATCCCGGCAAGCTGAACATGGCATCCAGCGGCAACGGCACGTCGATTCACATGGCGGGTGAGCTGTTCAAAAGCATGACTGGAATCTTCATGGTGCACTTTCCCTACCGTGGCTCCAGCCCTGCGTTGCTTGACCTCGTGGCCGGCAACACCGACGTGATGTTCGACAACTTGCCGTCGTCTTTGCAACATATCAAAAGCGGCAAGCTGAAAGCTTTTGCAGTCACCAGCAGCCAGCGTTCAGCCGTGCTCCCTGAAGTGCCAACGGTAGAAGAAGCCGCCAAGCTCAAAGGCTTTGAAGCCAGCAGCTGGTTTGGCTTGTTGGCGCCAGCAGGCACGCCGCCAGACATCGTCAGCCGCATTCAACAAGAAGTGGCGAAGTCACTGAACACGCCCGCGATCAAAGAAAAACTGATGGTCCAAGGTGCGATCCCCAGCGGCAACACGCCACAAGAATTTGTCAAACTCATTGATTCCGAAACCACCAAATGGGCTAAGGTGGTGAAGGTCTCTGGCGCCAAGGTCGACTGACAACTGGGGATATGACGGCTTAAGCTTGTATTGATTAAGTCTCAACTTGGCTGCGAATTGACCCCACAAATACGTGTCGCGGGTCATCGGCACGGCTGCTTGCCGCGTTGAACACGGGTGCCTGCATCGCCGATGTGGGCAGCACGTCCCAAGGAGACCCGTTCATGACATTGAAAGTCACAGCTTGCTCAGTGCTGTTGGTCTGCCTCAGCGGTTGCGTGGTCCAGCCCGCCGGCATCCGACAAGCTTATCCCGTCAACTATGGGCCACCACCCGGCGTGGTGTATATCGCACCGACCTACGTGTTGCCTGCCCCTGGCTTTGTCTGGCTTCACCATCCACATCATGGTTGGGGCTGGCGCCATCCGGACCGGGGTTGGCACCGCGGGTGGCGCTAAACGCCCCAGACGATATCGCTTCCAGCTTCGCTACAACGTTTGAGCATGTCGATGAAAGGGCGGGCTCGCTGACGCAAACTCAGCGCAGTGTTGGCATCTCCGTCCACTTTTTCGCCCTCGCCACTTGCGAAGGCGGCACGCCGATCAGCTTGTTCCTGCGCAATGGCTGCTTCTAATCGGACAATGGCCGCCGGCATTTGCACTGCAAGCAGGATGCCCTTTGCGTCCGGTGTTTTACCAATGATCTCCAAAACACGCCGACCGTTGGGCTCGAGCATGATCAGGTCACCGGTGGTTTTAGATTTAAATTTGTACAGCATGTCGTTGCCTTGTCGACCCTTGTTGTTTTAAATATGTGCGTGTTTGCCTCCTCACCCTATGTGGCATTCAGGGGGCATTCAGGCCTTTAGCTGTTGCAGAGTTCCAATGCAGCAAAATACGCGCCTATGTTCACTATTCCTTCAGTCCAAAAGCCTGCCGCGCAGGGACTCAGCCAAGACGGCTTGAGCCTGCTTCAGCCCGCTGAGTTACTGGCCACACTGGGCCTCTCTGCGGCTGACTGGCAACTGCATTGGCCAAAGCTTGCTGATTCATGGGCACGCTTGCCGCCCGACCTCCATTTACGTGATGGCGGTCATTACCGCAAGAGGCGCCATGCCTGTTTCATACAAAACCTGTCTAAGCAAACCCTTCAACCTGTTCCACATCGTGCGCACTGGCAACCCCTAGATTACAACGCATTACATGGTGGCTTCGAACGCTGGTTTGATCCGATTGAGCCTCGCGTGGCGAATGATTCCCTTTGGATTGACCTGCTGTCCGCACTTGGCCAAGTGTTTGGCCAAGTGAAGCCCGTGAGCGAGTGGTTTATTGAGGCCCACCAGTTTCGTATTGACACCGCTGGCGGCGTCGGCCGTCCCACCCCTGAAGGCGCGCATCGTGACGGGGTGGATTTTGTGGTGGTGATGCTGGTCGGCCGCAACGGCGTCAAAGGTGGCGAAACACGGGTGTTTGATGCACATGGGCCGCACGGTTTACGCTTTGTCATGGAGCAGCCCCTGACGACCTTGTTACTGGACGACGAACGGGTCATTCATGAAACCACCCCCATCTTGCCTAGGGACGCTTCGGAGGATGGCTTTCGGGATACCTTGGTATTGACGTACCGCGCTGTCGGTTTTCAGTCCCCGGATTGAGTTCCCCACTTAGTCTGAGGTCTTCACGCCGCTGACAGCTGTTCGAACGCACCCGCCAGCGGCATGGCCACACGCCGGTTGTTAATGAGGTTGGGAAATCGATAGGGGCCTAATTCTGCGTGTGCACTCGCCAAGTCTCTCAGTAGATCTGCAACTGTCGGCCTGCTGACCATGCAGGACCGCTGACGCATCTGGCGCGCAAAACGTCGCCAAGTTTCTACGCGCTGGAGTTCAATCCCCCCGTAACGCAGCTTGAGCCAGCCCGATTCCGCCAGATGCTGAATGTTTTCTGAAAACAAGGTTCGCGAGACACCGCAATAATCGGCGATTTGTTGTTGTGCAATCGGAATGTCCACTGTCTGGGCAATTTGGGCGATCAATGGCGGCTTTGCGCTTTGGGTTGCTAATTCAGCGAACTGAGCCAAACCCATGACGACTCTAAGTGGCGAGCTACCCAAACGCATCCATACCAGCTTCTCGGCTTGTTGTTGCGCACGCCACGCGACAAGACCGCACAAGAAACGTCCGAATTTCGGTTCTTGGCACATCGCAGAATCAAAGCATTGTTTGCTCATCACGATCACTTCGACACCCGTCATGCAGGTGTATTCGAAATCGCTAGGCTGTTTCATCATCAACGGCTGCTCGCCGAACCACTCATTGGGTCCATACAGATGAACCGGTAGTCGCTTGCCCGTGTCAAGCGGAACGCTAGCAGCGACATAGCCCGATATCACGCAACTCCAAAACTGCACGCTGCAGCCCTTGTCCAAAACAGCGTCCCCCTCATCAAATGATAGGAGCGACAAGCATGGAAGGGTACTGAGTATTCGTGACTTGCTGAATTGGAGGCTTTCCAACAACTGGTGTGCGTAAGTTGACACCTTGTATGCCCCTTTCTGATCCGCAGAATTGAATAGCAGAACGCAAACCTGACGCAAAGCAAAAAGCCCACAAGAAGTGGGCTTTTTGGAACCAGTAACAGGGACCGGAAATTGGTTGCGCGGGCAAGATTTGAACTTACGACCTTTGGGTTATGAGCCCAACGAGCTACCAGGCTGCTCCACCGCGCGATAAGTGTTTATTGTAGCTGTTATTCAGCTGCCGTGCCGGCTGCAGTCGAAGTTTCGACCACATCTGGGCGATCAACCAACTCAACCAAGGCCATTGGTGCGTTGTCACCAACACGGAAACCCATTTTGAGGATACGTGTGTAGCCGCCTGGGCGTGTGTTGTAACGTGGGCCAAGTTCTGCGAAGAGCTTGACGACCATCTCGCGGTCGCGCAGACGATCGAAAGCAAGGCGCTTGTTGGCCAGCGTTGGATTTTTAGCCAGTGTGATCATGGGCTCAACCACACGGCGCAATTCTTTGGCTTTTGGCAAAGTAGTTTTAATGGCCTCATGCTGAATCAGCGAGTTCATCATGTTGCGCAGCATCGCCAAGCGATGCGAGCTGGTGCGATTGAGTTTACGTAGTCCGTGTCCGTGGCGCATGGTGCTATTTCCTTCCAGTTTTTTTAATTCAGGCAGCCGTATCAGGTACTGCCCGTGCACTGCCTCACTAACGAGGCATTTTCAAATCAACGCTTGTCGAGCCCGGCCGGTGGCCAGCTTTCGAGGCGCATACCAAGAGTCAGACCGCGTGAAGCGAGCACTTCCTTGATTTCGTTCAGCGATTTACGACCCAGGTTCGGCGTTTTGAGAAGTTCATTCTCGGTGCGCTGAATGAGATCGCCAATGTAGTAAATGTTCTCGGCCTTCAGGCAGTTAGCCGAACGCACCGTGAGTTCAAGTTCATCAACCGGACGCAGCAGAATCGGATCGAACTGCTGTGAACTGCGTTGAACAGGAGCGTCAAATGCGGCCAGCTCATTGCCTTCGAGCTGAGCGAATACCGCCAACTGCTCGACCAAAATCTTGGCCGAAGCGCGAACGGCATCTTCTGCAGTGACAGCACCGTTGGTTTCGATTTCGAGAACCAGCTTGTCCAAGTCAGTACGCTGCTCAACACGAGCGCTCTCAACGATGTAGCTCACGCGTTTAACTGGCGAGAAAGAAGCATCCAGCACAATTCGGCCGATCGACTTCGTTGACTCATCGCCATAACGACGCATGGTTCCAGGCACGTAGCCACGGCCATTTTCAACCTTGATCTGCATGTCGATCTTGCCGCCGTGCGACAGATTGACGATGACGTGCTCAGGGTTGATGATTTCGACATCATGCGGCGTCTGAATATCAGCCGCGGTGACAGGACCTTCGCCATCTTTGCGCAGGCTCAAGGTAACTTCATCGCGGTTATGCAATTTGAAGACCACGCCTTTGAGGTTCAGCAAAATGTTCAAGACATCTTCCTGCACACCGTCAATCGACGAGTACTCGTGCAAAACACCAGCGATGGTCACTTCCGTGGCGGCATGGCCGACCATGGACGACAGTAAAACACGACGCAAGGCATTGCCCAAGGTGTGGCCGTAGCCACGCTCGAAGGGCTCCAAGGTCACTTTGGCGCGGTTGGCAGACAACTGCTCAACGTTGATGGTTTTTGGTTTTAGTAGATTAGTTTGCATGCAGTCTTCCTCTCAATACCCTCGGCTCGTTACGCCGATAAGGCCGGGTGAAGCAGACCTGCGCTCGGGTGAATCCCGGGCACAGGAACGGGTGAAAATTAACGTGAGTACAGCTCGACGATCAACGATTCGTTAACGTCAGCAGCGAATTCGTCACGGTCAGGCACTTTCTTGAAAATGCCTTCGCCCTTGTCAATGCTGACATCAACCCAAGCTGGCATGCCAACTTGCTGGGCCAATTGCAAAGCCTCAAGGACGCGGTTCTGCTTCTTCGACTTCTCGCGCACACCGACCACGTCACCAGTTTTCACCAGGTACGAAGGGATATTCACCGAGTGGCCGTTGACGGTGATCGCCTTGTGCGACACCAGTTGACGTGCTTCAGCGCGGGTTGATCCGAAACCCATGCGATAAACAACGTTGTCAAGGCGGCATTCAAGCAGGAACAACAGGTTCGCACCGGTGTTGCCCTTGCGGCGATCAGCTTCTTCAAAGTAGCGGCGGAATTGCTTTTCGAGCACGCCGTACATGCGCTTGACCTTTTGCTTTTCGCGCAGCTGCAGACCGTAGTCCGACGTACGCATGCCCGAAGTACGACCGTGTTGGCCGGGCTTCGAATCGAATTTAGCCTTGTCACCAATAGCGCGACGTGCGCTCTTGAGGAACAAGTCTGTGCCTTCACGGCGGGAGAGTTTAGCCTTGGGGCCTAGATAGCGTGCCACTTATTTTCCTTTGTCATCTGCTGCACTGAGTGCAGGAGCCCTCGGTACGAAACCTAACGGCGGTGGGCTTGATAAAAATGCCAAAAACCTGGCTGGTCACCGAGGTAACCGACCAGGCCAAAGGCAAGGTGAATTAGATGCGACGGCGCTTTTGAGGGCGGCAGCCGTTGTGCGGAACCGGTGTCACATCAGCAATAGAGTTGATGCGGATACCGAGAGCGCCTAAGGCACGCACTGACGATTCGCGACCAGGGCCTGGGCCCTTGATTTCGACGTCGACGTTCTTAATGCCCTGCTCAATGGCAGCACGACCAGCCACTTCTGACGCAACTTGAGCGGCGAAAGGTGTGGATTTGCGCGAACCCTTGAAACCCTGGCCACCAGAAGATGCCCATGACAAGGCGTTGCCTTGACGGTCAGTGATCGTGATGATCGTGTTGTTGAAAGATGCGTGGATGTGGGCGATACCATCGGCCACATTTTTGCGAACTTTCTTGCGGACGCGTTGTGACGCGCTATTGCTTGGTGCTTTTGCCATAACTTACCTTCGATTATTTCTTCAAGGACTGCGCTGCCTTACGCGGACCCTTGCGGGTGCGGGCATTGGTACGCGTACGCTGACCACGCATTGGCAGGCCGCGACGATGGCGGAAACCACGGTAGCAACCGATGTCCATCAAACGCTTGATATTCATCGTCGTCTCGCGACGCAAGTCACCTTCGATGGTGAACAGAGCAATCTGGTCACGGATCTTTTCGAGATCTCCGTCAGTCAGATCTTTGATCTTTTTAGCATAAGCAATGTCACATGCCTCGCAAATTTTGCGAGCACGGGTGCGACCGATGCCAAAAATCGCAGTCAAGCCGATTTCGGCGTGCTGCTGGGGCGGAATGTTGATACCTGCGATACGAGCCATATGCGTCCTCTAATACTCTTTGAAATCAG
>CANCLK010000076.1 GCA_947378785.1 Comamonadaceae bacterium
TTTTGGATGGCTTCCAGCTTCTGCAGAACCTTGGCCAGTTCAGCCGGCTGGTTGACTTCCCAATCCTTCTGCGGAGCCAGGCGAATGCGGGCGCCATTGGCACCACCGCGTTTGTCGCTGCCGCGGAAAGTGGCGGCTGATGCCCAAGCGGTCGTGACCAGCTGGGAAATCGTCAGGCCGGAGGCCAGGATTTTGGTCTTCAAGGCAGCGACGTCTTGCTCGCTGACCAAAGCATGGTCGACCGCTGGAACCGGATCTTGCCAAATCTGTGGCTCGGCGGGGATCATCGAACCCAGGTAGCGAGACATCGGGCCCATGTCACGGTGCGTCAGTTTGTACCAAGCGTTGGCATAGGCCTCAGCAAACTCTTTTGGATTCTGGTGGAAGTGCCGCGAAATTTTCTCGTAGGCCGGGTCCATTCGCAGGGACAGATCGGTCGTGGCCATGAAGGGTGCATGGCTCCTTGATGGGTCGTGGGCATCTGGCACCGTGCCGGCACCCGCGCCGTCTTTGGGCTTCCACTGGTGCGCGCCGGCAGGGCTCTTGGTGAGTTCCCACTCGTAGCCAAACAAGGTGTCGAAGTAGCTGTTGTCCCAGGTGATCGGGGTCGGTGTCCATGCGCCTTCCAGGCCGCTGGAAATGGTGTCGACGCCTTTGCCGCTGCCAAAGCTGCTCTTCCAGCCGAGGCCTTGTTCTTCAATGCCGGCACCTTCAGGCTCTGGACCTTTGTAGTCTTCAGACGCGGCGCCGTGGGTTTTACCGAAGGTGTGACCACCCGCGCAAAGTGCCACGGTTTCGTAGTCGTTCATCGCCATGCGCAGGAAGGTTTCGCGGATGTCGCGAGCCGCGGCGACAGGGTCGGGGTTGCCGTCCGGTCCTTGCGGATTCACGTAGATCAAACCCATTTGCACGGCGGAGAGCGGCTGCTCGAGTTCACGGTCGCCGGTGTAGCGCTCGTTGCCCAACCATGTGTCTTCCGGTCCCCAATAAATGTCTTGACCTGGTTCCCAGACGTCTTCACGGCCGCCCGCAAAGCCGATGGTCTGCAGGCCCATGGAGTCCATCGCGACATTACCGGTCAGCACGATCAGGTCAGCCCAAGAGATCTTGCGGCCGTACTTTTGCTTGATGGGCCAGAGCAGGCGGCGTGCTTTGTCGAGGCTGACGTTGTCAGGCCAGCTGTTGAGCGGCGCAAAGCGTTGTGTGCCGAAGCCCGAACCGCCGCGGCCATCGCCAATCCGGTACGTGCCGGCGCTGTGCCAAGCCATGCGCACGAAGAACGGGCCGTAGTGGCCGTAGTCCGCAGGCCACCAGTCTTGGGAGTCTGTCATCAAGGCATGCAGATCTTTGACAACCGCCTTCAGGTCAAGTGTTTTGAATTCTTCCGCGTAGTTGAACGCTTCGCCCATCGGGTTGGACCGCTCTGAATGCTGCTGCAGCATGTTCAGGTTCAGCTGATTCGGCCACCAGTCTGCGTTCGTTCTGGCTCCGGCCACGGTGGGCTTGAGGGCGGCACCCGAAAATGGGCATTTTGATTCAGTTGACATAGTCGTCGCCTTAAGTTGTTAGCAATTTAGTGATCTGCCAGTTTATGACTTGGGCGACGGTGTATCTATTAAGTTTTCTTCATGACCTCGATAGTTGCGCGTTGGCAAACAGATGCCATTTCTGAATCTCAGTGGCACAGGAATGGGACAAACCGGCTTTCACAAACCGCTGAAGGCATTTATTTGTCAGCGCTCACTTCTCGGCAATGAACGTGCCCGACTTGCCGCCATGCTTTTCAAGCAGCTTCACATCGGTGATGATCATGCCCCTGTCGACGGCTTTGCACATGTCGTAAATGGTCAGCAGAGCCAGTTGGACGGCGGTCAAGGCTTCCATCTCGACGCCGGTTTGGCCGACGGTTTCAACGGCGGCACTGCAGATGATGCTGTTGGCTTGTTCGTCGGCATTGAACTCAACGGCGACCCGTGTCAAAGCCAGTGGATGGCAAAGCGGAATTAGATCGCTGGTTTTTTTGGCCGCCATGATGCCGGCGATACGGGCGATGCCGAGCACGTCACCCTTCTTGGCGGTGCCCTGCAAAATGATGGCCAACGTGGCCGGGTGCATGCTGATACGACCTTGCGCCACCGCGATCCGGTGGGTGGTGGCTTTGGCGGCCACGTCGACCATGTGGGCCTGACCTTGTGCGTCAAAATGGGTGAGTGCGGAGGTGGTTGTCATGTTGTTTCCAGAAGCGTGATACGCACCATCATAAGAGCGAAGCTTTACGCCTTGGACATGCCGCCAGCTAAGAACGCGGCTACCATGACGAGCTGGCTTCCAGCCCAACCACCACCAGGACATGAGCGACTTGCCTTCCCTGAATTGCCCGACGACAACTTCTCGAGCCAGTGTCCCAACGCTGGGCTGGATGAGTCGCATTGGCTTCGCATGCTGGCTGATGTTGGCGGCGGGCAGTGTCTCGCAGGCACAGCTGTCGGTGGTGCCTGCACGCGCGAGCCAGTTGCCGTCATTGGGTGACGGCTCCGAGCTCCCGGCTGCGAGCGAGCGGCGGTTGGGCGACCGCATTGCCGTGAGTATTTTTCGAGACCCCGACTACATTGACGACCCGGTGTTGGGCGACTATGTGCAAGGCATCTGGCAGCCGCTGATGAATGCCGCTCGGGCGCGCGGTGAGTTGAGCAACGAGCTCGAAGAGCGCTTCGCTTGGAACGTGATGCTGGTGCGTGACCGGAGCGTTAACGCCTTCGCGTTGCCGGGCGGCTATCTTGGCGTACACACCGGCCTGATCGCCGTGGTCAGCAGTGCCGATGAGTTGGCCGCCGTCATGGCGCACGAGCTCAGCCACGTAACGCAAAGGCATATCTCGCGACTGATGACGCAGCAACAACGGCAAATGCCGTGGGTCATCGGGGCGATGATTCTGGGCGCATTGGCGGCGAGCAAAAGCCCCGATGCGGCCAACGTCGCGATTGTGGGTGGCCAAGCCTTGGCCGCGCAAGGGCAACTGAATTTTTCGAGAGATATGGAGCGTGAGGCGGATCGGGTGGGCTTCGGCGTCATGGTCGATGCGGGTTTTGAGGCCAGCGGTGTGGGTGGCATGTTTGAGAAGCTGCAACAAGCGTCCCGCTTGAACGACAACGGGTCTTTTCCTTATCTGCGCTCGCATCCGCTGACCACTCAGCGTATTGCAGAAGCGCGCGCGCGGCTGCAGATGGCCCCGCCTACTGTGTCATCCGCAGTCGCCGGTCATTCGCATCTGCACGCCATGATGGCGGCGCGTGCGCGGGTGCTTGGCAATCCGGGTGTCGATGCACTTCGCCGAATGCAAGCTGAAGGCCAGCGAGCGATGCCTGCCGCAACCTCTGGCAGTGCACTGTCGTCGGCGTTGGCCGGGAGCTTGTACGGCGGCGCCTTCGCTGCCAGCCGATTGCGCGAGCATGCTGTCGCGCGCACCTTGGCAGCGCGGCTTAAAACCTTGGCGGCGACGGTGCCAGAAACGTCCAGTGCGGCTGACTTGCTGGCGGTTGAAATTGATTTTGAGGCGGGCAATATCGCGCAAGCTGCTGCAGCTTCACGCTTTGACGCTGCGACCAGCCGGGCCCAGTTGCTGGTGCAAGCCCGCGCCTTGCTGGCGGCGGGACGGGCCGCTGAAGTCTCAGACAAATTACAAACTTGGGTGGTGACGCATCCCAAAGATGCGCTGGCTTGGCAGCTACTGGCTGACGCCTGGGGCCGGCAAAATCAGCTCTCGCGTGCTGTTCGGGCTGAAGCCGAGAGTCGGTTTGCACAGCTCGATTACCCGGCTGCGCTGGACCGCCTGAAGGCTGCTCAAGAATTGCTACGCAGCGGTCGCGAGGGCGCGGGTCAGAACATGCACATTGAGGCGTCGATCGTCGACACTCGCACGCGTCAAGTGGCGTTGTTAATTCGGGAACAGGCTCTCGAGGACAAAGTCGATCGCAAGCTGCAGCGCTGAATAGATCAGCGAGCCGACCAGTGCTGCACCGAAGTCGCGCACATCAAGACCGCTCAGCAAGCTGGCTGCAACCCAAAACAGCAGTGCGTTGATGACAAACAGGAACAGGCCGAGCGTCACGACCGTGACCGGCAGTGTCAGCAAGACCAGGATCGGGCGAAGCACCATGTTGAGCGCGCCCAACACGGCGGCGGCCAACAGTGCTGCTGTGAAACTGGTCACCACCACACCAGAATAAAGATACGCCACGGCCAATAAGGCCGTGGCGCTTAAAAGCCAATTGAAAATGAGTTTCATGGCCAAAGAATACCAGCGCCAAGGTGGCGTTTGCTGACAGGTCAGTCTGTAGCGACCAGCAAGCCTGCGCTGGCAACCGCGGCGAAATAGCCCATGGTCCCTTGGCGCTCTTGGGCTTGCGTGGCTGTGACCGGTTGCAGGTCCTCACCAAACTTGGGCCGACGCGCATCCAATATACGCGCCTGGCCATGTTGCTTGATGAGCGACTCGGTCTGACTGGACAGGTTCGCTTTGGCTATAAAGGTCTTGACTTCGTCGCCGTTGTTCGCGAGCGCCGGCACCAGCTGTGAGAACACCTTATCGGCCCATTTGCCGCGCCAACTGTCACGCGCGACGCGGGCCAAAAATTTGCTCATGTGGCGTGTCATGCGCGGCGCACAGCCGACCACAATCCAGCGAGTAGGTGACCCTGACCCCGTGCCCTGCAACATGGGTTGCAGAAGTTGCAGGCCGTACGCGGCGTCGTCAACGTAAACAATGATGTTGTGCATAAAGTTCTCCTTGCGTTGTCGTGGTTGAAAAGCAGAAATATCAATGCGAAACGAGGTTGTCGTTCTGGCTTGAACGGTTGCGCCGGGCAGCCCACCAGCCAGCACCCAAAACACCGCTGATGGCCGCCACATAGGTGGCCCATTGCGCCGCCAGATGCAGGTGCTCTGCAGAGGCGAAGTCGTTGGCGTCGCCATACAGGGGGTCCAGCAGTGGCTCACCGACGATCATCTTGGCTGCGGTGAAGGCCAGCACGGCCGCACCTATGCGAATGATGATGGGGAAGCGCTCCACCAGTTTGAGCACCATCGTGCTGCCGTAGACGACGATGGGCACGCTGATGAGCAAACCGATGATGACCAGATCAAAAGCGCCTTGTGCGGCACCGGCTACGCCGAGCACGTTGTCAACGCCCATCAGCGCGTCGGCCACCACAATGGTTTTCATGGCGCCCCAGAAGGTGCTCGCCACAGGACCGTCGTGGTCTTTGCTGCCTTCATCAGAGAGCAGCTTGTAGGCGATCCAGATCAGGCCGAGGCCACCCACGAGCATGAGTCCGGGGATCTTCAGCAGCCAGACCACGCCAACGGTCATGACCGAACGAACCGCAATGGCGCCAACAGCGCCCCACATGATGGCTTTTTTCTGCAGTTGAGGGGGCAGATTGCGCGCGGCCAGCGCGATGACGATGGCGTTGTCGCCCGCCAAGACTAGGTCAATCAGGATGATGGCCAGCAAGGCTGTCCACCAAGGGGTTGAGAAAAGTTCCATATTCACACTCCGGTACACGAGTCACGACGAGAAAATCCGCAGGCGGATTTCCAGCTTGATCGAAACGGGACAGGAAAATGGGGGTGTGCAGCAACCTTGGGGTTGCGAACGCCTCGATCTAACCTGTACAGGTTTCAATCGAAGGTCTGGCTCGACATGCAGTGTCGCTGCATGTCCGACAAGCCGGAAGTTTAAAACTTCGTAATGACGACTTGTCGAAGAACTTTTGCTGTGGTGTGTTTTAGTTTCTAATTCAGCAAAATCAGGGAGTTACTCCCCTTCGTGAATGTATTTAACACTAAAAAATGTTTTGGTGCAATACTTTCTTTGAGGACGGCATTCACGGTGATTTGGGCGTTCTTTTGGCATCTCGTCCATAATTGAAATTCTGCCCCGGTCACATGACCGTGTGGTCATGAGCGCATCCTTGCTCAGCCTGCGTAGCCGCAGACGGCTGCTCCCCATTTCTGACTTTTTCACCCATGCCCGGCATCCACATCACTGACATTGAAGCAGCCATCAACTATTGGCGCGAGCGCTCGCCCTCGCCAGATGGCGTGACGCTGGCGCCCGAGTTGCGTGCGCTGGCCGAGGTCTATGCCTTGCTGGTTTTCTATCATGAGGAAGAGGCCGACGAGGCTAGCTTTCCGCCCAAGGCGATGGCCGCCTGGCTGACTTGGTACGAGACCACAGCCGACACGCCGTGCATTGCGATCTGTTCGACCAGTCAGGGCGATGAGATGTGCAAGGGCTGCGGGCGCACCTTTGACGAAGTGCAGCATTGGCCCAGCATGACGCCGGGCGGTAAACGCGACACTTGGCGCCGCATCACGCTAGAAGGCAGCTCTTGGCGCTTTGGTCGTTATGCCGACCGGGCACTGGAAAAAAAGGCGGCTGATCAAGCCGCCATCAATGAGCTTTAGCGCGACTCAAGTCAGACTTAAACGCGGCGTGCCAGCTCTGCCGCCATGCCAACATAGCTGGCGGGCGTCATGGCCAACAAGCGCTGTTTCTCAGGGGCCGGAATCTCCAGCGACTGGATCAACTCATGCAGGGCCCCCGCCGTGACCGTTTTGCCGCGCGTGACTTCCTTGAGTTTTTCGTAAGCGCCTTGCACGCCGTAACGGCGCATGACCGTTTGGATCGGTTCGGCCAGCACTTCCCACGATGAATTCAGGTCGTCGTCCAACGCTTCACGGTTGAGCTCTAACTTGTTCAGACCGGCGTTCAATGAGGTGTAGGCCAACACGGCATAGCCAAAGGCCACACCCATGTTGCGCAGCACGGTGGAATCGGTCAGGTCACGCTGCCAGCGGCTGATCGGCAGCTTTTCGCTGAGGTGACGCAGCACGGCGTTGGCCAAGCCCAAGTTGCCTTCGGCGTTTTCAAAGTCAATCGGGTTGACTTTGTGCGGCATGGTGGACGAGCCGATCTCGCCGGCTTTGAGGCGCTGCTTGAAGTAACCGACGCTGACATAGCCCCAGACATCACGCGAAAAGTCGATCAAGATGGTGTTGATGCGGGCGACTGCGTCAAACAACTCCGCCATGTAGTCATGCGGCTCGATCTGAATGCTGTAGGGCTGAAAGGTCAGCCCCAAGCCCCAAGCGTCTTGGCTTGCTCCGGTAGTGCCAGTCACGGGTTCTGGCGTTTCAACCACTTTGCGACTGAAAGCTTCCCAGTCAAAGTCAGGCCAAGCCGACAGATGCGCGTTGTAGTTGCCAACGGCGCCATTCATCTTGGCCATGATCTTCACGGCGGCGATTTTTTCACGGGCTTGTATCAGGCGCACCACAACGTTGGCGATTTCTTTGCCCACGGTGGTGGGGCTGGCGGTCTGGCCGTGTGTGCGGCTGAGCATGGACTGGTCTGCGTAGCGGTGCGCCATCTGACGCATCTGCTCAATCAGTTTGTCGAGCGCGGGCAGCAAGACCTGCTCGCGGCTGCTTTTCAGCTGCAGTGCGTGGCTGGTGTTGTTGATGTCCTCGCTGGTGCAGGCGAAGTGCACAAATTCAGCCACCGCCAGCAGCTCAGGCCGGGCATCGAATTTCGACTTGATCCAGTACTCCACGGCTTTGACGTCATGGTTGGTGACTTTCTCGATGTCCTTGATGGCCAGCGCATCCGCCTCTGAGAAGTTGGTCACGAGGGCGGTCAAATAAGAGCGTGCGCCCAGACTCAGCGGCTTGAATTCGGCGAAGCCAGCGTCAGACAGCGCGACGAACCACGCCACCTCGACTTGCACGCGGCGGTGCATATAGCCTTGCTCCGACATGAGTGGGCGAAGCTGGTCTAGTTTGGTGGCGTAACGGCCGTCGAGCGGTGAAAGGGCATTGATGGTGGAAAAACTCATGGCGTAATTGTAGACATCAGGCGTGGGGGCAATATTGGGGACTTCTGTGCTTTTGGCGAGTGTCGTCAAAAGCGGTTTCCTAAATCGCTAGAATGCCTTTCAAAGACTCACGACAGAATGCACAGAACCATGAAACTTATCGGATCAACAACCAGCCCTTACGTGCGCAAAGTGCGCATCGTCATGGTTGAGAAAAAATTGGATTACCAGTTCGTCTTGGAGAATGTCTGGGCTGCTGGCACGACCATGGCGGATTCGAATCCGCTGGGCAAGGTGCCGTGCTTGGTGATGGAGGGCGGCGAAGCTGTCTTTGACTCGCGCGTGATCGTGGAGTACTTGGACACACTGTCCCCGGTCGGCAAGCTGATACCCATTCAGGGGCGCGAGCGGGCTGAGGTCAAAACTTGGGAAGCCCTTGCCGATGGCTTGCTGGATGCCGCCATTTTGGCGCGCCTAGAAGCCACTTGGGACGGCCGCAGCGAGGGTCAACGCAGCCAAGTCTGGATTGACCGTCAAATGGGAAAGATCGACACGGTGCTGCAAGCCATGAGCACCGGTCTGGGCGACAAGCCTTTTTGCAGCGGTGTGCATTTCAGTCTGTCCGATGTGGCCACTGGCTGCGCGCTGGGTTATTTGGATCTGCGCTTCGCGACAATCGATTGGCGCGAGCGGCATCCCAACTTGGCTCGTTTGCAAGAAAAGCTGGTGCAGCGCAGCAGCTTCATTGAAACCAATCCGGGCTGAACGGTTTACTGATTCGCCCGGCGTTTCAGCCAGCGCATCAGGCTACCGACGGCGGGTAGCTTTTCATACAGCTCTTCGGCTGCATCCCAGTAGTCACGGTGGTACTCGATCTGGCCATCCGCATTGAGCTTGAGGTGTGAGCCGCCCCGCACGGTTTGCCAAGTGCTCGTTCTGAAGCGCTTGAAGCGGAAGACAAAATTCCAAGTCAAGAAGCATTGCGCACCGTCTACCAATTGGCCCGTGACCACAAAGTGCGGCTGGTCGAGGGCCACATACATATGGCTGAAAACGCGCTGCACTTCAGCCAGCCCGCGCACCTCATTGAACGGATCTTTGAACCAAGCCTGGCCGCTGTAAAACGTGCCCATGCGCGCCACATCGGCAGGCTGCAAGGCTTCGAAAAAATCCACGATGCGAGTCACTGCCAAGCGCTCGGCTGAAGGCTGAAGAGATGAGTCGGCGGCGCTGGGCGTCATGGGCTTCACGGTTTCAGGCTGGCGTTGTTGGTCGAGTCGGTCTCGCGTTTGACGAGTCGGCTGGCAATGGCGAAATAAGCAGCATAAGGCAAGATGCGGAGCGTCTTCATCCACAGCGTGAAGCGTTTGGGGAAATGGATTTCAAAGCTACCTTTGCGCCAGCCCGCCAAGATTTCAGTGGCTGCATCGGCTGTCGTTACCAGGCCGGGCATCGGGAAATCGTTCTGCGCCGTGGCGGGTGTTTTGACAAAACCTGGGTTGATCACACTCACGCCAATGCCGCTGGCCTTCAGGTCGATGTACAGCGTTTCGGCCAGATTGATCAGTGCGGCTTTGGTGGGGCCGTAGGCCAGACTTTTCGGTAAACCGCGGTAGCCAGCGACGCTGCTGACGATGCTGATGTGCCCTGCGTGGCGCTCCAAAAAATGCGGCAGCATGGCGTCCAACACATAGAGCAGGCCGAGGTAATTGACTTGCTGGTGCTTGAGCATTTCGCTCAGGTCAAAGTGGTCAGCGCGCACGGGCTTGTAGTAGCCAGCGCAGTACATCACCAGATCGACCGGGCCGGCGTGGAGCACGGTTTGTGCGGCTGTCTTGACTGCGACCGGGTCGGAAGCATCCAGCGGAACTGCCACGGCGCCAAGGTGAGCTTCGACAAAGCGGGTCAGCGCAGCTGTGTTTCGCGCCGACACAAAGACGCGTGCACCGGCTGCGTGCAAGGCCGCGGCGGTGGCTTCGCCGATACCGCTGGAGGCGCCGACGAGCCAGACAGATTTGCCATGCCAGTCGGTGATGGGGGGATTAAAACTCATGGCTGTTGTGTGGTGCGTTTAGCGCTTAACGAAGGACAGCGTGACATCGCCCAGGTGAATCCCGAACTTGCTCATGGCGGCTTTGTTGAGCATCACTTTGTCCGTCATCAGATACATCCAGTCGTCAAATTGAACCTCGATCGTGCGGCCGTCGACGGGCAGCTTGAGCGTGTAGCCCCAGCGAAAGGCGTTACCAGTTTCTTGGCCATTGGCTTCGCCCAGCACATCCCCAGCGGTGCCGGTGTAGCGACCATTGGGCTGGCGTTGGAGTGTCCAGACGCGGCGGTCTGTGGTGCCGTCTGAGTAGGTGAAGGCTTCGTCGAGCACGCCAACCTCTTGGCCTGGCGGACCTTGCCATGAGCAGGTCATGACGACGGTGAAGCGCTTGACGACTTTGCCAGAGCGGTCTGTGAAGATGCCGTAGGCGTCGAGCGTGCCATTGAAATACTGGCGCAGATCGAGCACCGGTTTTTCTTGGGCGTAGTCGCTGATTTGGGGGCCGGCACAACCGGCCAGGCCGATGCCTGCGGCGACAACCAAGGCGGTGAGGAGCAAACGTTTTCTCATGGGCTACTTTCTAGAGGGGTTGGTCGGATCACCAACAGATACAAGGCTGCCGCAGCCAGTGCTTTGAGCACGCAGGGCAGGACGCAGTACGCCACCACCAGCGCGTTCAAAGCAACGGCGTCACGCACGCCAGGGGCATAACCAAAGAGGTCGAGCAGTGGCAATGCCAGCCCCGCTGCCAAGGCCAGATTGAGCTTGGTGGCGAAGCTCCACCAGCCAAAATAAGCGCCTGTTGCACGGCGGGCCTGAGTTTGGATCACGCCCGCCAGCAAGGCACTGGGCAGCGCCAAGTCAGCACCCAAGGCCACACCCGAAAGCGCGCAGATCAGCGCGAAGGCCAGCATCTGCCCATCGCCCACTTGGCTGGCCCAGACAAAGACGCTCATGGCGAGCACCATGCCGACCAGCCAGCTGCGCGCCAAACCGATGCGTTTGACAACGGCCAGCCACAGCGGAATAGACAGCGCTGCGCACAAAAAATAACTGCCGAGAAAAAGCGGCTCAAAACTCGCTGGTGCTGCGAGCTTGTCTTGAATGAAAAATAAGACTAGCGTGGCCGGTATGGCGCTGGCGATGCCGTTCAGCATGAACACTGCCAGCAGTCGCCTGAAGCTGGCTTGGCGAAAGGGTTGCCAGATGGACGTTGGCGTTGTGGATGTTTCTGACACCGCGTGCGGCATGGTCGTCAGCGGCCTGACCGAGCGTTGCCAGCCCCACCATCCCAACACCAAAGCGACAAAAAAGACAGCGGTGGTGACGGGTAGACCCAGCAGCACCGGCAGCACCGACGCCGTCACGACACCGAGCAATCCCAAGCCTTCACGCCACGCAACAATACGGCTGCGTTGTGCTTCGTTGCCGCCCAGCATGGCGGCCCAAGATTGATGTGCCACGCTCAAGGCGCTGTAGCCGGCATAGGTCAGCATCAACATGGCGGTGGCCCAGAGCACCAGCGCGTCGGGTTCGCTCACCAGCGGGAAAAACAGCAGCGCAAAGCCGATCGCCAGCACCAGTGCTGCCGCCGCACCCAAGGCCAGCACGACGGCGGTGGAGCGGGCAAAGAGTCGGTCTGTCAGTCGGCCCAGGGCGGGGTCGATGAAGGCATCAAAGAGGCGCGCGCCTAAGAGCACGGCCCCGAGCGTGGCCAAGGGCACACCAAATTCACGCGCGTAGTGGTTCGGCAAAATCACATACAACGGCAGCGCCGCAAAGGCCAGCGGAAACCCCATCAGCCCATAGGCCAAACCGTTTCGCGAACCAAAGGCGGTGTTCAAAAGGACGCTCCCCCCACAAGTGCGGTGCGCATGGCGGGCTCAGATGTTTTTGGCGACAGCCAGATGCCAAAGAACAGCTTGGAAAATTCAGCGTCGAGGATGTCGCCACCGGCTTTTCCATTGACCCAGAAGCTGGCGCCAATGCCGGGTTGGTGCACGCCTAGGATGCGATCGCCAACTTTCACGTCAGGGAAAACACGCCGCATTTCGCGGCTCCATTGCTGTGCTTGAGCGTCTGAGATCATGGCGCTGCGGCGCATCTCTTTGAGCGAGCGCTCTGCTATGTCAACGGCGTCAAAGGCGCGCAGGTAAGCCAGCTCCAAGGCCAGCGGCTGGCTGGCGTAGCGGTCTGGGTTGAAGCCAGGTGCAGCCCATAGTTGCGCGTCATAGATCTTGAAACCCCAGACGGTGAGACGCGATTGCCCCAGCAACTGGGCTTGCGGCAAAAGGTCTTTGAATGGCGAAGAGGTCGTTTGCGCATGCGCGGCAACGCTGAAGGTGCTGGCCGCGATGACGCCGGCCAGCAACCCCTGACTCAGCCAGTACCTCAGCTGGTGCCTAATCGTTTGCGCAGCGTGTACTGCACCACGTCGGTGTTGGCCTCTTCGAAGGCCGCCTCGCAGTAGGCCAGATAGAACTCCCATATGCGCACAAACCTTTTGTCAAACCCGAGTTGGAGCACCCGTGACTCTTGCGCCAGAAACGCGTCACGCCAGAGCTTGAGCGTGCGTGCGTAATCCAGACCAAACGAAAACTCATCGACGACTTCAAGACCGGCCGCTTCGGCTTGCGCCTTGAAGATGGACGGCGATGGCAGGCAGCCGCCCGGAAAAATATATTGCTGAATGAAGTCGGTCGAGCCGATGTAGCGCTCGTAGAGTTCGTCAGCAATGACGATGCTCTGAATACAGGCGTGACCGCCTGGCTTCAACAGTCGGGCCACTGTGGCGAAGTACGTCGGCCAGTATTCGCGGCCGAC
>CANCLK010000077.1 GCA_947378785.1 Comamonadaceae bacterium
TTTGATTGGCATGCGGATCAACAAACCATTAGCAGTTCACAAGTATTTGCCTGTGCTGAAGGCGATGCCCAAGATGCTGACGGAACTTTATACAAAACCAGAGTTGGGCTTCATTCACCACGAGATGTGGTTTTCTCGAACGATCATTCTGCTTCAATACTGGCGTTCAATGGAGCAACTCATTGATTACGCAAAGAACAAAGATTCAGCTCATTTGCCGGCTTGGCAAGCGTTCAATAAAGCTGTTGGTACAGACGGTAGTGTTGGCATATGGCACGAAACCTACAAAGCTAGCCCAGGTACTTATGAGAACGTTTACGTGAACATGCCTGCCTTTGGTCTAGGGAAGGCCGGTCTACTGGTTGAAGCAAAGGGGAATCTCAAATCAGCATCGGACAGGTTCAAAAGCGCATAAACTGAAGTGGGGTGACTGACTGGTGCTGGCATCCTTAAGACTATTTTTTGAGTCCATGCTGGTGGGCAGCAACACATAAAACCGCATGCAATCGGTACGGTACAAATTCAGTTTTTGCCACATTCGACTTGACGGAGCGATTTCCCTCATTGCTAGCTCACTGAGAAAAAAGCCCAGCCAAACGGTATGAACCTATATGAAACCACTGCATATAGGCATCAAGGAGCTAGGCCATGGCTACTAACAAAACCGCATCTTCGAACCCACGGGCTGAAAAAATGGGTGACGTGCTGGACGCCCTGTCCAACGGCATCGCCAAAACCGCAGCCAACGAACCCAAGTTCGAGCCCAAACTCCCGGCTCCAGAGGTCCCGGCCGAACCAGCCCGCCAGTTACTGACCGAAATAATGCTCGCAGATCGCTGGGTGTGTTCAGTCGCGCGACTTCAGCGCTGGCGCACCGTCGGCGAGGGCCCGCAGTACTTGAAGATTGTGGGGAAAGTTTTGTACCGGCTCAAAGACATTGAGGCCTATGAAGAAGCCTGTCTGATCCGGAAAATGTTCTAGGAGCGCACCCAAAGAGGCTCCGAACGGGTTGTAAATTGTTCGAACGACTTGGAATCAGTTCGAAATAGTCTTGGAGGAAGAGGTGGGATTCGAACCCACGGTACCTTACGGTACGCCTGATTTCGAGTCAGGTACATTCGGCCACTCTGCCACTCTTCCTCATATTTGAGTCGGTATTCTAGCAGTACGAAAAACGCGTTTGACTCTGAGAAATGGGTCTGAGTCGCCACGCCACCAACTAACTTCCGCGATAAGTTGAGTAGCTCCAAGGGCTTGCAAGGAGTGGCACGTGGTAGTGGGCGGTAGCGTCTGCCACCCCGAAGTCAAGGCTCACTTTGTTCAAAAACGGCGGCTCAGGCAGTTCCACCCCGCGCGACTTGAAGTAGCCCGCCACATCAAAAACCAGCCGGTAAGTGCCAGTTTTGAGACTGGCGTGGTCATACAGCATGCCGTCAGGGTTGCGCCCATCGGCGTTGAGGATGAAGCGCTTCACCAGCGTGGCTTGGTCGCCTTGTGTGGTGTGGAGTTCGACCGTCATGCCGGCGGCTGGCGTGCCGTGCATGGTGTCCAGTACGTGTGTGCTCAAGCCCATGTGTTTCCTTGTTTGGTTTACCAAAAGTGTATACAAGTTTTGGCTTTCGGCTATTATCGGCCCATGGAATCATCCACCACTTATGCGATTGTCGAGGCCCTGACCAAAGCCATCGTCGAGCACCGCTTGCACCCCGGCACCAAGCTGGCGGAACAAAAATTAGCCGATCATTTTGGCGTCTCGCGAACCTTGGTGCGGCAGGCACTGTTTCAGTTGTCGCAAAACCGTTTGATCCGACTGGAGCCGGCACGTGGCGCCTTTGTGGCAGCGCCGTCGGTGACTGAAGCCAAGCAGGTGTTTGCCGTGCGTCGCATGCTCGAAGCCGAAATGACGCGGGCCTTTGTGAGGGAGATCACACCTGCGCGCATCAAGTCACTCAAAGAACATGTGGTGCGCGAACAAGCCGCAGTCGACCGTGCTGACGTGCCCAGCCGCAATGAGTTGCTGGGTGACTTTCATGTGCGCATGGCTGAACTCATGGGCAACCAAGTGTTGGCGCAGGTGCTTGGTGACCTGATCTCGCGCTGTGCCCTGATCACGCTGATGTACCAGTCCAGCGCGGCGGCCGCCCACTCGCATGATGAACACGCTTTGATCGTCAAAGCGCTGGCCGCACGCGACGAAGACAAGGCTGTGGAACTGATGCATGACCACCTGTTGCACGTTGAAAAAAATCTGACCTTCGACCGCAAGGTGCCGTCGAATGACATTTCGATGGCGCTGTCCTGACACCGCTGTCCGGAGATCAACACATGACCTACGACACCACTGGCCCTTACCCCCGCGACCTCGTCGGCTACGGACAAAACCCACCCCATCCTGAGTGGCCGGACCAAGCCCGCATTGCGGTGCAGTTTGTTTTGAACTATGAAGAAGGCGGCGAGAACGCCGTACTGCATGGCGACGTCGGCTCGGAGCAGTTCTTGTCTGAGATGTTCAGTCCGCCGAGCTTTCCAGAGCGCCATCTGAGCATGGAGGGCATTTACGAATACGGCTCGCGCGCAGGTGTCTGGCGCATCTTGCGCGAGTTTGAAATGCGCGGCTTGCCGCTGACGGTGTTTGGGGTTGGGATGGCCTTGCAGCGCCACCCGGAACTGACGGCCGCCTTTGTTGAACTCGGTCACGAAATTGCCTGTCACGGCTGGCGCTGGATCAACTACCAAAACGTCGACGAAACGACTGAGCGCGAACACATGCGCTTGGGCCTGGACGCCATCGAAAAACTCACGGGCAGCCGGCCGCTGGGCTGGTACACAGGGCGTGACAGCCCGCAAACGCGGCGTCTAGTGGCCGACGACGGCCGACTGACTTACGACAGTGACTACTACGGTGACGACCTACCCTTCTGGATGACGGTGAAGCGCACCGACGGTGCAGTGGTGCCGCGTCTGGTGGTGCCCTACACGATGGACACCAACGACATGCGCTTTTCTTTGCCGCAAGGTTTTTCGCAAGCTGAAGACTTCTTCATTTACCTGCGTGACAGCTTTGACGTGCTCTACGCAGAAGGCGATGCCAACGGTTTGAACGCACCCAAGATGCTGAGCATCGGCATGCATTGCCGCCTGCTAGGTCGACCCGGCAGGCTGCTGGCGCTGCAGCATTTTCTGGACCACGTGCAACAACACGACAAGGTCTGGGTCTGCCGCCGCATCGAGATCGCCAACCATTGGCAAGCCAAGCACCCTTTCACTCCAACTCTGTAGCCACAGCATGACCACCGCAACCTTGACGCTGGACCACCTGAACAACGCAACGCACGCCGAAGCGCTGCAGCTGCTGGACGGCCTGTATGAACACTCGCCGTGGGTGGCGGATCAAGCACTGGCCACGCGGCCCTTCAAGTCGCTGACCGACCTGAAATACAAATTAGCGCGCGCGCTGCACAGTGCCAGCCAAGTGGCGCAGATCCAATTGATTCAGGCTCACCCCGAACTCGCGGGCAAAGCCATGGTCAGCCAAAGCCTGACGGCAGAGTCCAGCAACGAACAAAACAAAGCCGGCCTCACGCAATGCACACCGCAAGAGTTCGCAGTCATCCAGCAACTCAACAGCGACTACAACGCGCGCTTTGGTTTCCCCTTCATCTTGGCGGTGCGCGGGCCACGTGGCCTTGGCCTGAACAAGCAACAGATCATCGAGACCTTTGCAAGGCGTCTGCTCGGCCACCCTGAGTTTGAGAGGCAAGAATGCCTGCGCAACATCAACCGCATCGCTGAAATTCGGCTCAACGACAAGTTTGGCTACGAACCCGTGTTGGGCAATCTAGTCTGGGACTGGCAAGAAGAACTCAGCGCTTTCAGCGACCCGCGCTACGCCGAACAAGGCCAACTCACCGTCACCTACCTGACAGACGCACACCGTGCCTGCGCCCAGTTCATCGTTGAGCGCATGCACGACTGCGGCTTTGACGACGTGCGCATTGACGCCGTGGGCAATGTGGTCGGCCGCTATCTGGCGGCCACACCGATGGCCAAAACGCTGATGACCGGCTCGCACTACGACACCGTGCGCAACGGCGGAAAGTACGATGGACGCCTCGGCATTTTTTCGGCCATCGCTTGCGTGCGGGAACTGCACCGCCAACACAAACGCCTGCCCTTTCACTTTGAAGTCGTCGCCTTTGCAGAAGAAGAAGGCCAGCGCTACAAAGCCACCTTCTTGGGTTCGGGCGCGGTCATTGGCGACTTCAAGCCTGAGTGGCTGGACCAACAGGACGCCGACGGCATCAAGATGCGAGACGCCATGGCGCACGCCGGCCTGAGGGTTGAAGACATTCCTTCACTGCAACGAAACCCGGCCGACTACCTGGGCTTTGTCGAAGTGCACATTGAGCAAGGCCCGGTGCTGAATGAACTTGACTTGCCGCTTGGCATCGTCACCTCGATCAATGGCAGCGTTCGCATGCAGTGCGAGGTCATCGGCACCGCGAGCCACGCAGGCACCACGCCCATGAACCGCCGCGCCGACGCTGCCGTCGCCATGGCTGAACTGGCCTTGTATGTGGAGCAGCGTGCGCTGAAAGATGGCGATTCTGTCGCCACCATCGGCATGCTGCAAGTTCCGAATGGCTCGGTCAATGTGGTGCCCGGTCGCTGCCATTTTTCGCTCGACATGCGGGCGCCCCACAACGCCCAACGTGATGCGTTGGTGGCCGACATTTTGGCCGAGCTGCAACGCATCTGTGAGCGCCGCGGGGTTCAGTACAAGACCGAAGAAACCATGCGTGCGGCTGCAGCGCCTAGCGCGCCGGTTTGGCAGACTCGCTGGGAAGCGGCTGTCACCGCGCTTGGCGCACCGCTGCACCGCATGCCCAGCGGCGCTGGCCACGATGCCATGAAGCTTCATGAAGTGATGCCGCAGGCCATGCTGTTTGTGCGCGGCCAGAACTCAGGCATCAGCCACAACCCGCTGGAGTCCAGCACCAGCGACGACATGCAACTGGCGGTCGACGCTTTCATGTATTTGCTGACCCATCTTGAATCCCACTGAAGAAAACGGCACACCATGACCACTACATACGAAAAAATTGACGCTTGGGTTGACGCCCACTTTGACGAGCAGACGCGTTTTCTGCAAGCCTTGATCCAAGTGCCGACTGACACCCCACCCGGCAACAACACACCCCACGCGCGGCGCGCTGCCGAGCTGATTGAAGCCATGGGCTTGCCGATTGAAAAGCATGAAGTTCCCCAAGCGGAAGTTGAAGCCGCCGGACTTGAAAGCATCACCAATCTGGTGGCTCGTCGGCACTATGGTGACGGTGGCCGAACCATTGCCCTGAACGCGCACGGTGACGTCGTGCCGCCCGGCGAAGGTTGGACCAAGAACCCCTACGGCGGCGAGATTGCCAACGGCAAGATTTATGGCCGCGCATCAGCCGTCAGCAAGTGTGATTTTTCAACTTTTACTTTTGCTGTGCGTGCGCTTGAGGCCGTGGCCAAGCCGACGCAGGGCGGCATTGAATTGATCTTCACCTATGACGAAGAATTCGGCGGCGAAGTCGGCCCTGCTTGGCTGTTGCAACACAAGATCATCCAACCCGACTTGGTGATTGCCGCAGGCTTCAGCTACCAAGTGATCACCGCCCACAACGGCTGCTTGCAGATTGAACTGACGGTGCACGGCAAGATGGCACACGCCGCCGTGCCGCACACTGGCATTGACGCGCTGCAAGGTGCCAACCGCATCTTGACGGCCCTGTTCGCACAGAACGCGCTCTACCAAAGCATCTCGTCCAAGGTCGAGGGCATCACACACCCCTACCTGAATGTCGGTTTTATCTCTGGTGGGACCAACACCAATGTGGTGCCCGGCAAGGTCGTCCTCAAGCTAGACCGTCGCATGATTCCCGAGGAAGACCCGGTGGCCGTGGAAGCCAGCATCCGCGCCGTGATTGATGCTGCGGTGGCGGACTTCAACCAAGGCCGCATGGACGAAGGGATTCATGTCGACGTCAGGCGCATGTTGCTGTCGAAAGCACTGAAACCACTGCCGGGCCACAAGCCCTTGGCCGAGGCCTTGCAGCGCAACGCCAGCGCTGTCTTCAACGAACCGATCCCAGCTTGCGGGACACCGCTTTACACCGATGTGCGCATCTTCGGCGAGGCCGGTATTCCTGGCGTGCTGTACGGGGCCGGCCCACGCACCGTGCTGGAGTCGCATGCCAAGCGCGCCGACGAACGGCTAGACCTGGAAGACCTGCGCCGCGCCACCAAAGTGGTGGCCAGGAGCTTGCACGACTTGCTGGGTTGAAATTCCTGCTTTATTGGGGTTTCTGCTGATATTTTGCATGGATAAGGTGTATACACTTTGGCGCACAATCCATCATCACAGGAGCCTGCCATGGCCAATTCAGCATCTGCCAGCCCGAATGGGGCGATTCACCCCGTCGACGAAAAACTCCCCACTGGCAAGCTAACGGCGCTTGGCCTGCAGCATGTGCTGGTGATGTACGCCGGCGCGGTGGCCGTGCCATTGATCGTTGGCCGCGCCCTCAAACTCAGCCCCGAACAAGTGGCGATGCTGATCTCGGCCGACCTGTTTTGCTGCGGCATCGTGACCTTGATCCAATCCCTGGGAGCGACACAGTGGTTCGGCATCCGGCTGCCGGTCATGATGGGTGTGACCTTCGCTTCCGTGGCACCCATGGTGGCGATGGCCAACAACACGCCGGGCGCCGCTGGCGCGCAATTGATTTTTGGCGCCATCATTGGCGCTGGCGTGATCTCTATGCTGATCGCACCGCTGGTGAGTCGCATGTTGCGGTTCTTTCCGCCGGTAGTCACCGGCACCATCATTGCGGTCATTGGTATCAGCCTGATGCGGATTGGCATCAACTGGATTTTTGGCAATCCGTTCGGCCCCACCGCGCCCAGCATCGTCAACCCTGAACATGCCAAATGGCTGGCTGACGCCACCACGGCAGCGGGTGCCGCACTGCCCGCTGCGCCCAAAGGTCTGGCCTTGGTCGCCACCGTACCCAACCCCAAATACGCTGACCTGACCGGCTTCGGCATTGCGTCACTGGTGTTGGTCTCCATCTTGCTGATCGCCAAACTGGCCAAAGGCTTTTTGGCGAATATTTCGGTGCTGCTCGGCATCGTGATTGGCGGCGTGGTGGCCGCTGCTTTGGGTCTGATGAATTTCGACAAAGTCGGTAAAGCTGCCTGGGTCGATGTGGTGCTGCCTTTCCAGTTCGGCCTGCCGGTGTTTGACCCGATCTTGATTTTGACGATGACCTTGGTGATGATCGTGGTGATGATCGAGTCCACCGGCATGTTTCTGGCGCTGGGAGAAATGACCGACCGTAAAGTGGACCGCGCGGCACTCACCCGCGGTCTGCGCACCGATGGCTTGGGCACGCTCATCGGCGGTATTTTCAACACCTTTCCGTACACCAGCTTTTCACAAAACGTTGGTCTGGTCGCGGTGACGGGCGTGCGCAGCCGCTTTGTCTGCGTGGCGGGCGGCATCATCTTGATCGTGCTTGGTGTGCTGCCCAAAATGGCGGCGCTCATTGAGTCACTGCCGACTTTTGTGTTGGGCGGTGCAGGGCTGGTGATGTTCGGCATGGTGGCCGCAACAGGTATTCGCATTCTGGGCGGCGTTGACTTCAAGAACAACCGCTTCAATGCGCTGGTGGTGGCCATATCGATCGGCATCGGCATGATCCCGCTGATCGCACCTAACTTTAAACAATGGATGCCCCACAACCTGCATCCGCTGATTGAGTCAGGCATCTTGCTGGCATCTGTCAGCGCCGTGCTGCTGAACCTGTTCTTCAATGGCGCTAAAGACGACGAGGATGCGGTAAAACGTGCTGCCTCGCAAGCCGACACGCACTGACAAGGCAAAGCCTAAATTCGGGGCGCCAGCCTGCTGGCAGGGTATATCCGGAGATATTGCGCATCCGGCCGATCGCCAGAGTGAAGAAGATGACTGAAAATATGGCATTCCAAATCGCCGCTTGGCTGTGGAATTGGCATGCATATTGCTCTGCATAAAAGTCATTACTTTTCACTTTGGGATCACCATGAAAACCCGTACTTTCCTCAAAACTGCTGCGGCCTTGGCTGCCGTCCTGACCTTCGGCGCAGCCCAGGCGCAAAACACCCCCATCAAATTCCAGCTCGACTGGCGCTTTGAAGGCCCGGCCGCCCTCTTTTTGACGCCTGTCGCTAAGGGCTATTTCAAAGCCAACCAGCTTGACGTGACGGTGGATGCCGGCAACGGTTCCGGCGGCGCCGTGACCCGCGTGGCCTCGGGCACGTACGACATGGGCTTTGCGGATCTGGCCTCCCTGATGGAGTTCCACGCCAACAACCCGGACGCGCCGAACAAACCCGTCGCCGTGATGGTGGTCTACAACAACACGCCGGCTTCAGTGATGTCGCTGAAGAAATCCGGCATCAAAACACCGGCCGATTTGACAGGCAAGAAACTCGGCGCACCCGTGTTTGACGCCGGCCGCCGCGCTTTCCCAATTTTTGCGAAAGCCAACAACGTCAGCAACTTCCAATGGATCAGCATGGACCCGCCCCTGCGTGAAACCATGTTGGCTCGTGGTGACGTGGACGCCATCACCGGCTTCACCTTCACTTCGCTTTTGAACCTTGAAGCGCGCGGCGTCAAAGCTGAAGACGTCGCCATCCTGCCGTATGCTGACTTCGGCGTGAAGATGTACGGCAACGTCATCATCGCTTCGCCCAAGCTGATCAAAGAAAATCCCGCCGCAATCAAAGCCTTCCTGAAAGCCTTCGCCAAAGGTGCGAAAGACGTGATGGCCAATCCGGCAGCCGCCATCAACGACGTCAAGGCACGTGACGGCATCATCAACGTGCCACTGGAAATACGTCGCCTGCAACTCGCCATTGACACTGTGATCAACAGCCCTGACGCACGGGCTGAAGGTTTCGGCCAGCTCAAGGCGCCGCGCCTGACGCTGATGGCCTCGCAAGTGTCGGATGCCTTTGGCACCAAGACCCGCGTCAACCCGGACGCCGTTTGGAACGGTAGTATGCTGCCCACCGCAGCTGAACTGAACGTGCTGCCCGCCAAGCGCTGAGAGCGGACACTGCATCTTGAATTCATCCACCACACCGATCAGTTTTGTCGATTTTCAGAACGTCTGGTTGGCTTACAACGACGAACTGCTGGCCCAACAAAACTTTGCGGTTGAAGCCATTGACCTGCAAGTTCGCCAAGGCGAATTCATCGCCATCGTCGGCCCATCGGGTTGCGGCAAATCGACCTTCATGAAGCTGACGACCGGCCTGAAGATGCCGTCCAAAGGTCGCATCATGATTGATGGCGCACCCGTCACCGGTCCGCTGAAAATTTCAGGCATGGCTTTTCAAGCACCGTCACTGTTGCCTTGGCGCACCACGGTGGACAACGTGCTGTTGCCACTGGAAATCGTTGAACCGTTTCGCAGCAACTTTAAATCCAAGCGCAAGGAGTACGAAGAGCGCGCGCGCAAGCTGCTGCAAAAAGTGGGGCTTGCCGGCTACGAAGACAAATTCCCGTGGCAACTTTCGGGTGGCATGCAACAGCGAGTGAGCATTTGCCGCGCCCTGATCCATGAACCCAAAATGCTGCTCCTCGACGAGCCCTTTGGTGCCCTTGATGCCTTCACCCGCGAAGAGTTGTGGTGCATCTTGCGCGACCTCTGGACCGAGCAGCGTTTCAACGTCATTTTGGTCACGCACGACCTGCGCGAGTCCGTCTTTTTAGCCGACACCGTGTATGTCATGAGCAAGAGCCCAGGCCGCTTTGTGGTCAAGCGAGATATTGACCTGCCGCGCCCGCGTGATCTTGAGGTGACCTACACGAAAGAGTTTTCAGACATCGTTCACGAACTGCGCGGCCACATTGGCGCGATACGCAGTACCAGCGTGGCTGACGCCGCAACAAAGGCAGGTGCCGCATGAGTTCCAAACAAATTGAGCGCTGGTCGCCGTTCATCTTGCTGGCGCTGATGGTGGTCTTGTGGGAAGCGGTGTGCGTGGTCTTCAGCATCCCTGAGTTCATCTTCCCGGCACCGACGCAAATTGCGCAGGCGCTGGGCGAGTTCTCTGGCCCCATCGCCGAAGCCGCTTGGAAAACCTTCTGGGTCACCATGGTCGGCTTTGGCCTGTCCATCGTGGTCGGTGTGCTGCTGGGGTTTTTAGTGGGGTCGTCACGCCTCGCCTACGCCGCGATTTACCCGCTGCTGGTCGCCTTCAACGCGGTACCCAAGGCGGCGATTGTGCCGATCTTGATCGTCTGGTTTGGGATTGGCGTGGGGCCCGGTATTTTGACGGCCTTCCTGATCTCGTTTTTCCCGATCACCGTCAATATGGCCACCGGGCTCGCCACGCTGGAGCCCGAACTTGAAGACGTGTTGCGCGTGCTGGGTGCCAAGCGCCTCGACGTGCTGATCAAAGTCGGCCTGCCGCGGTCCATGCCCTACTTCTACGGCTCACTCAAAGTTTCCATCACGCTGGCCTTTGTGGGCACCGTGTTAGCCGAAATGACCGCCGGTGATTCAGGCATTGGTTACCTCATGCAAAGCGCTGGCTCGCAACAGCGGCTGGCCCTGGCTTTTGCCGGTCTGATCGTCATCGGTGCCATGGCCATGCTGATGTATGAGCTGTTCAGCGCGGTGGAGAAACACACCACCGCATGGGCGCATCGGGGCTCGCAGAGCCACTGAACCGGGCTTAAAAACCGCGCGCTCTGGTCATGTCCATTCATTGGACATGGCTGTATTTTGCTTGAATGTTGAGGTGAAAATTTGCCCCCATGCAAGACCCTATTCAATTTCAAAAGCAAGATGACATCGTCACCATCACGATCAATCGGGCTGAGGCCAGTAACCGGCTGACGAACCCGATGGCGTTGGCGCTGGCGGCGGCGCTGGATCGGGCTGTCGGCTGTCGCGTGATTCTGCTGCGCGCAGAGGGTGCCGACTTTTGTTTGGGCCGCGAGATTGAACCGCCAGCGCCGGGTGCGGGCGTCAATGCGCTGGATGTGCTGCGTGACGATGCCGGCCCCATCGTCACCCTGTATGAGGCGCTGCGGCGCTGCGACCAACCCATCATCGGTTTGGTCAATGGCCGCGCCTGGGGGATTGGTCTGGTGCTCGCCGCGGTGTGCGACTTGACCATTGCCGCTGAAGGCAGCAGCTTTCGATTGCGCGAACTGGACCGGGGCATTCCGCCGTGCATCGCCATGGCGCCATTGCTAGACCGCATGCCCGTCAAAACCATCGCACACTTGGTTTACACCGCTGACGAAGTGGACGCCCAGTGGGCTTTGACTGCTGGCGTGTTGAGTCAAGTCTGCGCAGCCGACCAGCTGGAAGCGCAGGGTCGCGCCGCCGCTGAAAGGTTGATCGGCTTCCCCTCAGATGCGGTCAAAGCGGTGAAGCAATATTTGGCATCTGCCCCCAGATTCAATGAGAGCAACGCCGTGCTTTACGGCGCAAGCTTGCTGGGGAACGTGCTCGGTTCACGCTGATTTTTTCGCCATCCTTCCATGTACATCTCCATGAGGCGCCACATGAAAAAACTGTCAGTTTCCATTGTTTCCGCACTGGCGTTCAGCCTGTTGTACACGGCGCCAGCGTCAGCGGCTTACCCCGACAAGCCGGTCAAAATTTTGGTGGGGTTTCCGGCGGGAACAACCGGTGACCTGATCGTGCGCCTGCTCGCGCCCAAGCTGGGAGAGGGTCTCGGCCAGCCGGTGGTGGTTGAAAATCGCACCGGAGCCGGCAGCAGCATAGCGGCCGAAGCCGTTGCGCGCGCACCCGCCGATGGCTACACCTTGCTTTTGAGCACGACCGCCAACGTCATCAATCAAAACGTCTCTGCCAACCTGAAGTTTGATTTCGTACGCGATTTGCTACCCGTCATGTTGATTGGCGAGAACCCGGTGCTGCTGGTCACAGCGGCGGTAGATCCATCGAACAACGTTGCCGCCTTGATTGCCGCCGCAAAGGCCGCCCCCGGAAAGATGACATTCGCATCGTCGGGCAATGGCACCTTCACGCATCTCTACGGCGAACTCTTCAATCAAACCGCCGGCATCAAGCTGAACCACGTCCCCTACCGCGGCAGCACACAAACCATCACCGACGTGATGACAGGGCTGGTCACGGTGTCGTTTGCGCCCGCAACGCCTGTGATGGGCCAAATCAAAGCCGGAAAACTGAAGGCCTTGGCAGTGATTGGCCGAGGGCGCATGCCTGCCCTGCCCGACGTTCCCACGTTCGCAGAGGCGGGTGTCAACGGCTTCAATTCCGCTTTGTGGTTTGGACTCAACGCACCGGCAGGAACGCCTGCCGACGTGGTGGAGAAACTCAGCGTTCAGCTACGGCGCGTGCTCGAATCGCCAGACATCAAGGCGCAATTTGCAGCGCAAAGCATCTTCATACTTGGCGACAGCCCAGCCAAGTTCGGCGAGCAAATTGCACGGGAGAATGCCCAATGGGCGCGCATCGTCAAAGCCGCTGACATCAAAGGCGAATAAGTCCTTAAAAACCGGA
>CANCLK010000078.1 GCA_947378785.1 Comamonadaceae bacterium
CCGACAGCGTCCAGCGGGTCGGTCACAGCGCGCACGCTGGCCGGCATGTCGGCCATCTCGGCGATGCCACCGGCGTTGTCGGTGATCGGGCCATACGCGTCAAGCGCCACCACAATACCGGCCATGCTGAGCATCGACGTTGCGGCAATCGCAATGCCGTAAAGCCCGGCCAGCTGGTAGGACACCCAGATAGCGATGCAGACACACACCACCGGCCAGGCCGTCGAGCGCATGGAAACGCCGAGACCGGCAATGATGTTGGTGCCGTGGCCCGTGGTCGATGACTGGGCAATGTGCTTGACCGGCGGGTACTGCGTGCCGGTGTAGTACTCGGTGATCCAGACCAGTGCACCGGTCAACACCAGGCCGACGGTGCAGGCACCGAACAAGGCCATCTGGCTGCCAACGGCCTTGATGGCGTTGTCAGGCATCAACCAGGTGGTGACGAAGTAAAAGGCGATCAGAGACAAGCCGCCGGCAACAGCCAGACCTTTGTACAGCGCGGGCATGACGTTGGTCATGCCGGGCGTGGCCTTGACGAAGAAGCAACCGATGATGGAGGCGATGATCGAGACCGCCCCCAGTGCCAGCGGATACACCACGGCGCTGGTGCCGGCGCTGGTGATCAGCAGGGCGCCCAGCACCATGGTCGCAATCAGCGTCACGGCGTAGGTTTCAAACAAGTCGGCAGCCATGCCCGCGCAGTCGCCGACGTTGTCACCAACGTTGTCGGCAATCACGGCGGGGTTGCGTGGGTCGTCTTCCGGAATACCGGCTTCAACCTTGCCGACCAAGTCCGCACCGACGTCAGCGCCTTTGGTGAAGATGCCGCCACCGAGTCGCGCAAAGATCGAGATCAGCGAGGAGCCGAAAGCAAACCCAATCAGCGGGTTCAGCAGGTTGGCGAGATTCGAGGCCGGGGTGTAGTTGCCGTTGCCGACCAGAAACCAGTAAAAGCCGGTGACACCCAGCAGGCCCAGCCCGACCACCAGCATGCCGGTGATGGCACCGCCGCGGAAGGCGACATCCAGAGCGGGGCCAATGCCGCGCGTGGCGGCCTGCGCGGTGCGCACGTTGGCGCGCACTGAGACGTTCATGCCAATGAAGCCGCAAGCGCCCGACAGCACAGCGCCAACGACAAAGCCGATGGCACTGGGAACATCAAGAAAAATGCCAATCAAAATCGCCAGTACCGCGCCGACGATGGCGATGGTGGTGTATTGACGCGCTAAATACGCGGCTGCACCCGTTTGGATGGCGGCGGCGATTTCTTGCATGCGCGGATTGCCTGCGTCTTGCGAAAGAATCCAGCTGCGGGCCCAGACACCGTAACCGACGGCGATGAGTCCACACGCTAGCGCCAAAATGAGCGCTGAGTTGCCAAGCATAGATATTCTCCAGTTGTTGTCTTCAGGATTTCGGTGCAACGCCGGGGCGAACACCGCCTTGCGTTGCTTCCTCAACCCCAGATCAGAACCTGGAGGCAATTGGCCAACCTGCGAAATTTAACGCCAAAACATGACAAGTTCACGTTCAGTAAGGCCTGGATCAGTAAAATGAGGGTAAATACCGATTAAACCGCCCCCGTTCAGTGGCGGTCGCACCTCATCAACAACTCCCAAGTACCTCAAGTACCTTTCATCACATGTCTTTATCCAAAGTGACCCCCGGTAAAAATGCGCCAGATTCATTCAACGTGATCATTGAGATCCCGATGAATGCCGACCCGGTGAAATACGAAGTCGACAAAGAGTCTGGTGCGATTTTTGTGGACCGCTTCATGAGCACGTCCATGCACTACCCGACCAACTACGGCTACGTGCCTAAAACGCTGAGCGGTGATGGCGATCCGGTCGACGTGCTGGTGATCACACCGGTGCCGCTGATCCCCGGCGTGGTGGTGACCTGTCGTGCCATCGGCATTTTGAAAATGACCGACGAAGCCGGTGAGGACGGCAAGGTGCTGGCCGTGCCCATCGACAAGAAATGCTCGCTCTACACCCAGTGGCAAAAACCGGAAGATATGAATCCGCTGCGCTTGAAAACCATCGCTCATTTCTTTGAACACTACAAAGATCTGGAAGACGGCAAGTGGGTAAAAATTCAAGGCTGGGAAGGCCCAGAAGCTGCCCACGTCGAGATCATGGACGGCATTGCCTCGTACAACAAATCGCAGGAAGCCTGATTCTTTTTTAGTCTGCTTTAGCGTCATTTAAAAGCGTCTGCAACGTGTAAGTTGCAGACGCTTTTTTGATGGTTTTATCAGATCAATCTGACCTCGGAATGATCTCAAACCGGGCTTCGGCTAAGCGCTTGTCCAAAGGTTTGAGCGCCGCCCGGAGGGCGTCACTTTCTGCTTTCTCCCAAAGGTTGATCATTTGTTGTGCGCCGCCACCGTCTTCATCATCTTCGCTGTCGACCTCATCCTTCTCACTCGGTTCATTCAGGGCTTGCGCCAGCATGTAGGCTTGAAGCGAGGGCAGTACATACTCAGGGCCGCCTAAGGCGAATTCAAGCGCCATCCGAAAGCGCAGTTCTGCCGCTGCACGCTGGTCAGGACTGAGGCCTGAGTCTTCGACAAGCTGGACGATGTAGGGCAGGTGTGCGCCAGTGTTGGATGGCATGAAGTTCTTTCGGTACGCAGCGTCTCTGTTGGCGCTATATTGGTAGGCTGGATTTTGATTGTCTCTGAAAGGTTTTTTCGATGGCTATTGGTTGGTTGACTGTTTTACAAAATGTGCCTTGGTCAGAGGTGGTTCGTAACGCGCCGAAGGTTGCCGCAGGCGCTAAGAAACTCTGGGGCTCGGTGGCCAACAAGGATGGCGTTGATCACGCGGCCGACCTAGAAGAACAGTCTAGGCAGCCGCCCGAGCATTTGACGCTGGCTAATTTGCAGGCGCAGATTGCGACCTTGCAATCAGTAGCAGGCGAGTTGCAGCAGCGGCTGACGGAGTCAACGAGTTTGATCACCTCTTTGGCTGAGCAAAATGCACAGTTGATTCAGCGCATTGAAGCCATTCGCAAGCGCACGGCGCGTTTCGGTGCTGCGCTGGTCTTGGTGGGCGTTGCTGCTGGGACTGCGCTCTGGTTGGGTTTGCGATGAACTGAGCGTTCATGCCGCTGGCTTGAACGGATTTCGGCGCTCTAGGTCTTCCATGTAGTTGGCAATGCCATGGCCCTCTCGCTCCAAAAAACGTTCGACCGCATCAGCAAATGACGGATGTGCCAGCCAATGTGCACTGGTGGTTTTGACCGGTAACAGTGCCCGCGCCATCTTGTGCTCACCCTGCGCACCGCCTTCAAAACTGTCAAAACCGTGCTCAATGCACCACTGCAGGGGCTGGTAATAACAAGCCTCAAAGTGCAGGCAATCGACGCGTTCTAGCGCGCCCCAATAGCGACCGTAAGCTGTTTTTTGGACATGCTTAGAGGGTGTCGCGATGCTATCTGTTGCGGGCGTTTCCGCACTCAGTGCTATCAAGCTACAGGCCATTGGCGCGCCATCGCGTTCACCCACAAACAGCAACCAGTTCTCCGGCATGCTGCTGGCCATACGCTCGAAAAAATCACGATTCAGATAGGTCGCATTGCCGTGCTCAAGGTACGTGCGTTCGTAGCAGCGGTAGAAGAAGTCCCAATCTGCCGGGCTGATATCAACACCCCGCGCCCAGCGAAAAACCACCCCAGCCTCGGCCACTTTGCGCCGCTCCTGGCGAATTTTCTTGCGCTTCTCCTGATTCAGAGAGGCCAAAAACTCGTCGAAATCCTTAAATTTTGTGGTGGCCAAATTCTTCCAATGGAATTGGATGGTGTGCCTCAGCATGAGGCCGGCCTCGGCGCAGGCCGCGATGTCTTCATCCGCCGCAAATAGCAGGTGCAGCGACGACAGCTGCTCGGTTTCACACCAATCCATCAGCGCCTTGACCAACATCACGCGCGAGGCGCCGTCGCGGGCCAGCAGGCGTGGACCGGGTACGGGTGTAAACGGCGGTGCGACGACGGCCTTGGGGTAATAGGACAGGCCATGCTGCTGGTAGGCATTGGCCCAGGCCCAGTCAAAAACGTACTCGCCGTATGAGTGAACTTTCAGGTACAGCCCACAAGCCGCCATCAGCGTGTCCCCAGCGTACAGCGCTACAAAACGAGGCGTCCAACCGGTCTCGGGCGAAGCGCTGCCGCTGGCGTGCATGGCCGCCAAGTACTCATGGCGCATGAAGGGATTTAGGGTTCCAGCTGGATTTTGCTGCGCTAGCAAGTTGTTCCAAGCATTGGTATCCACCTCGAGAGGGGAATCGACCACTCGAATGACATAATCGTTGACGTTATTTTTCAATGGCTCTTTTTTCATTTACTGCTTACCCATGCTACTGAAAATTTGCGTTGCCCAGCTGAACTATGTTGTGGGCGACATGACGGGGAACGCCCACAAGATCATTGATGCGGCCCGGCAAGCCTATGCCGACGGCAGCAGGCTGGTACTCACGCCCGAACTGGCCATTTGCGGTTATGCCGCCGAAGATCTTTTTTTGCGCCCGGCCTTTATTCAAGCCTGTGATGATGCCGTGGATTTTGTAGCCCGTGAGTTGGCTGGGTTAAAGGGGCTTGCCGTGGTGGTCGGCAGCCCGAGTCGCGGAGACGCTGGACTGGGTCTGCGCACCCGCAGCGTGACGGTGCCTCAGCTCAGCAATGCCGCGCACGTGCTCCAAGAGGGGCGTCGGATTCACACGTATGCCAAACGCGAGCTGCCGAATTACCAAGTCTTTGATGAGCGGCGTTACTTCAACCCCGGCCAGGGCAGTTGTGTTTTTAAAGTGGGCGAGGGGGCGAACAGCGTTTCGGTTGGCCTATTGATCTGCGAAGACGCTTGGTTTGATGAGCCGGCCCAGTTGGCCAAGCGCGGCGGTGCCGAGCTGTTGGCGGTCATCAATGCGTCGCCCTTTCATGCCGGAAAAGGCGCAGAGCGCGAAGACATGATGCGCATTCGTGCGCTCGCCACGGGCTTACCGTTGGTATTTGCGCATTTGGTTGGCGGGCAAGATGAAGTGGTGTTTGAGGGCCACTCGTTCGCTGTGCAAGCCGACGGCACCCTTGCGGGTCGGGCTGTTAGCTTTCAAGAAGATCTGTTTGATGTGACGGTGGCGCATCATCCGTTGGGCACGCTGACCCTGACTGCCGCCACGGCCCCGGCTCGTAGCATTGAAGCTGACCTGTGGGACGCGCTGGTGTTGGGGGTGCGTGATTACCTAGGCAAGAACCGCTTTCCCAGCGCGATTTTGGGACTGTCAGGCGGCATCGATTCAGCGTTGGTGCTGGCCATTGCGGTTGACGCGTTGGGCGCAGACAAGGTTCGCACGGTCATGATGCCGTCGCCGTACACCGCCGATATTTCATGGATAGACGCACGCGAGATGGCCGAGCGCATGAACGTGCGCTACGACGAAATCTCCATCACACCGCAATTCGAGGCCTTCAAGGCTTCGCTGGCTGGCGAGTTTCAGGGCTTGCCCGAGGATGCGACAGAAGAAAATATTCAGGCGCGCATTCGCGGCGTCTTTCTCATGGCGCTGTCCAATAAGTTCGGCTCGATCGTGCTGACCACCGGTAACAAGAGTGAGATGGCCACGGGCTATTGCACGCTTTACGGTGACATGGCGGGCGGTTTTGCGGTCATCAAGGACTTGCTGAAAACCACGGTGTTCAAGCTGGCGCGATGGCGCAACGAGAACAATCCCTATGGCACCTGTGCCAGCCCGATTCCGGAGCGCATCATCACGCGCCCGCCGAGTGCAGAATTGCGTCCCGACCAAACGGATCAGGACAGTCTGCCGCCTTACGATGTGCTCGACGCTATCTTGATCCGTTACATGGAAAATGATGAAAGCATTGAGAGCATGGTGGCGGCCGGTTTCGATGCGGCAGTGGTCGAGCGCATCACGCGACTGATCAAGATCAACGAGTACAAGCGGCGTCAGGCGCCTATCGGCATTCGGGTTAGCCACCGCAGCTTTGGCAAGGATTGGCGCTATCCTGTCACCAGTCAATTTCGGGCGTAAGCTTTGACCCTATTTCAAAATCTCAACGGAGCCTTCCAGTGAAGCAAATTACAGCCATCCTCAAACCGTTCAAGCTTGAAGAAGTCCGCGAGGCCCTAGCCGAGTGCGGCGTGACCGGACTGACCGTGACCGAGGTCAAAGGTTTTGGTCGCCAAAAAGGTCATACTGAGTTGTACCGTGGGGCCGAGTATGTGGTCGACTTTTTGCCCAAGGTCAAGGTTGAAGTGGTCGTGAAGACCGATGATGTGGATCGTTGCGTTGACGCCATCGTGCGGGCTGCCCGGACCGGAAAAATTGGAGATGGCAAGATTTTTGTCACCAGCGTAGAGCGTGTTGTGCGCATCCGCACTGGGGAAGAAGACGAATCGGCGGTCTGACCGCCGCGTTGTTGATTTAGATCTGGTCTAGTCGCAGTTTTTCTGAGGCCAGACCCGCCTTGGCTTCAGTCACCAGCATGTCGAGCAGGGCTGGTGCATCGGTGCTGGTGCGAATCAGGTCCATTTGCCCTCCGTTCATGAAGCCTTGCTTCAAGGCAGAGTTCAAAAACACCAAAAGGCTGTCGTAGAAGCCGTCTAAGTTCAGCAGTCCTATCGGCTTGTCGTGGTAGCCCAGCTGGCGCCAGGTCCAGACTTCAAAAAATTCTTCAAAAGTGCCGATGCCGCCGGGCAGGGCCAAAAAAGCATCAGCGTGCTCCGCCATGATGCGCTTGCGCTCATGCATGTTGTCCACCACATGCAGCTCAGTGCAGCCGGTGTGCGCCCATTCCTTGTCAACCAGCGCCTTGGGTATCACGCCAATGACGCGGCCACCCGCTTGCAGGCAGGCGTCTGCCATGAGACCCATCAAACCGTTGTGGCCACCGCCATAAACGAGTTGCCCACGTCGCTCTGCAATCCACCGGCCAACCCGTTGGGCTGCTGCGGCGTAAGCTGGCTCAGCGCCCGGTCGCGATCCGCAATAGACGCAAACAGAAAACGCCGGCTTTTCCCGCATCACTTGGCTCATGAATTCAAACGCTGAAACAGCGCCGTTAACCAAACACCGCTGCACAGCAAGAGGCACAGTAAGACGGCGGCGCTACCGATATCTTTTGCGCGTTTGGACAGGTCATGCCATTCAGGGCCGACGCGGTCAATCGCGCTTTCTACCGCAGTGTTGAGCAACTCAACGACCATCACCAGTACCAGACAGGCGAGGAGTAAGGCGACCTCAACCCAGCTTTGGCCCAACCAAAAAGCGGCCGGAAACAAGAAAATGCTGGCGACCGCTTCCTGTCTGAACGCTGTTTCGTGCCACCCGGCCCGTAGCCCCGCCAATGAGTAACCTGCCGCATGCCAGACGCGTGACAGGCCCTTGCGGAGCTTTTGGGGGTTGACGGGGGTGTTTGTCATGATGCTCGCTTGGCTGGTGGGTGTTGAAAGGTGACCAGCCGTGTGCCAGCCAGTGCATCATGTAAAAACTGTCGCTGTGGATGAAACCGCGACAAGATAGCCCAGATGGCAATCCAGCCACCCGCCAGCACCAGCGCTTCTTTGACATTGACGCTAAGCACCCAACTGACAACCAAGGGCGGCAGAAACCAGACCCAACTCAGGGTGTAGCGGAGCAGGGCACGCCGTTGGCTGATGTTGTTGCCTTGAAGATCCGTGACGCGGATATTCCAAGTTTTCATGGCAAGCGTTTGCCCGTGCGCCCAGAACCAGACGAAATAAATCCCAAATACCAAAAACAAAAAGGCCTGTTGCGCATGCCTGTTGTCCATGGCGTTGCGCGTCTGTGTCAGGGTACTAAAAAGATAGTCGGCAATGAACATCACGCCAAAAATCAACAGGCCCTCATACAGCCAGCAGGCCATGCGCCTGCGCAGTGAGGGGGTTTTGAATTCATCAAACATGAATAGAGTGTCGTTCGTAGGGTGTGGACTGATGCCGCGTCAGTCCTTGATTCTGGCTGGCACCGTCGATCACGATGCTGTGCTGCGACTCAATGGTCGGTTGTGACGATGTTGTCGCTACCGCTCGGAGAATCAGCAGGCATTTTATGCGGCTTGGCTGTGACAGTTGCCGGGCTGGGCAAAGTGGCCAATTTTTTCTGTGCCACTGGCCGTATGGCAGTGGCTGCACCTGTAGGCGGACGTGACGCCGTATCCGCTAATTTTTTCTTTTCTTCTGCGCTAAGAGATTGGTAAGCATCCCACTTGGCTTTCTTTTCAGCGGCCGTCAGTTCAAGAGAAAGTTCATTGGTGGTGGCGAAATTAAGTCTGGCTTCGGCTCGCTCACGGTTACTGAGTGCACCCCATTCGGCCATGCGGCTGTGCATGTTGTCCTTGTCTACGGCGGACAAAGAGGGGTAATTGCGGGAGACTTCCAGCCATTTTCGTTGCTGTCCTGCACTGAGTGCATCCCAGCTACGGGCTAAGGGCTGTAACGCTTTTTGTTGCTGCGGCGTCAGCTTCGACCAACCTGATTTGGACTCCCCCGTTTTTTTGGGGTTCGAAGGATCGGTCTTCGTGGCTGTTGATGTGGTTGGCGTAGTTGCTCGTCCTGCGGGTGACGAGGTGTGCTCAGTTTGACTGAAACCGGGTGAAGTCAGAAGCGTAAGAACCACCAATAATGGCGCAGCCAAATGCTTCCTGAGTGATGTCAGTGAGAGGCAAAAAGAAAGCTGGGCGATCATGGAAATCGAGTTGTGCTTAAAGCTCAGCTTTGAGGAACTGAATAAAGCCTGGATCTGCAAATGCAGCCGGCGGCAAGACATCCGTGAGAAGGGCAACATCGACTTCGGCCAATTCACGCGCCCGGTTGTCGTTTTGCATCGAATTGATGAACAGCAAGCCGACCACCAAGGCGATCAAAGGCACGATAGAGCCGATTCGGCTCCACAAACTCAAGCCCTCGTCATGGCCCCACGTCAGTGCAGCGCTCCCGCCATTGGGGATCACGGCATGCGCAGATCTCAATTTGTTGACCTTGCGTTGAGACAGCGCCTGAGCACGCGCAACCCGCAATCGCTCAGAAATGTCGTGCGGCAACTCGTCCGTACCTAAGCTGAGGTAAGACGCGAGCTTCAAACCTTGGCGGTCTTGGAGGACAGCTGTCCTGTTGAGTAGTGCATTTGTCATAATTTAATCCCTTTGGCGCTCAGAGCCTTACTGAGGGCCAGAACTGCACGCGAACAGTGTGTTTTAACACTGCCCTCTGAGCAACCCATGGCCGCCGCTGTTTCGGCAACGTCCATCTCCTCCCAGTAACGCATCAGAAAGGCTTCTCGTTGACGTCCCGGCAATTGTTGTATCTGTAATTCGATCTGATGCATGATTTGTGCCCGCTCAGTGGCATCTTGTGCACTTTCCGTTCCTTCGGAGTCAACCAAGCTCTCCAAAGTTTCCAAAAGATCGAAGTCTCCGTCATCTCCGGCCGACTCAAAGTCGTTCATATTGGAGAAAAGCGCATTGCGCGTTTTACGCCTACGGAACCAGTCCAAGGTGTTGTTGGACAGGATGCGCTGAAACAGCATCGGCAGTTCGCCTACCGGCTTGTCGCCGTAATGCTGAGCCAGTTTCATCATGGTGTCTTGAACGATGTCAAGTGCCGCCTCTTCGTCGCGCACGTGGTACATGCTGCGCTTGAAAGCGCGTTTTTCAACGCTCTTGAGAAAGTCTGAAAGTTCTTGTTCAGTTGCCAACGGTGATGAGTTCCGGTTGTCCCTAGGGCATTCTTTGGCTTGTCGTTATTTTGGGTTGCCAAGACGAGAGGTCAGGCCCAGAAAATTCCCCCCATTATGGCAAGGCTTTTTACACCTGCTGTCCGTTCTAAAACGTTGCCAAGTCGGCGATGCCATAATACGCGCTGCAATTTAAAAGGCAAACGGGTCATGACTCGGCGGAATATGAATCCGCTTATGGTTTTGGCCTCAAGTCTCGACGCAGTTTCAAAAGAACGGGCGAAGAGGCACCCAAGTTATTTCGTTAGAGAAATTCACAAAGGTTCATCATGGAAATCTCCAAAGCGGAAATCGCTTCCGCAGCAGCTGCCTTGCAGCACGCCGACGACAAACATCCCGAGCTGATGGGCTCCGAAATTCTCGTCCGCGCACTCCAGCTTGAAAACGTCAAGCACATTTGGGGTTACCCTGGCGGCGCAGTCCTCTACATTTACGACGCTTTATACAAACAAGACACGATTCAGCATGTGCTGGTCAGGCACGAGCAGGCTGCGGTGCACGCGGCGGACGGTTACGCCCGCGCCACTGGCGAAGTCGGCGTGGCGCTGGTGACGTCCGGCCCTGGCGTGACGAATGCAGTCACCGGCATCGCGACGGCCTACATGGACAGCATCCCAATGGTCATCATCACTGGTCAAGTGCCCACGCACGCGATTGGTCTGGATGCCTTTCAAGAGTGTGATGCTGTTGGCATCACACGGCCGATCGTCAAGCACAACTTCTTAGTCAAGGATGTACGCGACTTGGCTGAAACCCTCAAGAAAGCCTTCCACATCGCTCGCACCGGACGTCCGGGCCCGGTGGTGGTGGACATTCCGAAGGACGTATCCTTTAAGAAATGCGCTTTTCATTACCCCGCCACGGTTGAAATGCGCAGCTACAACCCGGTGCGCAAGGGCCACAGCGGGCAAATCCGCAAGGCCTTGCAGTTGCTGTTGGCGGCCAAGCGCCCCTACATTTACACCGGCGGCGGCGTACTGCTGAGCAATGCGTCAGAAGAGTTACGCACGCTGGTCAATATGCTTGGCTATCCGTGTACCAACACATTGATGGGTTTGGGTGCGTACCCAGCCAGCGACCCAAAATTTCTGGGCATGTTGGGTATGCACGGCACGGTGGAGGCCAACAACGCCATGCAACATTGCGACGTTTTGCTCGCAGTGGGTGCACGTTTTGATGACCGCGTGATTGGCAACCCTAAGCACTTCGCACAAAACGAACGGAAGATCATCCACGTTGATATTGACCCGTCCAGCATCTCTAAACGCGTCAAGGTCGATGTGCCCATCGTCGGCGACGTCAAGGATGTGCTGACAGAGCTGATTGCCATGATCCGTGAGTCGGGCCTCAAGCCGGATGCGAATGCCCTAGGCGGCTGGTGGGACACCATCGCCGGCTGGCGCAAGCGCGACTGTATGAAGTACAGCCTCGGCAGTGGCGACGTGATCAAGCCGCAGTACGTGGTCGAAACACTTTGGAACTTGACCAAGGACGCCGATACCTACATCACATCTGACGTTGGTCAGCACCAAATGTGGGCTGCGCAATATTACAAGTTTGACGAGCCACGCCGCTGGATTAACTCGGGTGGTTTAGGCACGATGGGTGTGGGCATTCCTTACGCCATGGGCGTCAAACTGGCCCGTCCGGACAGCGAGGTTTTCTGTGTCACCGGCGAAGGCTCGGTACAGATGTGCATCCAAGAACTCTCGACTTGCCTGCAATACAACACGCCAATCAAGATCGTCGCGCTGAACAACCGTTACCTCGGCATGGTGCGTCAGTGGCAAGAAGTTGAATACGCTGGCCGATACAGCAGCAGCTACATGGATGCGCTGCCCGATTTCGTGAAACTGGCAGAGGCTTACGGCCACGTCGGCATGCTCATAGAACGACCTGAAGATGTGGAGCCAGCGCTGCGTGAAGCGCGCAGACTGAAGGACCGCACGGTGTTTATGGACTTCCGCACTGACCCGACTGAGAACGTCTTCCCGATGGTTCAGGCCGGTAAGGGCATCACCGAAATGCTGCTGGGGAGCGAAGACCTTTAAGTCCTCAAACAGGTCTTAGGCGTCTGCGGCTTTATTCTGCAGCGTCATTCAAGCGAGGCTTTGAAGCATTGATTGCTTTGACACCCTGATCCATTGACCCGATTCAAGACGAATCTATTGCCTGCCGAGCCTGCACATTACCGTGTGCCGGGGAGGGCAGCGAAAAGAGGAATCCATTTATATGAAACACATAATTGCTGTCCTGCTCGAAAACGAACCCGGTGCGCTGTCGCGTGTTGTCGGTCTTTTTTCTGCCCGGGGGTACAACATCGAGAGTCTGACCGTGGCGCCCACGGAAGACCCCAGCTTGTCACGCATGACGATCCAGACCACGGGCTCGGACGACGTCATCGAACAGATCACCAAGCACCTGAACCGGCTCATCGAAGTCGTCAAAGTGGTTGACCTGACCGAAGGCGCTTACACCGAGCGTGAGCTCATGATGGTGAAAGTGCGCGCGGTTGGCAAAGAGCGCGAGGAAATGAAGCGTATGGCAGATATATTTCGAGGCCGCATCATCGATGTCACTGAGAAGAGCTACACCATCGAGCTCACGGGTGACCTGACCAAAAACGACGCATTTCTCGAAGCCATTGACCGCAGTGCCATTTTGGAAACTGTGCGCACGGGCGCCAGCGGTATTGGCCGGGGTGAGAGAATCCTGCGGGTCTGAAATTCAGTTGTCCGTTCGCGCGTTTTCGACAGGCGG
The DNA here is from genome assembly GCA_947378785.1 of Comamonadaceae bacterium. Classification (GTDB taxonomy): domain Bacteria; phylum Pseudomonadota; class Gammaproteobacteria; order Burkholderiales; family Burkholderiaceae_C; genus Polaromonas. The sequence goes on from CANCLK010000078.1 coordinate 12,537, forward strand.
GGCGCGGACGGATTTTTGTGGCGATTG
>CANCLK010000079.1 GCA_947378785.1 Comamonadaceae bacterium
TTGACCTGTGTAGGGGTGTCGCCAAGTTGGTTAAGGCACTGGATTTTGATTCCAGCATTCGCAGGTTCGACTCCTTCCACCCCTGCCAAATTTATGGGCCTTTGCCGCGAACTTTGATTCAAAGTTCGGGCATCGGCCTTTTGTGTTTAGTGTCTTGAATTGAGGGTATTAAAAACCTCACGGACATTGAGCACCCAGTGTTTTTAGTGCGTCTTTTGCCTCTTCATTGCTTCAATGCCAAACACCGCTGGACCCCACATGCTTCCGCACAACCCTGAATTCATGGTTTTCACTGGCAATGCGAATCCGGGCTTAGCCCAGGAAATTGCCCAAAACCTCGGTATTTCTTTGGGGGCAGCCCATGTCGGCCGATTCTCCGATGGTGAAGTCACCGTCGAGATCCAACAGAATGTGCGGGCTCGCGAAGTCTTTGTGGTGCAGTCGACCTGCGCGCCCACCAACGACAACCTGATGGAACTGCTGATCATGGTGGACGCACTGAAACGTGCGTCAGCCGAGCGTATTTCAGCAGTCATCCCCTACTTCGGTTACGCCCGCCAAGACCGTCGTCCTCGTTCGGCTCGTGTCCCCATCACCGCCAAAGTTGTCGCCAACATGCTGCAAGCCGTGGGCGTGTCCCGGGTTCTGACGATGGATCTGCACGCTGACCAAATCCAGGGCTTTTTCGATATTCCTGTGGACAATATTTACGCTTCGCCCGTCCTGTTGGGTGACCTGCGCCAGCAAAGCTACAACGACCTGATGGTCGTCTCGCCTGACGTTGGCGGCGTGGTCCGCGCCCGCGCGCTGGCCAAGCAGTTGGGCTGCGACATGGCCATCATTGACAAGCGTCGGCCAAAGGCTAATGTGTCCGAAGTCATGCACGTGATCGGCGACATCGATGGCCGCAACTGCGTCATCATGGACGACATGATTGACACCGCCGGCACGCTGCTCAAAGCAGCGGAAGTGCTCAAGGAACGCGGCGCGAAGAAGGTTTATGCCTACTGCACGCACCCGATTTTCTCTGGTCCCGCCATTGACCGCATTGCCAAGAGTGATGCCCTTGATGAAGTCGTCGTGACCAACACCATCGCGCTGACTGACAGCGCCTTGGCCTGCAAAAAAATTCGCCAACTCTCTGTGGCACCGCTGATTGCCGAAACAATCCAGCGTATTGCCAAGGGTGAGTCGGTCATGAGTTTGTTCTCGGATCAAGACAACCTGTTCTGATCCAAGACAAAAAGTGGGTGGCCCGTTTAAAGGCCGCCTTTTACGTCACGAGGCGAGCTGGTCGCGGCCTGCCTCTTCAGGAGAAATAGTATGAAATTCACCGCTTTTGAGCGCGCATTGCAGGGTACGGGTGCGAGCCGCCGTCTCCGCATCACCGGCCGCACGCCCGGTATTGTTTATGGTGGCACTGGCGCAGCAACGATGATCGAGCTCGATCACAACGCGCTGTTCCACGCTATCAAAAAAGAAGCGTTCCACGCATCCATCCTCGAGATGGAACTGTCTGGCAATGTCCACAAGGTCTTGCTGCGCAACTTGCAAATGCACCCTTTCAAACAGCAGATTCTGCACATCGACTTCCAGCGCGTTGAAGCAACGACCCGCATGACCGTCAAAGTGCCAGTGCATTACAGCGGTGAAGAAAATTCGCCAGCCGTCAAAGCCGAAAACTGCTTGGTGAACCACGTGCTGACCGAGTTGACGATTTCCTGCTTCCCAGCCGACATTCCTGAATTCATCGCCGTCGATCTGAGCGAGATGAAAAAAGGCACGCCGCTGCACATCAAAGACATCACCCTGCCAAAAGGTGTGAAGTTTGTGGCCAAGGGCCAAGTCAACCCAGTGTTGGCTTCCGTCTCGGCTATCGTTGAAGAAGCCCCAGCTGAAGTCGCACCAGTGGCTGACGCCAAGGACGCCAAAGGCGGCAAAGGCGCTAAAGCCGCTGACGCCAAGGCTGCAGCACCTGCCGCCAAGCCAGCTGCCAAGAAGTAAGCTCTTTCCAGAGCCCTGCCTCACGGCCGCGGCCCATATCCTCGCGAGAGGATATGGGCCGTTTTCATGGGCACTTGGCGTTACAGTCGTGCAAAACGCCAATCCGCACACAGCATCCATCACTTCATGATCAAACTCTTTGTTGGCCTAGGCAACCCGGGCCCTGAATACGAAGCCACCCGGCACAACGCCGGCTTCTGGTGGGTCGACGCTTTGGCGCACGAGTTGAAAGTCAACCTCGTGCTCGACAAAAGTTACCACGGCGTGGTGGCGCGTACGACCGTAAAAGGCCAGACACTTTGGTTGCTGGAGCCACGCACGTTCATGAATCTCTCGGGCAAATCAGTCGGCACCCTCGCCCGCTTTTTCAAAATCAAGCCTGAAGAAATTTTGGTCGCGCACGACGAACTCGACATCGTGCCGGGCCAGCTCAAACTGAAATTTGGCGGAAGCCATGCAGGGCACAACGGCCTGCGTGACATCCACGCACAACTTGGCAGCGCCGACTACTGGCGTCTGCGCATCGGCGTCGGCCATCCGGGCGTCAAATCAGAAGTCATCAACTGGGTATTGCAAAAACCGTCACAAGACCATCGTTTGGCGATTGAGGAGGCCGTGACGCGGAGCCTGAAGGCGGTGCCAATGCTGATTGAAGGCGAGATGGAAAAAGCCACGATGCTGATTCACACGCATGCGCCGGTCAGGCCAAAACCGCCACGCAAACCGGATCCAGAAAACCCGGATGCAGAAAAAGCCTCAGGTGACTGACGCTGCAGCCTGCAAACGCCGGTATTTTTCCCACAGCGTTTCCTGGCTTTCGATGTGCTGCGGGTTGATCGGAATACACGCCACCGGGCATACCTGCACACACTGCGGCTCATCAAAATGACCGACACATTCGGTGCATTTATGCGGATCAATTTCGTAGATTTCTATGCCCATGAAAATCGCCTGATTCGGGCATTCGGGCTCACACACATCGCAATTGATGCACTCGTCCGTGATGATCAACGCCATGTTTAGGCGCCTTTCAGAGCAGCCGTTGCTGCAACGGCGCCAAGAGCAGCCTGTAGCGCCGAGACCACCGCAGGGTTGACCATCTGGCTGACGTCACCACCCAGCTTGCTGATCTCGCGCACCAGCGTGCTGCTGATGCATTGCAAAGGGGCGTCAGGCAACAAAAATACCGTCTCGACGCTCGGCCTGAGTTTTCGGTTCATAGCGGCCATCTGCGCTTCGTAATCAAAGTCGGTCAAGTTGCGCACACCACGCACCACAGCCATCGCCCGTTGCTGCCCACAAAAGTCCATGATCAGGCCGTCAAACGGTAGCACTTTGATGCGCTCTGGCTGTGCCATGCCCTGCACCGCTTGCTCGACCTGAAGCACGCGCTCGGTCAAGCTGAACAAGGTTTTTTTATGATGCGCCACCGCGACGGCGATGATCAGCTGGTCAAAGAGACCTGCAGCACGGCGCACAACATCTTCATGACCGAGCGTGAACGGGTCAAAGGTGCCGGAATAAACCGCAATCCTGGGCAGGGTCTGGGGCGAAGTCAGGGGCAATGTGGCCATAGGCAGAATTATGCCCCGAGGCACAAACCCTTGGCGACGAGGGTGACATCAAGCCGTGAAGGCACCTAAGCGTGCCAACAAGTGGAAATGCACCGCCCCGGCTTTACTACTGCGATATGTCTCAAGACCCAAGGGGGTCAACTCATCGGCAGTCCAGGTGCGTGGCGCTTCAAGGTAAACCAGACCCTTGTCTGAAATCACCTCGGCAGCAGCCTTCAACGCTGGCTCGAACAACGCCGAGTCAAATGGCGGATCGATGAACACCAGCTGGATCGAGCCTGGGCTTTGCCGCCGCAGCAAGCCAACACCATCGCCTCGCTCGACACGCACCACATCGGCCTTCAGGCGCTCCTGTAAGGCCTTCATTTTGAGCACCAGCTGGGCATCCTGCTCGCACAAGACCACCTCGGCTGCACCGCGGGAAGCTGCTTCAAAGCCAAGCACACCGGTGCCGGCAAAAATATCCATGCAGCGCCAACCGGTCAGGTCTTGGCCTAGCCAGTTGAACAAGGTTTCGCGCACGCGGTCTGGCGTTGGGCGCAGGCCGGGCTTGTCGGACACCGGCAGCTTGGTGCGCTTGTACAGGCCGCCAATGATGCGAACCTCGCCGGGCAGCGGCTTGTTGTGGCGCGGCCCGGGTTTGCCTTTGGTTTTGGTCTGGGGCTTGGCCGCTGGGGCAGCTTTGGCCTGCTCTGAACGCGGCCTCATGCGCCGGCTCCGAGCACCACAGTGACCATGCGGTCAGGCTGCAGCTTGCGTGCAAAAGCAGCCTTGATGTCGACCGCGGTGATTTTTTCAACCTGGGCTGTCCAGGTGTCGAGGTAATTGAGTGGCAAGTTATTCCAGGCGATGTTGGCGACGTTGGCAATCAGTTTCGCATTGCTGTCGATGAGCAGCGGGAAGCCGCCCATCAGGTTGTCCTTGGCGGCCTTGAGTTCGGCTTCGTTTGGACCTTCAGTGACGAATTTTGCCAGTACCTCTTGAGCCACCTGAACAGCCTGCGCGGCTTGGTCCGGTCGGGTCTGCAAACCGATGGTGAAAGCACCCGCGTGAAGCCCGGGCGAAAAGTAGCTGTAAACGCTGTAAGCCAAGCCGCGCTTTTCCCGCACCTCGCTCGTCAGCCGCGAAACAAAACCGCCACCCCCCAACGTGTAGTTGCCCACCGTGAGGGCAAAGAAATCTGGGTCCGAGCGCTTGTAGCCGGGCTGGCCGATCAAGACATGTGCCTGCGCCGATTGAAACGCAATGGCTTGCGCGACAGGCGCAGCCAGCGGCTCAACTTCAGCCACCAGCGGCAAGGCTTCGCAACGCGCGGCGGCGCTCTGTGGCAAGCGCGCCAACAAAGCCTTTACCAACGCATCAGCCTGAGGCCGCGTGACGTCACCGACCACGCTAACTTTGGCCCTGCATGGCTCAATGAAGCGACTGTAAAACTGGCGCATATCGGCCACGGAGATACGCCCCAGCGTCGCCTCAGTGGTCTCAAAACCATAGGGATGATGGCCGTACACCGCCACTGAAAAAGCCTTAGCGGCCAGCGTGGCGGGGCGCGTGTTGGCCTCGCGAATCGACGCGCCGATGCGTTCACGGTCTCGCAACCAGATCGCCTCTGGAAAGGCTGGCTCACCGATCTGGCGTGCAGCCAGCGCAACGGCTTTCGGCAACAAATCGGGGTAGCTCAAAGTGCGCAACGAAAAGCTCATGCGATCTCTGCCGGAGCCAGCGGAGAAGGCTGCACCGAGGTCAGCCCAAGCTTCGCTGAGTTGGTTTTCGTCGAGTGCCGGCGATCCGGCCTTGGCTGCAACTCCCTTGGCGCTCATGTTGGACACCATGGTCGCCAAACCGGCCTTGTCTGCTGGGTCGCGGCGGTCGCCAGCATCAAAGTCAATCTGCACATCGAGCATCGGAATGCCGTGGCTTTCAACCAAGTAAACCTCAGCGCCACTGGCCTGCGTCCAGTGTTGAATCGGCAAGGCTGCCAAGGCTGCGTGGCTTTGCAGCAGGGCGGTCAATGCAACTAAAACGACACGCATCGCAGAGCCACTGAATTTTGAAAATAACATGTTTTTCTTTCGATCTCAGTGGTCAGTGACGCGCACCCGCAGCGGGCACGGGGGGCTTACGGTTCGGGTCCAGCGGCTGCGGCACCAGCACCGCTTGCGTCAGCTGGTCATCACCAAAGTAACGCGCGGCCACGGACTGCACTTCAGCAGCACTGACCTTGCGCAACTGCGCCACCAAACGTGCGCTGGCGTCCAGCGGAAAACCATTGAGCCAATGGCTACCCAGTTCACGCGCTTGGCTAAAGAGTGCGTCCAGCTTGTAAATCTCGGACGCCACCCACTGTGTCTTGACGCGGTTGAGTTCGGCCTCGTTGACGCCCTCGCGGGCGATCTGCGTGACTTGCTTGCGCAGCGCGTCAATCACCTGCTGCGATGTCTTGTCTTTGGCCGGCACACCGTCCAACGTGAAGACCTGCGGACCACGTCCGAGCAAGCCGTTGTGGGCACCGGCACTGTCGGCGACTCGGTCCTCGCCTTGGGTCAGCGCCCGGTCGAGGCGAGCGCCGCTGTAGCCGTCCAGCACGGCGGACAACACGGTCAATGCCAACGCGTCTCGGCTCGCGCTGGGCCCTGACGTACCGGCGGGCACATCGGCCAATCCGCTGGCGTCCAACTGCGGCACTTTGAACATCAGGCTCACATACGCCTGGCTGGCACTGGCCTTGTGGTCGAGGCGCCTGACGCCTGCCTGCACCGGTTCAACACGGGGTTTGCGCAGCGGTGTGGCCGCTGCGGGTATGGCGCCGTAATATTTTTCAGCCAGTGCTTTGACCTGCGCCACATCCACGTCACCAGCGACCACCACGGCCGCATTGCTGGGCACATACCACTGGCGGTAAAAGCTGCGCACATCCGCTGGCGACATGGCGTCGAGGTCACTCATCCAACCGACGATGGGCCGACGATACGGTGCTGCGGTGAAGGCGACGGCGTTGGCGGCTTCATAGAGCTGCGCACGGGGTGAGTCTTCGGTGCGCATCCGGCGTTCTTCTTTCACGACTTCAATTTCGCGTTTGAATTCGTCGTCCTCCCACTGCGTATTCGCAAAGCGGTCGGCTTCGAGTTGCATCACGTCTTCGAGCCGGTTGGCCGGAATCTGCTGGTGATAGGCCGTGGCGTCGCGGCTGGTGAAGGCGTTGTCACGCCCCCCCAATGCAGCGACACGGCGCGAAAATTCACCGGGCTTCAAACTCGGCGTGCCTTTGAACATCATGTGCTCCAGCACATGCGCCACGCCAGAGGTGCCATCGACTTCATCCATCGAGCCGACCCGTACCCACAGCATGTGAGCCACCGTGGGTGCGCGGCGGTCTGCCTTGACGATGAGCGTCATGCCATTGGCCAGCGTGAACTGCTGCGCTTGCACTGCAGCAACTGCAGGGTTGAGTGCCTGAGCAAAAGCGCTGCTTTGCGCCGTCAAAACAAGCCAAGCGCCGACGGCCAAGACGGCGGCTGGGAGCACCGCCCGCCGCTGAGGCTTTACATAGATCGGCTGGAGAGAAAGTAAGGGCATAGGCAAGCGAGGCATCATCATGGTGTGAACAAATTTATCCGGCTGGGTGTGTTTCATAGAATACCCTGACTCCAAAGACCACTCATGTTCAGTTTTTTCAAGAAAATCCTCAAACCTTCTGCGCCGGCAGCCACGCTCGCAACTACGCCTTCATCTGATTCACCGCAGTGGGCTGACAGCGTCAATTCGGGCAACCTCATTGGCAGCGCCCTGGTCACGCCGATTGACATTCCAGTTCCTGGCGCTGTGCCGCCAGAACGCCAGCGATGGTTGAGCAAACTCTCAGACGGTTTGCGCAAGACCGGCAGCAGCATTTCGAGTGTTTTCACTGGCACACAAATCAATGAGGCGCTTTACGAAGACTTGGAGTCCGCATTGCTGATGGCTGACGCTGGCGTGGGCGCAACACAATACCTGCTCGATGACGTCAAGCGCCGTGTCAAAGACGGCGGTGTGACGCACCCGATTGCAGTCAAAAACGTGCTGATCGAATCCATCACCCTGCTGCTCAAACCACTTGAAAAGCCACTGGTCATCGGTGAGTTTTTACCCACGGTGATCATGGTCGCCGGCGTCAACGGCGCGGGCAAGACCACCTCGATCGGCAAACTGACCCGGCATCTGTCCGACCATGGCGCCTCCGTGCTGCTGGCCGCTGCCGACACCTTCAGAGCCGCAGCGCGCGAACAGCTCACCGTCTGGGCCGACCGCAACACGGTAGAGATCATCAGTCAGGAAGGCGGTGACCCGGCGTCTGTGAGCTTTGACGCCGTCACTGCCGGCAAGGCGCGCGGTCGGGACGTCGTGCTGGTCGACACCGCCGGAAGGCTGCCGACTCAGTTGCACTTGATGGAAGAACTGAAAAAAATCAAACGCACCATCGCCAAAGCTGGTGCCGGAGCTGAAACCACAGGCAGCGCCGCAAGTCCGAGCATCGGCATGCCGCCGCATGAAATCTTGCTGGTCATCGACGGCAACACCGGCCAGAATGCACTGGCGCAGGTCAAGTCTTTTGACGAGGCGCTGCAACTCACCGGCCTCATCGTCACCAAGCTCGACGGCACTGCCAAGGGCGGCGTGCTGGCTGCCATAGCACTGTGGGCACGTGAGCGAGCCAACGCCCATCCCACTTGGCGCACGGTGCCGGTGTATTTCATTGGGGTGGGTGAGCAAGTCGAAGACCTTGAAACCTTCAACGCGCGCGAGTTTGCTCAAGCTTTGCTAAGCTGACAGATTGTTAGCCTCTTGATATCTCGTTCAAGGAATTTTTTGCCTTCTTTTATAACCCGTCTGCTCCAGCTTGTGATGCGACTCGTGTTCGGGCTGTTTGCCGCCATTGCATTGGCCAGCTTGCTGGCTGCGGCCTTGGTGCTGGTGGTACTGAGCTTGTTGCGTGCCTTGATCACTGGAAAGCGCCCTACGGGTCCGATGGTCTTTGGTCGTTTTCAGCAGTTTTCCAGCAAAGGCATGCAGGGCATGTGGCCGGGAGCCAAACCACCGCCCGCACCCTCCGGCCCCCCGGCCAGCCCTTTGGCTGAGCGTGGACGCCACCCAGACGAGCGGCCCAGAGTGGCCAGCGGCGATGCGGTGGACGTCGAAGTACGCGACATCACGCCAGACAAACCCCAACGCTAATTTCCGCCCTGAGTTCAAATTCGGAACTCTTGACGCGCTCGGTATCAGCGTATTTTTCCGTATCCCAACGAGGGTATTTTCGTATACGATATATCTTTTGCGCAATAACCATGCTCCCTTGGCTCACTGAATCCTCTGCCGATCGCTTCAACGATGTGCGCGACACATCGCTGTCGAAGCTTGTGCGCGACGACATGCTCGGGCTGATCCTAAAAGGCGTGCTGATCCCAGGCCAGCGCATCAACGAACCCGATGTGGCGGCTCGGCTGGGCGTGTCACGGGTGCCAGTGCGCGAAGCCCTGCGTGAGCTTGAAAGCTCAGGGCTGGTGGTGGCGCGCAAACACGCTGGCGTCTTTGTGCGACAACTCGCGGTACCCGAAATTCGTGACCTGTACCAATTGCGTGCCCTGCTGGATGGTTTTGCAGGCAAGCAAGCTGCGAAGCGTCCGAGCGCCGACAACACCGCGCTGCTGAGCGTTCTGGACGACTCGATCAGCGCTATGAAAAACGCCGCCAGCCAGCATGACGTGCAACGCTATTACGGTGAGAACCTGCGCTTTCACTGGGCCATCGTCGAGGCGGCGGGAAATCAATCTTTGACCGAAACCTACCGCGGCATCGTGCAGAAGCTTCATCTGTCTCGCCTGAAGAATCTGGCCCAAGACACCGGTATGCAAGCTTCGATCGCAGAGCACATGGACATCGTCAGCGCCTTACGCCAAGGCGACCCAGACCGATGCAATCAATTGCTCTCAGAACACGTTGACGATGCACACAATAGATTGACAAATACAACGCCTGAATTAACCTGAAAATTCACTATTGGAATCATTTCCAATTTTCACAAAACCCATCAAGTCACAGAATCGGAGACATTCATGAAACGACGCAGCCTCATACTCGCCACCCCAGTCCTACTGGGGGCTCCCGCCATAAGTTGGGCACAACCGGCCTTTCCTGCCAAACCTATTCGTTACATCGTGCCTGTAGCTGCAGGCGGCGGCAGCGACATGGTCGGTCGCACCGTGACCGAGCGCTGGGGCAACCTGCTCAAGCAACCGTTTATTGTTGACAACCAAGCCGGCGGCGGCGGCGTGATCGCCTGTCAAACCACTGCTCGCGCAGCACCAGACGGCTACACGTTGATGCAAGGCTACGTTGCCACCCACGGCACCAGCCCGGCCACGCGCAAGCTGCCTTACGACGCGATCAAAGATTTCACCCCGATTGGCATGATCGGCGGGACGCCCAACGTGCTGGTGGTCAACGCCGCACTGCCAGTGAAAAACATCAAAGAGTTCATTGCGTACCTGAAGAAAAATCCTGGCAAGGTCAGCTACGGCTCGGCTGGCGCCGGCTCGCTGACGCACATGACCATGGAGCTGTTCAAGCAGCAGGTGGACTCCTTCATGGTGCACATTCCCTACCGCGGCATTGCACCAGCCTTCAACGATTTGATCGGAGGCCAGACGCAAGCCATGTTCCCAGGCTTGGCCGCCGCTATTCCGCACATTCGCTCGGGCCGTGTGCGCCCGCTGGCTGTCACCGGCATGCAACGCCACCCGCTGTTCAAGGATGTCCCCACGCTGGACGAGTCCGGCTTCAAGGGTTTTGACGCGCAGCAGTGGTACGGCGTGGTCGGCCCGGCGGGCATGCCTGCCCCGATCGTGAAGATGCTGAATGAAACATTAGCAACCGTTTTGCGCGCGCCCGACATGCGTGAAAAGTTATCGGTCGAAGCGATTGAGCCGACCGTCATGACGCCCGAACAATTCGGTGAGTACATCCGGAAGGACATCGCGCGCTGGACCAAGCTGGCCAAGGAACGCGGCATTCAACTCGACAGCTAATTATTTGAAAAAAACAAAACACCGTCGTCACTGCGAGCGCAGCGCGGCATTCCATGACCCCTGGATTGCCGCCCTGCGCTCGCAGTGATGGAGGTGACCGACGCCCCCGCGCTGGCGGGCACCCTTTTTTTACAACCAATGGCAACTTCTGCCGAAAGACACTATGGCCCGTAATACCCAGGTCGCCGCCGACCACAATGCTCCTCCCATCACGCAAATTTTGGCGAAGTTTGTCGCCACCCACCCGTCCCGCGGCTGGAGCGATGCTGTCGACCACGACGCGCACCGGACCTTCACCAACTGGCTCGGCTGTGCTGTCGGCGCCGCCCACCATGAAGCCGCTGACGCCGCTCTGGCCGCCGCACAAATGTTCCAGCCCGCAGCGCAAGCCAGCGTGCTAGGTCGCAGCGAAAAAGTCGACATGGGCAGTGCAGCCCTCATCAACGGCATCACCTCGCACACCTTTGACTTTGACGACACCCACCTGAAAACCATCATCCACCCGGCCGGCCCAGTGGCGTCGGCCATTCTGGCGCTGGCTGAACACATCGGCTCCACGGGCCGCGAATGTATCGACGCGCTGGTCCTCGGCATCGACGTGTCTTGCCGAGTTGGCAACGCCATGTACCCCGACCATTACGACCGCGGCTGGCACATCACCGGCTCGACCGGCACGCTGGGTGCTGCTGCAGCTTGCGCTCGCCTGCTCAAACTGGACACCCAACAAACCGCCATGGCGCTGGGCATTGCAGCCTCGCAACCAGTCGGCATGCGCGAGCAGTTCGGCACCATGACCAAGCCTTTCCATCCAGGCGGCGCAGCCCGTGCCGGCATGATGTCTGCGCTGCTGGCCAGCAAAGGCTTCACCGCCAGCCCGAAAGCGCTGGAAGCACCGCGCGGCATGATGCAAACCGTGTCGACCAAGAACGACTGGAGCGAGATCACTGGCGAACTCGGCGAGCGCTTCGAGATCGCCTTCAACTCCTTCAAGCCCTTCGCTTGCGGCATCGTGATTCACCCCAGCATCGACGCCTGCGCACAACTGCGCGCCCAAGGCGTCACGCCCGACCAAGTGCAAAGCATCGAACTCAAAGTTCACTCACTGGTGCTGGAATTGACCGGCAAAAAAGAACCTGCTGACGGCCTGCAAGCCAAGTTCAGCGTTTACCACGGCTGCGCCGCCGGTCTGACCTTTGGCTACGCGGCTGAAGACGAGTTCTCAGATGAGATCGTCAACCGCTCCGACATGGTGGCTCTGCGCCGCAAGGTCATCGCCACGGTCGATGATTCGATTGACGAAGCCAGCGCCGATGTCACCGCCGTGTTGAATGACGGCCGCCGTGTGCATGTGTTTGTCGAGCACGCCATTGGCTCGCTGCAAAACCCGATGACCGACAGCCTTCTGGAAGCCAAGTTCCACGGCCTGTCGGACCCGGTGCTGGGTGCGGACAAAACGACCGCCTTGCTGAAAGCCAGCTGGGCCATCGGGCAAGCCGTCAATGTGTCAGGCTTGATCAAACTGGCAACCACGTCAACCTGAGTGGACGCCAAGGCTGGCGCTTGCAAAAGTTAATTTGAATTTATAAAGCGGATGGGTTAGTACCCATCCGGTCAAACTTTTTAAAATACTGACGCGCCAGACCTGCCAATTGAGGGTCTGTCGGATGGTCACTGACGACACTGCCGACGATGACCTTGCCCACAGCGGGCTGATGCTGAACGCACCAATCCCGTAACTGATCCCGAACCAAGCCTGGGCCGGTCAGTAGCACCTCGTGCACGTTCTGCAAGGCCTTGGCAACATCTGCAAACAAG
>CANCLK010000080.1 GCA_947378785.1 Comamonadaceae bacterium
AGTCGCTTCAAAATGGGCGGTGGCCCGGCGCCGATAGAGCCACGCCAACACCGTGCCGGCCAGCAAGCCCACCGCAGCCCAAGCATGACCGCTGGACCAGACAGGAACGGGGAAATTAATGCCGCCCTTGCTCAGGTAAACCGAACCCACTTGCCAAGCCTCAGACGCCGCAGGCAAGACTTCCGTGAACAGCAAATACCACATGAGCAATTGCAACAAGATCGGAATGTTCCGGAAAATTTCAACGTAAGCGGAACACAAGCCGCGTACCAACACATTGCGCGAAAAGCGGCCCACGCCGATCAAGGTGCCAATCAGTGTGGCCAAGACAATACCGATCAGCGCCACGCGCAAGGTGTTGCTCAGACCGATCAAAAATGCGCGCCAGTAGGGTTGACCGGCGTCAAACGGAAACAGGCTTTCGCCAATGTCAAAGCCGGCGGTTTGCGTCAGAAAATCAAAGCCGCTCTGAATCCCCCGCTCGCGCAGGTTGATGAGCGTGTTGTGACCCAAGTACCAGAGCGCCAAGGCAATCACTGCCAGCGCCAGCGCTTGGTAAATCAAGCCGCGAAAAGCCCGGCTGCGCCAAGACCATTTTTTCTTGGCTGGAAAAGCCGGCGTGGCTTGCGTCGTAGACGTCATGCCACTTTAGCGCAGCGGGTAGGCGTACATCAGACCGCCTTGGTTCCACTGCTTGTTGACCCCGCGCGGCAAACCGAGGGGTGACTTGGGGCCGACGTTGCGCTCGAAAATTTCGCCGTAATTGCCGGTGGTTTTGAGGGCGCGCAGCATCCATTCTTTGTCGAGGCCAAGCAGTCGCCCGGTGTCTTCGGTGGTGCCTAGAATGCGCTGAATCACCGGGTCACTGGTGCTGGTTTTGAGTTGGTCGACATTGGCTTGGGTCATGCCATATTCCTCGGCCTCAATCAGGCCGTAAATCACCCACTTGACGATGGCAAACCATTCGTCGTCACCGCGGCGCACCAGCGGGCCAAGCGGTTCTTTGGAAATAAGATCGGGCAAGATGACGTGCTCTGCGGGGGTTCGGGCTTCCTTGTTGCGGATGGAGGCCAGCGCTGACGCGTCTGTGGTGTAAGCCACGCAGCGACCTGAGAAATAGGCGGCGTTGGCGGCTTCGAATTTCTCGAACACCACGGGCTTGATGTTTAGCTTGTGGGTGCGTGAGTAGTCGCTCAGATTCTTTTCGGTGGTGGTGCCGGACTGAACGCAAACGGTTTGGCCTTTCAGCTGCTTGGCGCTTTTGATGTTGAACTTGGCCGGCACCATGAAACCCTGACCGTCGTAATACGTCACGACGGTTTGGTGGAAACCGAGCGAGGCGTCACGCGACAGGCTGAAAGTGGTGTTGCGCGACAGCACATCGACCTCGCCAGACTGCAACGCCGTGAAGCGTTGCTGCGAAGTCAGTGGGACGAACTTCACTTTTTTAGCGTCGCCCAGCGTAGCGGCGGCCACGGCTTTGCAAATATCAACATCCAGCCCCGACCAGTTGCCGCTGGAGTCGGCCGCCGAGAAGCCTGCCACGCCCGTGCTGACACCGCAAACCACTTGTCCGCGCGACTTGATCGCGTCGAGTGTCTTGCCGGCGAAGGCCGGCAGGGCAGCCGTCAGACAGAGACCTGCCAGCAATGCTCGCAGATTATTTTTGGTTGCAAAGTTGGACAAGGTGATCTCCGTGAAAACGAAATAGGGGTGTGCGCAGTCGCATCAGGCGACGCGCAGGTCGGTAAATCCTAGCGCAAGCGTCAGGAACAGGCTGGTAGCCCAGCATTTCATGGGCTATTCAAGAGGCCATTCAAGCGGCAGCCGCACACACGCGCAGCACTTCTGCGCCGTAGGCTTGCAACTTTTTCGCGCCCATGCCGCTGATGCCTTCTAGGTCACCCAAGCTTTGCGGATCTTGCTCAGCCAAGGCCCGCAGCGTGGCGTCATGGAAGATCACGAACGCCGGCAGGTTGTGCTCACGGGCCACTTCGGCGCGCCACGCTTTGAGCTTGCCCAAGCGCTCCATCGCACCGGCGTTGAGGCTGGCTTCAGCCATGCCTTTGACCGAGGTTTTGACGCTGCGTTTTTTGCGATCGGCGCTGCCGCCCAGTGCTTGTTCACGCAGCATCACCGTCACTTCGCCGCGCAACACCGCGCGGGCGTCAGGCAGCAACTGCAAGGTGCTGAAGGCTTCGCTGTCAACGCGCACCATGTTTTTGGCAATCAGCTGGCGCAGCACGCCGCGCCATTGCGTTTCGGCCAGCTCCGCACCAATGCCGAAGGTGCTGAGTTTGTCGTGCGCGTACTGCATGACTTTGTCGGTGACTTTGCCGCGCAAGATGTCCATGATGTGACCGGCGCCAAAGCTGATGCCGCTGGCTTGCTGCACGCGGTAAATGCAGCTCAGCATCTTGCGTGCAGCAACGGTGGCGTCCCACACTGCGGGTGGGTTCAGGCAGTTGTCGCAATTGCCACACGGCTGGCTGTCTTCGCCAAAGTAGCTCAGCAAACTGACTCGGCGGCAGCGCGTGTCTTCGGCCAGCGTCAGCAGCGCATCGAGTTTGCTGCGCATGACTTGTTTGAATTCTTCGCTGGCGACTTCGCTGGTGTCGATCATGCGGCGCTGGTTGACCACGTCTTGCAGACCGTAGGCCATCCAGGCGTTCGCCGGCAAACCATCACGACCGGCACGGCCGGTCTCCTGGTAGTAGCCTTCGATGTTTTTCGGCATGTCGAGGTGCGCCACAAAGCGCACATCGGGCTTGTCGATGCCCATGCCAAAGGCGATGGTGGCGACCATGATCATGGCGTCCTCACGCAGAAATCGGTCTTGCCGTTGCTGGCGCACCGAGGCATCCAGCCCGGCGTGATATGCCATGGCTTTGAGGCCAGCTTCCTGCAGCATGTCGGCGATTTCTTCGACCCGTTTGCGCGACTGGCAGTAAACGATACCGGCTTCGCCAGCGTGTTCGGTTTCAATGAAGCGCAGCAGCTGGCGTGTTGGATCGGTCTTTTCAACAATCGTGTAGCGGATGTTGGGCCGGTCAAAGCTGCTGACAAATTCGCGGGCATCTTCAAGCTTCAAGCGCTCGATCATGTCTTGTCGGGTCAGGGCGTCGGCGGTGGCGGTGAGCGCCACCCGTGGCACGTCGGGAAAGGTTTCATGCAGCAGGCTCAGCGAGCGGTACTCGGGTCGAAAGTCGTGGCCCCACTGGCTCACGCAATGCGCCTCATCAATCGCAAACAGGCTGAGCAGACCACGCTCATGCAGCGAGCCTAGCAGGCCCTTCATGCGCGGCGTGTTGATGCGCTCAGGCGCCGCGTACAGCAGCGTGAGTTCGTTGCGCAGCAGCTGCTTTTCGAGTGCGCTGCTTTCTTCTTGGGTCTGCGTCGAATTGAGAAAAGCCGCCGACACGCCCGCCTCGTGCAGTGCGCCAACTTGGTCGTGCATCAGCGCAATCAGCGGCGAGATCACGATCGTCACGCCATGACCGGCCTGCTGCCGCGCGATCGCCGGGATTTGATAGCAGAGGGATTTGCCGCCGCCTGTCGGCATCAACACCAGCGCGTCGCCGCCGTTCACCACATGGTTGACGATGTCTTCTTGCGGGCCGCGAAAGCTGCTGTAGCCAAACACGTCGCTCAGGATGCTCAGTGGCGACGGGTCGGTAGAAAGTGCGTTGGGAGGCAAAAAATATCCAGGGTTCAGGGGGCACGCGTCAGTGCGTAAAAAGTCTCAAACAGGAGGGGCGTTAAACCGCGTGGCAAAGCAGCCGTTTGGGTTTACATCTGTTCCCAAGGCAAGCCGGCAAAGCGCCAGCCAGACAGCGTTGATCGGCGAAACTGATCGTCAAGCTCACCTTCAAAGCCATTCAGGACATGCGCCACGTTGTCGAATCCGGCGGCTTCCAGTGCGGCGCCCGCATCCCGAGTGCGTTGACCAGATCGGCAAATCAGCAGCACGCTCTGGCGCTTGTCGCGTGCTTCTCTCGCGACAGCCTCGGCAAAGCCGGCCGGGTCTGGCATCAGATCGGGGTATTCATACCACGGCACATTGACGACGCCCGGCGGACGGCCCACATACAGAGATTCAATTTCCATGCGGACATCGACAAACAGAGTGTCGGGTGTCTGTTGCAGGTGAGTCCAAGCTTCAAGCGGTGTGAGATTTTTCATAGTCAGGTTAGGCAATCCCGCTATTGTCGGGGAAAGACCCGATCACCCCTGCCCATCAGCTTAGTTTTGCTTGATGTTGTTGTCTGACGCCACTTTTTTCCAAAGTGGAATTTCGGTGGCAATCAGTTTTGCAAATTCTTCGGCGGTGCTGCTCGTGGGCGTGATCGAGAGCAGCGTGATGCGTTTCTTCACATCTGGCAGTTCCAGTACGCGAGCGACTTCTTCCTGAAGTTTTTTGATGATCGGCGTGGGCGTGCCAGCCGGCGCGAGCAGGCCGCTCCAGAACGCTACTTTCAGGTCAACGCCGAGCTCGCTCATGGTGGGAATGTTGGGCAGCTCCTTCAGCCGCTCGGCGGAAGTCACCGCCAAGGCTTTGACCCGCCCCCCCTGCAACGCGGTCGAGGCCGGACCTGCGTCCACCAAAGTCATGGTGACGTCGCTGGCCATCACGGCTGTGATGGAGTCATTACTCCCCTTGTAGGGGATATGCGCAAAGCGGGCGCCGGTTCTGCTGTTGAACAATTCAGTGATCAATTGGAACGAGGCTGAACTGGAGCCGTAGTTGGCCTTGTCCGGATTTTGTTTGGAGTAGTTGATCAGCTCCTGCATGTTCTTGCTGGGGTTGTTGGCTTGCGTCAGCAGCACCAATGGAAACGTGCCAATCAGCGAGATCGGTGCGAAGTCTTGTGCCGCGTACGGCAGCTTGGCGTAGAGAGCGTGGTTATAAACAATCGGGCCACTGGCACCCATGAGCAAGGTGTAGCCATCGGGTTTGGCCTTGGCCACGTAGGCGGCACCAATGATTGATGCCACGCCGGCGCGGTTCTCCACGACCACGGGTTGACCCAAAGACGCGGCCAGTTTTTCGGCGACGATGCGGGCCAAAACGTCATTGGCACCGCCGGCGGTGTAGCCCACCACGATGGTGATGGGCCGGGTTGGGAAGTCCTGCGCAGTGGCCGTCAAAGGCAAGCCAGCGGCAGCAGACAGCAGCGCGCAACCGAGAAAATTCAATTTTTTGGAAAAACGCACGGCGGTCTCCTGGTGGTTAAAAGGGTGATCAACGCTGAAAACAGTGAACTCATGGCTTGGGTTCTTGCAAGGCTCTGGCCTTTTCAAGACCCTTGACCAGACGGTAAACGGTCTTGCAGATCGGCACCGGCAGATGCAGGCGCTGACCTTCGCGCACGACGAAGCCGGTGAGTTCTTCAATCTCAGTGGGCGCGCCACGCTGGATGTCGAGCGCCATCGAGCCGGCATGCTTTGACATGGGTAAGGCGCCGCTGCGCACCTGTTGCACAAAATCCATCGGGTCAAAGGCAAAGCGCCCGCCCAAAGCCTCAACCACGACGCGGCACTCTTGCGCCATGTCGTCAATCAGGTCGCAGACCTCGGCCACTTCATAGCGGGCTGCATTGACGCCTAGCAGCAGTGCGCCAACGGGATTCATCACGCAGTTGAAAACAAACTTGGACCACACGGCGTCCATCGGGTCGGCGGTCACCTGTGTTGGCAAGCCGGCTTGGGTCAGCAACTCGGCCAACCACTGCGCGTCGTCGGCGTTGCCCCGCAGGGGACCCAAAAAAGTGCTGCGCCCGCGAATCAAGTGCTCAATATGGCCGGGCCCAAGATAGCGGCTGGCGTCCATGGTGATACCGCGGGCGACCTGGCTGCCAGGAATCTCCAAAAGAATGTCGCTGTTGCCCATGCCGTTTTGCAGCGTGACCCACAGCGGCTCGCCTTGCAGAACGTGGCTCAGTGCGGCAACAGCCTGCGCGGTTTGGCCTGACTTGGTCAGCATCAACACCGCGTCAAAGGCTTGGCCGGTCAGATCGGCCGCATCGCTCACCGCCTTGAAAGGTGCGAGCAATTCCGTCTGCCCTGAAATGCGCAGGCCATGTCTGTTGATGTGCGCGACGTGGTCGACATAGGTGTCGTAGCCCACGACCTCGGCCACAACCGATAGCTTGGCCGCAAACAAACCGCCCATCGCGCCGCAACCGACCACCAGCACCCGCGCCTTGGACGCCTCGGTCATTGGAGACCCACTTGAACATTCAGCACCGCGGCTTGCCCGGCATCGACTGCCCGCAGACAACGCGCGATGGCGGCGGGCACCTCGTCAGGGTCTGTCACGCATTCGCCGTAGGCACCAAAAGCCTGCGCCACTTGTTCAAAGTGTCGGTGCTCGCCTTGCAACCGCGCTTGAAATTCATTGGCTTTGGCCGCCGCGCCGTCCGGGTACACACGGAGTACGGCTTCCTTGACCGCTTGCCAGCCGCCGTTGTCCAACAGCAGGGTGAAGATCGGTAGCTGGTAGCGCTGCGCGGTCGCGTAGACGGAGCTGGGTGTGGAGAAATGAAAGCCGCCATCGCCGACGATCTGCACCACCCGTACGCCCGGGCGGGCCAACTTGGCCCCTAGGGCCATGCCGCCGCTGTAGCCGAGTCCGCCGCCCGCACCGCCGAGCAAGGTCAGCGGCTGGCTGCGCGGAATTTGGTGGAGTACCGCCGGCGAGTTGCGGATGGCCTCGTTGATCACGATATCTTCCGGCGCAATCGCCGCACCAAGGGCCGCGCACACATAAGTCGGAGAGATCGAACCGATCTGGCCTTTGTTCGCGGCCGCTTGACCCACGGTGTTGGCGCGCGCCTGGTTGTCGGTGGCCCAACTGGCGATGCGTTGTGCCACCTTGGCATGAAAGGCGGCATCTGCTTTGGCGCGCACCACGCTGGCGATTTGTCGCAGCGCCGTGGCGCAGTCGGCCTGCAGCCGTGTGTCGGTGGCAAAGCCCCACATGGGGAAATCTTTTTTGATGGTGTCCACGTCAATGTGCGTCCAGCGCGTGGCACTGTTTTCGGTCGTGAATTTCGGCAGCCATGGCACGTCGACATCAAGCAACAAGCCCATGTCTGCGCCAGCCAACGCTTGGCTGGTGTCAAAGCCACCAAAGCAAGGCGACTCCCGAGAGATGCTGAGAAAGCTCGGACTGAACTCGAAGACACGCACGCCGCACAGCAACGCCAAATCTTCCAACGCGGTGACCGCTTCGGCCTTACGGCCTAGGTACGCTGTGATCGCCATCGGTGCGTTGGCGACCATCAGTTCCTCGGCGATGGCCAAGGCCGAGGCCTCGTCAATGCCGCCAGCGCAAACGGCACCGTACTTGCCGGCATTGAAACTGCGGCCGTGTTGCGGCGCCACCTGCTCGGCCAGAACTTCTCGGGGCAGGGTCATGTAGACAGGGCCTTGGGGGTCGCTTTGCATCATTGAGTGACCGCGCCGCAAGGCCTCTTTGGCCACGACGCCGCTGGGCAGCGAGTATTCCCATTTCACGTACGGCCGAACCAGGCTGGCGATGTCAAAGGGGTCTTGCACAAAGTGCACGTAGTTGTCGCGTGAGCCTGTCATCTCGCCGCGCAGGCTGAACGGCGCTTTGCCGGCGATCAGCATCACCGGCAGCCGGCCGCGAAACATGTTGTGCATGCCCATCGCCGAGTTGGCGGTGCCGGCATCAACATGCACCATGACAGCCTGTCCGCGACCCGTCATGGCGGCGTAGCCAGCGGCCATGTGCATGGCGACATTTTCATGCGGGCACAACAGCATCTCGGGGTGCGTCCGTCCTGCCTGATCCCAACGCGCCAGCTCCTCGATCAAGGACACATGGTCTGTCCCCAAGTTAGAGAAAACGTAATCGATCCCCAGTTCTGTCAGCCCCTCCAGAAAATAATGGGCGGTGCTGTGATGTTGCGAGGGGGTCAGATTTTCTGCAGACGAAGGCGATGAAGAAGAGTTGGCGTTGGCAGTGATGCGCATGGAGGGTTTTCAGGTAAAAGGGTCGCGTTGTAGCTTGACGTTCGCCAGCCATCTCAGTACCGTTAGCATGCTATGACTCGGGTCATAAGACCAGCTAGGGAATTCCCGATAGGCCATCTACTTTTGCAGCTGCATTTTTCCCCACACATTAAAAACGAGGCAGGTCGAATCACATGAAAGTCATCATTGCAGGCGGCGGTATTGGCGGCCTGACGGCGGCGCTGGCGCTGCTACACCAGGGCATTGACGTGCAGGTGCTGGAGCAAGCCACAGAACTTCGCGAGGTCGGCGCGGGCGTGCAACTCAGTCCGAATGCCACGCGGACTTTGTTTCAGTTGGGCCTGAAAGACGCGCTGCTGACGCTGGCGTGCGTGGCGTCTGGCAAGCAGGTTCGGTTGTGGAATTCTGGCCAAAGCTGGACACTGTTTGACTTGGGTGCAGAGTCGATTGAGCGCTACGGTTACCCCTACGTCACCATGCACCGTATGGATTTGCAGGATGTGCTGGCCAAAGCCGTCATGAAGCTGCAGCCCGATGCGATTCGGCTAGGCGCCAAATGTGTGGCGGTCACGCAGGATGCTCTCGACGTGCCAGGCGGACAGGTACGGGTTCAATTGGCCGATGGCGACACCGTGATGGGTGATGTGCTGGTCGGTGCCGATGGCGTGCACTCGAAAATACGCGCCAGTTTGTTTGGCGACGGTGCGGCTGTTTTCTCAGGCTGCCGTGCTTGGCGCGGCGTCATACCTGCACACAAGTTGCCAGCGCATTTATGCGGCTCGGAAGCCTTCAATTGGGTCGGACCCGGTGCGCATGTCATTCACTACCCATTGCGCGGCGGTGAGTTGATCAACTTTGTTGGCATTGTCGAAAAAGACGATTGGCAAGTGGAGTCTTGGGCGGTGCAGGGACGGGTGGAAGACTGTCTGGCCGATTTCAAGGGTTGGCACGAGGATGTGCAGACCTTTATTCATGCGCTGGAAGTGCCGTTCAAGTGGGCCTTGATGCACCGTGAACCCATGGCAACGTGGATCGCTGGCCGAGCTGTACTGCTGGGCGACGCGGCACACCCCACCTTGCCTCTGCTGGCCTCGGGTGCGGCGATGGCCATTGAAGATGGCTTTGTGCTGGCGCGGTGCCTCAGCGAAAAACTCAGCGCAGATCAACACGATCTTCCCTTGGCCTTGCAGGCTTTCGAGTCAGCCCGTATGGAGCGTACTTCCCGCGTGGTGCGCGGTTCGTCAGAAAACGCCCGCCGCTTTCACAATCCTGCGCTGGCGCATTCGGCGGGCGCAGCCGACTACGTCGCACGCGAGTGGAGCGAAGAAAAAGTCAGGGCTCGCTACGACTGGTTGTTTTCGTACAAGGTGGATGAAGTGAGTTTGTGAGCAGGTGGCGCTGTTTTTCAGCAACTTTCTACAATAGCCCGCATGAAAGCCTTTAACTACACCCGCGGCCAGGCCTTGCCCGCCATTCTTGAAAAACGTATCGCTATTCTGGACGGCGCGATGGGCACCATGATCCAGCGCTTCAAACTGAATGAAGCGCAGTACCGCGGCGAGCGTTTTAAAGACTTTCACAAAGATGTCAAGGGCAACAACGAACTCTTGAGCCTGACCCGTCCGGATGTGATTCAGGACATCCACGAAGGCTATCTGGCTGCCGGTGCCGACATGATCGAGACCAACACCTTTGGTGCCACCACCGTGGCCCAGGCCGACTACGACATGGCGGATCTGGCGATCGAGATGAACTACGAATCAGCGCGCATTGCCCGCGCCGCTTGTGACAAATTCTCAACCCCTGACACACCGCGTTTTGTTGTTGGGGCCCTTGGCCCGACCCCCAAAACCGCCAGCATCAGCCCCGATGTGAATGACCCCGGCGCCCGCAACACCAGCTTTGAAGAACTGCGCAAAGCCTATTACGAGCAGACCGAAGCGCTGGTCAAAGGCGGTAGCGATGTGCTGCTGGTCGAAACCATTTTTGACACGCTGAACGCCAAGGCCGCGTTGTTTGCGATCGACGAGTACTTTGACAACTCTGGCGAGCGCTTGCCGCTGATCATCAGCGGCACCGTGACCGATGCGTCGGGCCGCATCTTGAGTGGCCAGACCGTGACGGCTTTCTGGCACAGCGTGCGCCATGCGCAGCCGCTGGCCATCGGCCTGAACTGCGCGTTGGGTGCCACGCTCATGCGTCCCTACATTCAGGAACTGGCCCGCGTTGCTGGCGACACCTACATCAGTTGCTACCCGAACGCCGGTTTGCCCAACCCTATGAGCGACACCGGCTTTGACGAAACGCCCGACGTCACCAGCCGTTTGCTGCGTGAGTTCGCGCTAGAAGGCTTGGTCAACATCGTGGGCGGCTGCTGCGGCACCACGCCCGAGCATATTGGGGCGATTCACCAAGCGGTGGCGCCGCTCGGCCCGCGCGGCGTGACATCGGGCGGGTTCTACAAAGAGGCGGCTTGACACACTGGCGTTGCCTGCTGCTGGCCGCAGCCGCCACCGTGCTGGTGGCTTGCGGCCAACAGCCGCCCTCTTGGGATGTGTTGCTGTCCGGAAAGATCACCGGCCAGTACCCAGCCTACAGCGTGACCGTCACCGCTCCGGGGCAACTGCGGGTCGATCGCCCCGACATGCCGACCCAAACGGTCGCCGTCGAGCCCATCGCCCAACACTGTTTGCGTGGGCCGCGTGATTGCGGCTACGCGGTCGAGCAGATGCTGTTGTTGCTGCGCGATCCATGAGCCGGTTAAAATAAGCGCCTTCCCGAGGAGCGTTGCAGCGAAACTTACGTTTCGTCAGGCTTGGGAGTAGATTCCCGCAACCACGCTCACCTTTGTCCCAAGGTGAGTCCATGTCTTCGAATTCCGCCCCTATTTCCGCAATCGATGTCGCCGCAGCAAGCACGTCCTTTCACGTGCCGCCCATGAAGCTGTCCGGCCTCGAGCCAGTTTCCATCGGCGCCGATTCCCTCTTCGTCAACATTGGCGAACGCACCAACGTCACCGGCTCCAAAGCCTTTGCCCGCCTGATTTTGAATGGCGACTTTGAGCAAGCGTTGGTGGTGGCTCGGCA
This sequence comes from Comamonadaceae bacterium, assembly GCA_947378785.1. Taxonomy (GTDB): domain Bacteria; phylum Pseudomonadota; class Gammaproteobacteria; order Burkholderiales; family Burkholderiaceae_C; genus Polaromonas. The sequence continues at coordinate 11,088 of CANCLK010000080.1, forward strand.
GCAGGTTGAGAATGGCGCGCAGATCATCGACATCAACATGGACGAGGCGATGCTTGACAGTCAAGCGGCCATGGTGCGTTTCCTGAACCTCATCGCCAGCGAACCCGATATTTCGCGCGTGCCCATCATGATCGACAGCTCTAAGTGGAGCGTGATCGAGGCCGGCCTGCGTTGCATTCAGGGCAAGGGCATCGTCAATTCCATTTCCATGAAAGAGGGGCTGGAGCCTTTCAAATACCAAGCCAAGTTGCTCAAGCGCTATGGCGCAGCGGCAGTGGTCATGGCTTTTGATGAACAAGGTCAGGCTGACACCTACCAGCGCAAGATTGAAATCTGCGAGCGCGCTTATCGGGTGCTGGTCGACGAACTCGACTTCCCGCCTGAAGACATTATTTTTGACCCGAACATCTTTGCCATCGCCACCGGCATCGAAGAGCACAACAACTACGCGGTTGACTTCATCAACGCGACGCGCTGGATCAAGGCCAACTTGCCGGGCGCCAAAGTCTCTGGCGGTGTCTCCAACGTGTCCTTCAGCTTTCGCGGCAACGACCCGGTTCGCGAAGCCATTCACACGGTCTTTTTGTACCACGCGATTCAGGCCGGCATGGACATGGGCATCGTCAACGCCGGCATGGTCGGCGTCTATGACGACCTAGAGCCGGTGCTGCGCGAGCGGGTCGAAGACGTGGTGCTGAACCGCACGCCGATCTACAAGCCGGGTGAAGCCGAATTAACCCCGGGTGAGCGCTTGATTGAAGTTGCTGAAACCGCTCAGAGCGGTGCCAAGGACGACAGCAAGCGCAACGAATGGCGCGGCTTGCCCGTGCGGGCACGGCTCAGCCATGCACTGGTGCACGGCATGAACGAGTTCATCACCGAAGACACCGAAGAAGTTTGGCAAGCGATTCAAGCCGATGGCGGCCGGCCGCTGCATGTCATTGAAGGTCCGTTGATGGACGGCATGAACGTGGTCGGCGATTTGTTCGGTCAAGGCAAGATGTTTTTGCCGCAGGTGGTGAAAAGCGCCCGCGTCATGAAGCAAGCCGTGGCGCATTTGCTGCCCTACATTGAAGCTGAAAAACTGCTCCTTGAAGCCGCCGGCGCCGACGTCAAAACCAAGGGCAAGATCATCATCGCCACCGTCAAGGGTGACGTGCATGACATCGGTAAAAACATCGTCACGGTGGTTTTGCAGTGCAACAATTTTGAAGTCGTCAACATGGGTGTGATGGTGCCCTGCCATGAAATTTTGGCACGCGCCAAGGCCGAAGGTGCCGACATCGTCGGCCTCTCCGGCTTGATCACGCCGAG
>CANCLK010000081.1 GCA_947378785.1 Comamonadaceae bacterium
TCTAAGCGGTTGCGCAGCACTTGGTAGCTGCCCAAGGCGTATTCACCGCGCTGCGATCTGGCCAGCTCGTTGGCCAGCACCTGGCTGGTCAAGGCACCAAAGGTCACGCTGGGTTTGCCTGCCTTGCCGGAAGGAGCCAAAGGAACTTCGTGCGCCTCGGCATCAACACTTAAACCAACACCCAACCCAGCACCCAAGCCAGCCCCAGCCCCACCCCGGCCAGCCCGCTTCGGGAACAACTGCCCCTGACCGGAAGCGCCGCTGGAGCCGCTGTAGTGCTGGGCCATCAGCTGCTCGTAGAACTGGCGGGCAAAGCTTTGCGCCATGCGCAGTGACTGGCTTTGCGTGCTGCGCCGGTAGGTGCGCCCGGCCACCCAGCAGCGCACTTGCCAAAAGCGGCTGGCGGCGATTTTGAAGACGGCTAGCTTTTGCGGGTAGCCCGGCACGGGCGTCAAGGTCTCGGGGATCGGCACCGTGCGCTCACGCTGGAGCGTGCGCACCAGCGCGGCTGGCGAGGGATCGTTGGCTGCGGAATGCTCCAAAAATGGGTTGTCTTCGAACATTCAAAGAGCGTATTTGTTTACTTGTAATGCGTCAAATATCAACATAAATGAGTACTTAATAACCCATTTACTTTTGAAGGTAGATTTTTTAAAGCGACTCAAAATAATGAAACCAGTGATTTTCTAAGAGGCTTAAAGTACTCTTAAAAAAAGACCCGTTCTTGTACAGCTGTGACCGTACAACCCGGTTAACCCCCATACCGCCAAACACCCCACTGTGAATGCACAGATTCACGCTGTTTTAACGTTTGTTAACACGTGTGCCCTGGCTGCTCTGGCCGTTGTCTCTGCAGCTTCTGCTCAATCCACCATCACCATCTCTGGTAACTTGGACTTCGCTGCGTCTAACAGCAGTGGCACCAACGGCACCAACGGCAGCACCGTCTCCACCAACAATGGCGCATCGTCGACCTCCGTGCTGCGCTTCATCGCTGTGGAAGACCTCGGTGGCGGCATGAAAGCTACGGCTCAGTACAATTTTGACCCACGCACCTTGGCTAACGACAGCGGCGCCGTAACGAATAATCCTGCAGTGACTGGTACCCCTGCTACCTATGGCGCCACCTTCACGGGTCTGCAGCGTGATGAAATGTTTGTTGGCCTGAGCGGTGGCTTCGGTAACATCCGTTTGGGTTCGCCCAACTCCATCGGTCTGGGCGCACATGGCGACTCTTCACCCTTGGGCACTGGCATTGGCGCTGGCTACACCGCCTACGGCGTTTCTGGCACCATGACCAACTCCTACGTTCAAACCCGCTACAACCGTTCGGCCCGTTATGACAGCCCAACCATCGCTGGCTTCACGGCGTCCGTCCTGTACGCTCCAGGTGGTGACGAGGTTGCACCAGCCGCTAATGCCGCTCTGAGCATCCCGAACTCACGTCAAGCAACAGAATTGGGCTTGGCTTACGTGAATGGTCCGTTAAAAGTCAGCTACGCTTATGTCGCTCAAGACGCACAGACGAACGCTACCGGTTGGTACGCTGCCGGCAATGGCACAACAAACACCTCCAAGACCAACGTCAGCATGCTGAACGCCAACTACACGATGGGTGCAACCACGGTGTACGCCGGTTGGAATTCTGGCGATGCATTGAAGGCTACTGCGGCTCTTGCTCCTACGGCCACCAAAGGTTACCGTCTGGCTGTCAAGCACACCATCGGCGCTTTCGACTTGATCGGCCAGTACACCGAACAAACGTCACAGGCTGCTACTAAGGCCGAATTCAAGGCTCAAGTTACTGGTCTGCGCGCTGACTACAACCTGAGCAAGACGGCTGCTGTGTACCTTGGTTACGAGAAATTTGACTCTGGTGATTCCACTGCCAACATCCACAAGATCACTTCTGTTGGTCTGCGCAAGTCCTTCTAATTTGACGCTGGCTTAGCCAGTTGAGGATTTAGAAAGTTAAAAGCCCCGCCACTCGCAAGAGTGCCGGGGCTTTTTAACGCCTGCCGTTTATTGGAAATTTAGCGTCGTTTAACGGTTCACCGGCATGCGACTGTTGTACAGCTGAGAACAACCGGCGTTTGCGCTTTTGGCGCTGAGAAACGGCCTGCGGATGCCATCCCCTTGTTTTGAATAGACCAAATTCACCAAAAACACAAAGTAATACTTACGATGTATTTACATGAATTTAATGTGGTCTTTAAAAGCATTAATTTCACACATAAAGTTACAAGTTAGCACCAAAATACAAACTGTATTTTTAAGCTTTTGCCGAGAGGTGCTTGCCCCTCGACCCGTCGGCGCCCTAACTTTCGGCGAAGAAATCAGAGCTGCCCTCACCCCGACCCGCTGGCGGTGTGACGCCCAGATGCCGAAAAGCCGCAAGCGTGGCCATGCGGCCGCGCGGTGTGCGTTGCAGGTAGCCCTGCTGGATCAAATACGGCTCGATCACGTCTTCAATGGTGCCGGCGTCTTCGCCAATGCTGGCGGCAATGCTGTCTAGGCCGACCGGACCGCCGTCGAAACGGTGGATCACGGCTTCGAGCAGTTTGCGGTCCATCACGTCAAAACCGCGCGGGTCGACGTCGAGCATCTCCAAGGCTTTGTGCGCGATGGCCAGCGTGATGACGCCGCTGCCTTTGACGTCTGCATAGTCGCGCACGCGGCGCAGCAAGCGGTTGGCAATGCGCGGCGTGCCGCGTGAGCGTTTGGCGATTTCAATGCCGCCGGCTTCGTCCATCGGCGCGTTGAGCAGGCCAGCGCTGCGTTTGACAATGCGCGCCAGCTCCTCGGCCGTGTAAAACTCCAGCCGGGCGACGATGCCAAAACGATCCCGCAAGGGGTTCGTCAACATACCGGCACGGGTGGTTGCCCCCACCAGCGTGAAGGGCTGCAAGTCCAGCTTGATGCTGCGGGCCGCCGGGCCTTCGCCGATCATGATGTCGATCTGGTAGTCCTCCAGCGCGGGGTACAAAATCTCTTCAACGACCGGGCTGAGTCGGTGAATTTCGTCGATGAACAACACGTCGTTCTTTTCCAGATTGGTCAGCAGCGCTGCCAAGTCCTTGGGCTTCTCAAGCACCGGACCACTGGTTTGGCGCAAATTGACGCCTAATTCGTGGGCGATGATGTGACTTAGCGTTGTTTTACCCAAGCCAGGTGGGCCGAACAGCAGCACGTGGTCCAGCGCTTCGTTGCGCTTTTTGGCGGCCCCAATGAAGATCTCCAACTGCTCACGCACCTTGGCTTGGCCCACGTAGTCGTCAAACAGCTTGGGGCGCAACGCCCGCTCAATGGCTTCTTCCTTGGGCGACGCTGGCGCGGCAGACATCACGCGCTTGACGGGCGGGACGTCGAAATCATCGGTCTGGATGCTCATGCGACGTAGTCCAAAGTAGTCATACGGGTATTACTTCGTCAAGGCCTTGAGCGCCAGCTTGATGCCGTCGCTCACGCCAACGTCTTGCGGCAGGGCTTTGAGGGCCAGCGCAGCGTCGCGGTCGCTGTAGCCCAATGCCACCAGCGCTTGCAAAATGTCGGACTGGCTGTCGCTGCCGGCGCTGGCCGGCAAACCGATGTCGGCCCCCAGTTTGCCCTTGAGCTCTAACAACAAGCGTTCGGCGGTTTTTTTGCCGATGCCAGGGACCTTGATGATGCGGCCAGCCTCTTGGGTGCTGACGGCACGCGAGAGCTCGTCAACGCTCATGCCGCTGAGCACGCTGAGCGCCGTGCGCGGGCCAACACCCGAAATCTTGATGAGTTGACGAAACGCCGCGCGCTCAGTGGACGTGGCAAAACCGTACAGAATTTGCGCGTCTTCGCGGACCACAAAATGCGTCAGCAAGCTGACCGTTTCGCCCAGCCCGGGCAGGTTGTAGTAGGTGCTCATGGGCACCAGCAGTTCGTAGCCCACACCGTGGCAGTCGACCAGCAGTTCGGGTGGATTTTTTTCGGCCAGCTGGCCAGTGATGCGTCCTATCATGGGCAAATCTTAGCAGTGCGCCCTGCCCGTAAAATCAGCCCTCCGCCCAAGGACACCCCCTTTTGATTCTTCGCCATACTTTCACGCCGCCCAACAACACCCGCATGGGCCATCTTTGCGGGCCACTGGATGCCCACATCCGCACCATCGAGGCCGCGCTGGAGGTGACGATTGCGCACCGCTTTGAGCAGTTCAAGATCGACGGCCCCAAGGCCAAGGCCACACAGGCACTCGAAGTGCTGCAAGCGCTGTACGAGATGGCGCGAAGGCCGATCCCAGAAGAGCAGGTGCAGCTGATGCTGGCCGGCGACACCGCGCTGACCAAAGCCCCAGACGGTGCCACGGTGTTGACTACACGCCGCGCCGACCTGCGCGCCCGCACGCACAACCAAGGCCAGTACCTCGAGAACATTGCGGCGCACGACATCACGTTTGGCATTGGCCCGGCGGGCACGGGCAAAACGTATTTGGCGGTGGCCTGCGCGGTGGACGCGCTGGAACGCAGCGCCGTGCAGCGCATTGTGCTGACGCGGCCTGCTGTGGAAGCCGGCGAGCGGCTCGGGTTTTTGCCGGGCGACATGAACCAAAAAATCGACCCGTATCTGCGGCCGCTGTATGACGCGCTGTACGAGTTGATGGGCTTTGAGCGCGTGCAAAAAGCCTTTGAGCGCCAACAGATTGAAGTGGCACCGCTGGGTTTTATGCGCGGCCGCACGTTGAACCATGCCTTCATTATTTTGGACGAGGCGCAAAACACGACGCCCGAGCAAATGAAGATGTTTTTAACGCGCATCGGCTTCGGCAGCAAAGCCGTGGTGACCGGTGACGTCAGCCAGATTGATTTGCCGCGCACGCAGCTGAGTGGCTTGGTGGATGCGGAGCGCGTGCTGAAGCGCGTCAAGGGCATTGCCATCACACGGCTGACCAGTGCGGACGTGGTGCGGCATCCGCTGGTGGCGCGCATCGTGGACGCCTACGACCAGCAGCGCAGCCCGGACGCCGAGTCTGTTGACGTGCTGGAAGTGCGCAAGCCAGCGGCTCGCAAATCACGCAGCAAGGCTTGACGCCCTGAAGACTTGAAGCCCTGAATGAAAAAAGAAAAATCAAAACCAGTGGTCGCGAACGAGCTTGATCTGTCGTTGCAGTTCGGCGCATTTCCAGACCTCGCAAAACACCGCGCCGCCCTGCCACGCGCAGCGGTCAAGCGCTGGATGGTGCAGGCGCTGCAAAGCGATGCCGAACTGACCGTGCGCGTGGTGGGCGAAGCAGAAGCGCAAACGCTGAACCGCGACTACCGCCAGAAAGATTACGCCACCAACGTGCTGACCTTCGACTACACGCAAGCGCCGGTGGTCACAGCTGACTTGGTGTTGTGCGGGCCGGTGGTGGCGCGCGAAGCGGCTGCGCAAGGCAAAACATTGCACGCGCATTACGCGCACTTGCTGGTGCACGCCACCTTGCACGCCCAAGGCTACGACCACGAAACCAACGAGCGCGACGCGCTGGAGATGGAAGCGCTGGAGATCTTGTTGCTGGCGGCGATGGGGTTTGACAACCCGTATTGAGCGCCATCATTCAGCAGGCTAGTCGGTCACACCGGCGGCCACAAACAGCGGCTTACCCACCGGGCCCGCTAAAAACCCAACGAACTGTTGCGCCACAACGGGCTGGCCGCTGCTGGCCAGCGGCGCTGCCGTGTAGGCGGTGTAGTTCTGCACTTCAGCGGGCAAGGGGCCGACCAACTGCAGTCCCTTGCCTTGGTACAAGAGAATTTCAGTCATCGCCCCAAAGCCGATTTCGCGTCCTTGCCCTTTGATGACATGCTCCAGCACGGAAGCACCATCGGGATAGCGGGTGGCCTTGGCCTGAACCTGTGCCTCGATGCCCATGCGGCGCAACAGCCCTTCCAAATACAGCCCGGTGGAGGCACGGTTGAAGACCACCGATTGCGCATCGAGCACCGACTGCTTGAGGGCTTGGGCACTGGAAATGTCTGGCACGGGCGCACCGTTGCGCACGGTCACACCCATGCCGACCCGGCCCACGTTGGCCCGCGCCGCAGCCAACTGACCGGCACCGGCAAAATCTGCTATCACCGCAGGCGGTGCGATCACCACGTCAAACGCGGGCTGACCTTGCATGCGTTTGCGCAGCTCGGGGGCGGTGTTGAAGGTGACGCGAACCAGATGCCCCGTGTCGCGCTGAAAGGCCGTCACAGCAGCCGCCAGCCCGGGTTCAATCGCGCCGGCGCTGAGGACTTGGAGTTCAGCGGCACTGGCCGCGCCTGCCGCGAGGGCAAAACCGAAAAAAACGCAGGCACGCAGAGTCTGCAGCCAAGCATAAATACAGGTCATGGTGAACTCCTAGTGAGTCAATTAAATCAAATCCCGCTCGTCGTCAAAGTGACCTTCGACATCCATCGGCAACAACTGAATACTGGCGCGTAAACCGGGCACGGCGCTCATCAGCGCCTGCTCGACACTGGTGCGCACGGCGGCGGCGCGTCTGAGTGTCCAACTGGCGGGCATGTGCATGTGCATATCGACAAAAAGACGCTGACCCGAGCGGCGCGTGGTCAGGTGGTCAAAGCGGATGGTGTGGTGCGCAAAACCTTGCAGCGACTTGTTGATTTCGGCCAACACCTCGGGCTCGACGGCTTCGTCCATCAAACCTTGCGAAGAGCGCCAGATCAATCGATAACCTTCCCACAGGATGTTGACGGCCACGCCCATGGCGACCAGTGCGTCGAGCCACAACCAGCCGGTCAGCGCAACACCGGCGATGCCAACGACCACGCCAACCGAGGTCCAAACGTCGGTGACCAAATGCTTGGCATCGGCTTCAAGGGCGATCGAACGGTGCTTCTTGGCTGCCGCAAACATGACCCAGGCCAGCAAGCCATTCAAAGCCGAACTGACCACCGACAGACCCAAGCCCCAGCCGACTTGCTGCAAGGGTTGCGGGTCAAACAAACGGTGGCCGGCGGCCCAGATGATGGCCAGCGCCGCAGCAACGATCAACACCCCTTCAAAGCCAGATGAAAAATACTCCGCCTTGTGGTGCCCGTAGGGATGGTCGTCATCCGCGGGGCGCATGGCAATCGTCACCATGATCAGGCCGAAGATGGCACTGGCCAGATTGACGAAGGACTCCATCGCGTCGGCCAACAAGCCCACCGAGTCGGTCAAATACCAAGCCAACGTTTTGAGCGTGATGGTGATCAGCGCGACCACCACCGAGGCCCAGAGCAGGCGTTGGGGCGTCAGCGATTGAAGTGAGGGCAGTTTCATGCGCGGCCGCCCTTAACGCAAGGTGACTTTGGCAAACTTGCGCTTGCCGACCTGCACCACGTAGGTGCCAGCGCCCAGTTTCAAGGCCTTGTCGCTGACCACGCTGGAGTCCACGCGCACGCCACCGCCGTCGATCAAACGCGTGGCCTCGCTGCCCGAAGGTGCCAAACCAGCCGCCTTGAGCAGCGCGCCAATGCCCATAGGCGCGCCCGTCAGGGCGACCTCATCGATCTCGTCGGGCACGCCGCCTTTGCTGCGGTTGATGAAATCTTGCTCGGCTGCGTCAGCCGCCGCCGCCGAGTGAAAGCGTGACGTGATTTCCTTCGCCAGCGCCACTTTGGCGTCTTTGGGGTTGCGGCCGTCGGCCACTTCGGCCTTGAGGGCGGCAATGTCGGCCTCGCTCCTAAACGACAGCAGCGTGTACCAGCGCCACATCAGCGTGTCGGAAATCGACAGCACCTTGGCAAACATGCTGTTGGCGTCTTCGGCGATGCCGATGTAGTTGTTCTTGCTCTTGGACATTTTCTCAATGCCGTCCAAGCCTTCGAGCAGCGGCATCGTCAAGATGCATTGCGGTTCCGGCCCATATTCCTGCTGCAAGGTGCGGCCCATCAGCAAGTTGAACTTCTGGTCGGTGCCACCCAACTCCAGGTCGGCCTTCAGGACCACGCTGTCATACCCCTGCATCAGCGGGTACAAAAATTCGTGCACGCTGATGGGGGTGCCCGCCTTGAAGCGGTCATGAAAGTCGTTGCGCTCCATCATGCGGGCCACCGTGTACTTGGCCGCCAGCTGGATCATGCCCATCGACCCGAGCGGCAGACACCACTCGCTGTTGTAGCGAATCTCGGTTTTTTCAGGGTCCAGCACCAAGCTGGCCTGCCGGTAATAGGTTTCCGCGTTGGACTTGATCTGCTCGGTGGTCAGCGGCGGGCGCGTGTTGTTGCGGCCGGAGGGGTCGCCAATCAGGCTGGTGAAGTCACCAATCAGGAAAATCACCTGGTGCCCCAAATCTTGCAACTGGCGCATCTTATTGAGCACCACAGTGTGGCCAATGTGGATGTCGGGGGCGGTCGGGTCCAGCCCCAATTTGATGCGCAAAGGCTGTCCGGTCGCCTCAGAACGGGTCAATTTCTTCACCCACTCGGCCTGCGGAATCAACTCCTCGCAACCGCGCAAAGACACGGCGAGCGCCGCCTGCACGCCATCTGACAAAGGTAAAGTTGGGGAATGCGCTTGATTCATAAGGGTTTTCGTTATCGTCCGCAAGGCTGAGGTGGCTATAATTCGAGGCTTGTTTCTTGAGATCAGCCCTTGCTCCAATTCTAGATTGGCGCGCAACTTGCTGATCCAACCTTGAATTGTCGCCGCAGCCCTTGAGGGTTGCCCATTGAATTTTTGCGATCTCTCCCTTTCAGCGGGTTGTGATGCGCGCCCAAGCTGGAAGTCTTAGTTTTGAATATTGACGGTTTTTCCCGACTCCTGACGATCGTGCAGCTAGGCCAACAAAGCCTGCTCGAGACGCTGGCCCGGCACCCCAAGCGCATCGCCGGCTCACTCGCCGTGCTGTTGCTTGGCACAGGTGTCACGGCTTTTGGCGTCGCCCCCCTCGCCCCCGATGCCTCAGACCTGCCAGTCCACGAGATTGTGGAAGTGGTGCAAGCCTTGCCCAGACAAGCCCAAGTCGACGCACTGCTAGACCACCAATTCAACCTGTATCGCACCGAAGTCACGCGCAGCTCGGACACCGCCGAAACGCTGCTCCGCCGACTGAACATCGACGACGCTGATGCCGCCGCTTTTCTGCGCATTGACGGCAATGCCCGCTCGCTGCTGATCGGACGCGCCGGCAAAACCGTCACGGCAGAAACCACGGACGACCAGCGCCTGCTCAAGCTGTCGATGCGCTGGGCCACTGACGACGACACACAGTTCAAACGTTTGGTGATTGCTCGCAAGGGCTTGGCTTTCACGTCGCGGATCGAATCGGCGCCTTATGCGATCTCCACCCGCATGGCCACCGGCAACATCAAAAGCTCGTTGTTTGCAGCCACCGACGATGCGAATATCCCCGACCCCGTGGCAACCCAAATCGCCAATATTTTCTCTGGTGACATCGACTTCCACCGCAGCCTGCGCAAGGGCGACCGTTTCAGCGTGTTGTACGAAACCCTTGAAGCTGATGGCGAAGCCATCAAAACCGGCAAGGTGCTGAGCACGGAGTTTGTCAACAACGGCAAGACGTTCCAAGCCATGTGGTTCAACGACCCGGCACAAGTGGCGGCGTCAATCCCCTTTGGTGCAGTGAACACGCGCATGAAACCTTCAAAAGGTTCGTACTACTCACTCGATGGTCAGAGCCTGCGCAAGGCTTATCTGGCATCGCCGATGGAGTTTTCGCGGATGAGCAGCGGCTTCAAGATGCGCTTTCACCCGATTTTGCAAACTTGGCGCGCTCACCTTGGCGTTGACTACGCAGCCCCAACCGGTACTTCCGTGCGCAGCATTGGCGACGGCGTGGTCGACTTTGCCGGCGTTCAAAATGGCTTTGGCAATGTGGTTTTCATCAACCACAGAAGCGGTCACACCACCGTCTATGCCCACCTGAGCCGGATCAATGTGCAACGTGGCGCTCGCGTCAGCCAAGGTCAGAACATCGGCGCAGTCGGCGCCACTGGCTGGGCCACCGGACCGCACCTGCATTTTGAGTTTCGTGTGAATGGCCAGCACCAGGACCCAACTGTGCTGGCGCAACGCAGCGAGAGCATTCCTTTGACGGCGAGCAGCATGCCGGCATTCAAGCAGCTGGCAGGCACGGTGCGCCAGCAACTGCAAATCGCCAGCACGATTGGCCAGAGCCGCGCGGAGTAAATGGGTGTCGGGCGTCAAGATGCCTGAGTATTTCATCGGCTTGATGTCAGGCACCTCGCTTGACGGCGTGGACGGTGTGATCGCCGATTTCCCCGCCCATGCCCCTGCCCGGGTCCTCGCCTCCGCCAGCCTGCCGTTTGAGGCCAGCTTCAAAGACGAACTGCTGGCCCTTAACGCCCCTGGCGATAACGAGTTGCATCGGGCCGCATTGGCCGCCAACCAGCTGGTAGAAACTTACGCCCAAGTGATTGAGCGCCTGCTGGTGAGCGCCGCGGCCAGCGGCGTTGGGCGCCAAGACATCATCGCCATCGGGGCTCACGGTCAAACCGTTCGACATCGGCCCCAAGAATTCGGCGTTGGTTACACCCTCCAATTGAACAACCCGGCGCTGCTGGCTGAGCGCACCGGCATTGACGTGGTGGCGGATTTCCGCACCGCTGATGTCGCCGCGGGTGGCCAAGGAGCGCCTTTGGTGCCGGCTTTTCATGCGGCCCTCTGGGGCGACACCGCCCATTCAAGAGCCGTGCTGAACATCGGCGGCATCAGCAACATCACGCTGCTGCACGCGGGTGGCGAGGTTCAGGGCTTTGACTGCGGGCCTGGCAATGCGCTGATGGATTTCTGGTGCCAGCGCCATACCGGCCAGCCTTACGACGATGCCGGTGCCTGGGCGGCTTCAGGCCAAGTCCATACGCCCTTGCTGACTCAGCTGCTGAGTTCCCCCTATTTCTCACGTCTGCCCCCCAAAAGCACGGGGCGCGATCTGTTCAACCCAGCTTGGCTGGCTCAGCAGCTCGACAGCTTTAGCGCGGTGCCGCCAGTGGACGTTCAGGCCACACTGACGGTGCTCACCGCACAAGCCTGTGCCCACGATTTACGGCATTACATGCCGGTCGCTGATGCGCTGCTGGTCTGCGGCGGCGGTGCACTCAACACCGAACTGATGCGCCAGCTCCAACTGGCTTTGCCAGGTGTGCCGGTCAGCTCGACACAGGCGCATGGCCTGCCGCCGCTACAGGTCGAGGCCACGGCGTTTGCCTGGCTGGCGCAAGCCTTCACCCAGAACAAACCGGGCAATCTGGTGGCCGTCACCGGCGCCAAAAAACCACGGGTGCTGGGTGCGCTTTACAAGGCGCCTCGGACGCAGGGTTAAAGCGCGACAGCCATCAACGCAAAAAGGGCCGTGAGGCCCTTTTTTATCGCTGCGAAGCAGCCTTGGAAACGCGTTGCTTTACGCTGTAAAGCTGGAACCGCAACCGCAAGTGCTGGTAGCGTTCGGATTCTTGATCACGAACTGGGCGCCTTCAAGGTCATCCTTGTAGTCGATTTCAGCACCGATCAAGTACTGGTAGCTCATCGCGTCAATCAACAACGACACGCCATTTTTGGTCATGGTGGTGTCGTCTTCGTTGGTGATTTCGTCGAAGGTGAAGCCGTACTGGAAGCCAGAGCAACCGCCGCCCTGCACAAACACGCGCAACTTCAAGTCAGGATTGCCTTCTTCCGCGATCAGGTCAGCCACCTTGGCGGCAGCACTGTCGGTGAAGACGAAGGGGCTTGGCATTTCTGTCTGGATATCGGTGGCAACTGCGCTCATGGAAGACTCCTCATTGGGTTCAGCAGGGAATAGTACAGTAATTTGATCAACCACAAGGCCGTCATGCCTACTCTTAGCTCAGCATGAAAAAAGCCGCCAGGCTTGCACCGCGGCGGCTTTCTCTGCTGTGGGCAGAACAGGAAGCGGATTAACGCTTGCTGAACTGCTTGCGGCGACGTGCTGAACGGAAACCGACCTTTTTACGCTCGACTTCACGTGCATCACGGGTGACAAAACCAGCCTGGCTCAGAGCCGGCTTGAGGGTCGTGTCATAGTCGATCAGCGCACGGGTGATACCGTGGCGGATGGCGCCAGCCTGGCCGGACTCGCCGCCGCCGTGAACGTTGACCATGATGTCAAACGTTTCGACGTGGTTTGTCAGAAACAGGGGTTGGCGGCAAATCATGATCGACGTTTCGCGACCGAAGAACACGCGAATGTCGCGATCATTGATCGTGATCTTGCCAGTGCCTTTTTTGATAAACACGCGGGCAACGCTGGATTTGCGTCGGCCGGTGCCGTTGTTCCATTCACCAATCATCTCAAGGCTCCTTAGATTTCCAACAGTTTGGGTTGCTGGGCAGTGTGTGGATG
>CANCLK010000082.1 GCA_947378785.1 Comamonadaceae bacterium
ATCGTTTTTGGGGCCCCGAGTTGGAGGTGAAGATAGACACCTTCGAGGGGACCTTCACGCAACCGAGTTACCGCTTTTTGAGCGGAGGCAATGGACAAGCCGCGCAAATCGTCTTTGTTGATGACCAACACTTTGTGGCAAATCAGGCCACCTACACCACCTGCGAGCGTGACAACGAAGGCAGCTGGATGCCGGCGTGGCAGATGTACGGCGAGCGTTTCTTCTTTGACTTCGACAAAGAAATCGGTGTCGCCACTGGTGCCACCTTGCGCTTCAAGGATGTGCCGATCCTGCATTGGCCCGGCTCGGTGTCTTTTTCGCTGAGCGACAAGCGTAAGTCAGGCGTGATGCCGCCGACTATTGCCGTGGACACGGTCAGCGGGCTGTCCGTGACGACGCCCTACTACTTTGACATCGCGCCCAATCGCGATGCCACGCTGACGCCGACGTATGCGAGCAATCGCGGCGTCAATCTGGCAGGCGAATTCCGTTATCTCGAGCCGACCTACCGCGGCATACTGCACACCAGCTACCTGCCCGGCGACCAGTTGCGCAACCAAGACCGCTGGTCTTTGGGTTACCAGCACACCGGCGTTTTCAACACGGGTGTCTCACGCATTGGCAATGTGGGGGTGGGCCTGAACCTGAACCGCGTCAGCGACAACAACTACTGGCGTGACTTTTCTGGCTTTGGCGGCACCAGCGTTGTTGGCACGGGACTGGGCGGCACCAGCCTGACGCCGCGCCTGCTGAACAGCGACCTCAATTTGACGTGGGCTCAGGGTTTCTTGACGACCGGTTTTCGCGTGCAAAAGTGGCAAACCCTGCAAGACCCCGCGTCGATCATTGTTCCCCCTTACGATCGGCTGCCGCAAATCACCGCGCGCTACGGTCGCAGCAATGTGGCGCTAGGCGGCGTGAACGGTGTTGATTGGTCGGTTGAGGGTGACTTCACCAGCTTTTCGGCCGCGAGCAGCCTGACCAACCAGCCGAACGCACAGCGCGCGTACACGCGGGCGCAAATCAGCCGCCCCTTTATTTGGCCCGGTGCTTTCTTCACGCCCAAGCTGCAATTGCATGCCACCGGTTATCAGTTTGATTCAGCGCTGCCCGGCACGGGTGCCATGTCGGCGACACGGTTCGTGCCCACGTTTAGCCTAGACGCAGGTCTGCAGTTTGAACGCGACTTGGGTTTCTTTGGGCGCAGTTTTATCCAGACGCTGGAGCCACGCGCTTTTTATGTGCGCACGCCGTACCGCAATCAAACCTTCTTGCCCATCTACGACACAGGTGCGACCGGCTTTAACTTCGCCACGGTTTTCACTGAAAACGCCTTTGTGGGCAATGACCGAATTTCGGATGCGAACCTGCTGACCTTGGGCGTGACCTCACGCCTCGTCGACGATGCCACTGGTGCCGAGCTGATTCGCTTAGGTGTGGCCCAGCGCGTGCGTTTTGAAGACCAGCTGGTCACACTGACCCCTGGGACGCCGCCAGTGACAGACCGCTTGAGCGATGTGTTGTTAGGCGCGTCCGTCAAATGGACGCGTGAGTGGTCGGTGGACGCATCGACACAGTACAACCCCAAGCTCGGCGAGTCCGAAAGTAACACGCTCAGTGCGCGCTACAGCCCCAGCAACTACCGGGTGATCAGCGCGTCTTTCCGTCGCCAGCGCCTTCTCAGCGAGCAGTTTGACATCGGTTGGCAATGGCCCATCAACGACCTGTGGGGCGACAAGGGAGAAGACCTCGGTGCCGGCCGCGGTCAAGGGGGCGGGCGTTGGTACAGCGTAGGTCGGCTGAACTACAGCATGCTTGACAAAAAGTTGATTGATTCCGTGGTCGGTTTTGAATACGATGGATGCTGCTGGATCAGTCGCGTTGTGTTGCAGCGCTCGCAAAGTAGCATCACCACGGCGAATACCAAGATCATGTTCCAGTTGGAGTTCGTTGGCTTTTCGCGCATCGGCAACAACCCGTTGACAGCGCTTCGCGCCAATATTCCAAAATACCAATTCCTGCGAGAGCAGAGCGCACCTCCGAGCCGGTTTACCAACTATGACTAAGCACTTTTCAATGTTCGCCTCCGCTGGGAATTCTTTGTCCTTAAGTGCTCCGTGTGCCGTGAACGCACTCGTCGTCGCATTGTTTTTGCTCTCACCCGTACTACCGGTGAGTGCGCAAATGCTGCGGCTGCCGGGCGCGTCCGGAGCCTCAACACTGCCTGCTGCTGAGAGCAGTGAGCCACGACCCGCTGATTTCATTGTTGCGGTCGTCAACTCGGAGCCCATCACCAACAACGAAGTGCAGACCCGCCTGACCCGCATTGAGCAACAGCTGTCGCGGCAAGGCAGCGTGCCACCACGCAACCAGCTGGCGCGTGAGGTGCTGGAGCGGTTGATCGTTGAGCGTGCGCAGTTGCAACTTGCGCGCACATTAAGCGTGCGACCTGAAGATGCCGCCGTCGAGCAGGCGGTCGCCACCGTTGCCCGGCAAAACCAGCTGTCTTTGGACGAGTTGAAAAGTCGACTTGCTG
The DNA here is from genome assembly GCA_947378785.1 of Comamonadaceae bacterium. Classification (GTDB taxonomy): domain Bacteria; phylum Pseudomonadota; class Gammaproteobacteria; order Burkholderiales; family Burkholderiaceae_C; genus Polaromonas. The sequence continues at coordinate 2,537 of CANCLK010000082.1, forward strand.
CAGATGGTGTGGACTACACACGTTTTCGGGCTGACTTGCGCGACGAGTTGACGCTGGTGCGCCTGCGCGAACGTGAAGTTGATTCGCGCGTCAAAGTCAGCGAACAAGACATCGACCAGTTCTTGCGCGAGCGCGAGGCGCAAGCCCAGTCAGGCCCGGAACTGCTCAACATCGCTCAAATTTTGGTGGCAGTGCCTGAGGCGGCCACGCCTGAGCAAGTCAGCGCCTTGCAGGCTAAAGCCCAGCGCGCGTTGGCTCGCATCCGAGCCGGCGAGGCTTTTGCTGCCGTTGCTGCCGAGATGTCAGATACCGCTCAACTGCCCAGTGGAAGCGGTGACCTTGGGCTGCGACCTGTCGAGCGCTTGCCGACGTTGTTTGTAGACGCTGCACGCGATCTGCCGGCGGGTGGTTTGGCTGGACCGTTGCGCAGTGGTGCCGGTTTCCACGTGATCAAGGTGATCGAAAAAAAAAGTGGGGCCGCCGCTATCAGCGTCACCCAGACCCGTGCGCGTCACATCTTGCTGCGGCTCAGCCCGCAACTGACGGAGCAAGCCGCGAAAGACAAACTGGCCGACTTCAAACGTCGTATCACCGCAGGTCAAGCCGACTTCGCGACGCTCGCGCGTGACCACAGTCAGGATGGCTCTGCCAAGGAGGGCGGCGATCTAGGCTGGGCCTCCCCCGGCATGTTTGTGCCCGAATTTGAGCAGGTGATGAATCAACTCGCACCCGGACAGATGGCCGACCCGTTGGTGTCGCGATTTGGCGTGCACCTGATGGAGGTGCTGCAGCGGCGCGATGCGACCCTGTCCGAACGCGAGCAGCGTGAGGTGGTACGAAACCTTGTTCGCGAGAGAAAAATCGAAGAAGCGTTCAACCAGTGGGTGCAGGATGTGCGCGGCCGCGCTTATGTGGAATTTCGGAATTGAAAATAGTGGCCCCCACGCTTTTGACTGCGTGCAATGCGCTGTCCCCCGCTGAAAATAAATCCGCATGAAGCACATTGCGCGCAAACGTTTTGGGCAGCATTTTTTGACCGATCGCGGCATCATTGAAGATATTATTCACGCGATTGACCCGAAGCCGGGCGATCCGATGGTCGAAATTGGTCCAGGCTTGGCGGCGATGACGCAGCCCTTGGTGGAACGGCTTGGGCATCTCACGGTGATCGAGTTGGACCGTGACTTGGCAAAACAGCTTCGGGCGCATCCGCAACTTACCGTGGTCGAATCGGACGTTCTGAGAGTTGATTTCCGCGCTCTCGCCGCAGACATCTGTGGTGCTAAAAGCGTGGGGGCCATAGACCGCAGCGCCGGGCCGCCCCAAGCAAGGTCAGCCCCCTCGGGGGGCAGCGCATTACACGCAGTGAAAAGCGTGGGGGCACTCAAACTTCGTGTCGTCGGCAACCTGCCCTACAACATTTCGACGCCCATTTTGTTTCATTTGCTGGATGTCGTCGATGTCATCGAAGACCAGCATTTCATGCTGCAAAAGGAAGTGATTGATCGCATGGTGGCCCGGCCCTCGACGTCTGACTACGGCCGGTTGAGTGTCATGCTCCAGTGGCGCTACGCCATGGCCAATGTGCTGTTTGTTCCGCCGCAAAGCTTCGATCCACCGCCACGCGTCAACAGCGCCGTGGTCCGGATGGTTCCACATGCCGAACCGGTCGCGCTGGAGGTGCGGTTGCTCAGCGAAGTGGTGCAGGTGGCTTTTAGTCAGCGCCGCAAGTTGTTGCGTCACACACTCGGGCGCTGGTTGGATGAGCGCGAATTCGGCGGTGAATTCAACGTCCAGCGCCGCGCCGAAGAAGTGCCAGTGAACGAGTATCTGGCGCTGGTGCAGACGCTGACTGCTGCCGGAGTGGTGGCTAAACAGCTTGTGCGGAGTTCGAGCTGATTTAGAAAAGTAGTCGATTTCGAGCATGAAAAAAGCCCGTCATTGACGGGCTTTTTTGTGTCAGCGTGGCAACTTACCACGAGCGCTGGGGGCGAGCAGTTTTAAGCTGCAGCCATCCAATAACCCGCGTTGAAAGGACTGCTCATGCGAAGTGCCAATGGCGACACGTCGATCAGTTTGTCGGTTGGCATGACTTCGCCGCCTTCATCCATTGCTTGCTGGGCCTCATTCGCCCGATCCCCTTGGCCGATGTCTGGGGAGCGGGCTACAGAAAAGAATAGAAGCATCGGAACGGGATCTTTCGATCCGCCCAATAGTCCGCCGCATCTCTAAAGATGTCCAGCAGCTGCTCGCGCGCTTCTTTGTCGAACTTGGCGTTGGCTGGAATTTGTTCCAGCACCACGATAAAGCCTGGCTGTTGACCAGACTTGTGAACCAAGTCGGTCATGCAGTCATACCGCGCATCGAAGTTTTTGCCAAAATGGGCGGGGAATGTGTACTGGGCCGCAATCATGTCCAGCACATCCTGCTTGCTCTGGGCGTTGCCCAGGTTGGCGTACAGGAAATGATGACCTAATTCGGTTGCCGCGTCTTGCAATTCCGGTACGCGAAATGCGCGTATGGATTGAACAATATTTGGCCTCACAGTACGAAGTGGTGTGTCCATCTTCGTTTCTCTTTCTATTAACAAGTTAACCAACAAATAAACTGAAACTCAATACTGGCGAGAGCGCTCGGCATCAACGAACGATCTGGCGAAAACTGGCGTAGTGATCGTCGGTGTAAAAGCAGGCGTCTGGTGTCACAGGCCTCAGGCCGCCACACACAATACGCCGCCCACCACGGCTACGTTCCCCTGGCGTCTTGACGGTGTATTCGCGGTAGTAACCGCGCTGTTGCGCCGGAAGAAAATGCTCCCGATTGCCAAACACCGTGCCATCCTTGTCGTACTTGAATGGTCCGCCTTGATAAATCAGCGTCATCATGGCCTGCCCTTGGACGGGTAGTTTGCTGACCGCAATAGTTTCCCGGGGACTTGTAACGGGGCCCTTGGCTTGTACCGTGAAGCCGCTGAAAATCCCCGACAGTGCGATCAACGCTACAGCGACTGCGCGGGATTCAAACCCCCAACCACAACGATTGCGAAACATGAAAACGCCTTTCTTGAAACTCAAGATGGCCCGGTGTTGCCGGGTTAACCCTGAAACTTCAAGGGGCGTAGTTTGACTCATGTGGACAGAAATTGCAATAGTCTGCCCAAAGATGAGGCAGCCAGCACCCCGTCTTTCACGATGAAAGTAAGCGCTGGCTTTCCGAAATCGCTTTTAACGTCCTGCGTTTGCGTCCGCTACAGTCAAGGCGGTCATGTTCACAAGGCGCCTGACCGTGGTACTGGCCGTCAGAATATGCACCGGTTTGTCGGCACCGAGCAAAACGGGGCCAACCGCAATGTTGCCGCCAGCGGCAGTTTTCAGCAGGTTGTAAGCGATATTTGCGGCGTCGATATTCGGCAATACCAGCAAGTTGGCTTCCCCGCTGAGCGTGCTGTTCGGCATGACGAGACCCCGTGCATCGGCATCCAGTGCGACATCACCGTGCATCTCACCGTCAACTTCAAGCCAAGGCGACTTTTCACGCAGCAACTCAAGGGTTTGTCGCATCTTGATGGCGCTCGGCTGATTCGAAGAACCAAAGTTCGAGTGCGACAGCAAGGCGGCTTTGGGCTTGATACCGAACCGCATCATTTCTTCGGCGGCCAAGGTGGTGATTTCGGCGAGTTGTTCGGCGGTCGGGTCATAGTTGACGTGCGTATCGAGCAAAAATACCTGTCGCCCTGGCAAGATCAAGCCGTTCATGCACGCGTAGTTATGGACGCCGGCACGCTTGCCAATCACTTGGTCAATGTATTCGAGGTGATGGGCTGTAGTGCCCCACGTTCCGCAAATCAGGCCGTCCACGTCACCCTTGTGCAGCAGCATGCTTCCGATCAAGGTGAGGCGCCGGCGCATTTCAATTTTGGCCATTTGGACTGTCACGCCGCGCCGTTCCATCATGCGATGGTAGGTCTGCCAAAAATCGCGGTAGCGGTGGTCTTGCTCTACATTGACGACGTCGTAATCAAGTTCTTCTTTGAGGCGCAGTCCAAACGAGGCAATGCGCTGCGCAATCACTGCGGGCCGGCCAATCAAGGTCGGGCGGGCCAACCCTTCGTCGACAACGATCTGGCAAGCGCGCAGCACGCGTTCTTCTTCGCCTTCTGCATACGCCACGCGCTTACGGCTGCCCGCTTTGGCGGCGGCATAGATCGGTTTCATCACCGTGCCAGAAGCGTAGACAAAGCTTTGCAGCTTCTCGCGGTACGCGTCCATGTCCTCGATCGGGCGCTGCGCAACACCACTGTCGGCCGCGGCTTGGGCCACGGCGGGCGCGATTTTGATCATCAGGCGCGGGTCGAATGGCTTTGGGATCAGGTATTCGGGGCCAAAAGAGAGCTGTTCGCCAACGTAAACGGCAGCAACCACCTCGCTCTGTTCCGCTTGGGCCAGTTCTGCAATGGCGTGCACAGCTGCAATTTCCATCTCGACGGTGATGGTCGACGCACCTGCGTCCAGTGCGCCACGAAAAATATACGGGAAGCACAGGACGTTGTTGACTTGATTGGGGTAGTCCGAGCGACCTGTCGCCATGATGGCGTCATCCCGCACTGTCTTGACGTCTTCTGGCGTGATTTCTGGATTTGGGTTGGCCAGCGCAAAGATGATCGGATTTGCCGCCATCTTTTTGACCATGTCCTTTTTCAGGACGCCACCGGCGGACAGCCCAAGGAAGACGTCAGCGCCTTCAATGATCTCTCCCAGAGTGCGAGCGGTGGTTTTTTGCGAGAACTGAATCTTATCTTCGTCCATCAGCTCGGTACGGCCTTCATAAACCACGCCAGCCAAATCGGTCACAAAAATGTTTTCGCGTGGAATACCCAGTTTCACCAAGAGTTTCAGGCAGGCCAAGGCTGCGGCACCGGCGCCTGAAGTCACCAGCTTGATCTTTTTCGGGTCCTTGTTGGCAACTTTGAGGGCGTTCAAAATAGCGGCGCCAACGGTGATGGCGGTGCCATGCTGGTCATCATGAAATACTGGAATTTTCATGCGCTTGCGAAGTTCGCGCTCAATGAAGAAGCAGTCTGGTGCGCGAATGTCTTCAAGGTTGATGGCGCCGAAGGTCGGCTCTAGCGAGGCGATGATGTCCACCAGTTTGGCCGGGTCTAGCTCGTCGATCTCGATATCAAAGACATCAACGCCTGCGAACTTCTTAAATAGAACGGCCTTGCCTTCCATCACCGGCTTGGATGCCAACGGGCCGATGTTACCGAGGCCCAGCACGGCAGTGCCGTTGGTGATAACCGCCACCAGATTACCGCGGCTGGTGTATTTGTAAGCGGCGTTCGGGTCTTTGACAATTTCTTCGCAGGGTGCGGCAACGCCTGGCGTGTAAGCCAGTGCCAGATCACGCTGGTTGATCAGCTGTTTGGTGGCCGAGATCGCGACTTTACCGGGGGTAGGGAATTCGTGGTACTCGAGCGCGGCGCGGCGCAGCTCATTGCGTTTTTCTTGTTCGTGATCTACCGGTGTCTTTGGCATCTGAAGCGTCTCCTGCGGGTGCGGCCACATGGCCGTCAATTGCTTGTAAGGAAAGTGATTGTAGGCCTCGGCTCAGAGAGACCTTTGCACTAGCCTGTGCAATTGAGTTCGGGTACTTTTGACTTTTTGGATGGAAATTTTCAGAGTCTGACCGGTTTCGACTGGGCCATGCGCAGAGTGCTTGGCGGGAAGGGGTTGCCTCACCCCCGCATCAAGGCCTCAATCTCATTCGCATCCACCGGCACGCCGCGGGTCAGCAGCTCACAGCCGTTGGCCGTCACCAGGGCATCGTCTTCAATCCGTATGCCGATGTTCCAGAACTCTTTGGGCACGCCTTTGGCGGGGCGCACGTACAAACCGGGTTCGATGGTCAGGACCATGCCGGGCTGCAAGATGCGGGATGGCTTGCGCAGCACTTCTTGGCCGAGCGCATCGGTTTGCCGCGTGGCCTTGCCCTTGGGTTCGGTGTAGTCGCCGCAGTCATGCACGTCCATGCCCATCCAGTGGCTGGTGCGGTGCATGTAAAACTGCCGGTACGCGCCGGAGGCCAGCACGTCGTCCACCTTGCCGTGCTTGGCCTTGGGCAACAAGCCCGTTTCTAGCATGCCTTCGATCAGCACGCGCGTAGCCGCGTCATGCGGGTCGGTGAAGCGCTTGCCGGTTTTAGTGGCCGCTATCGCAGCGTATTGCGCGGCCAGCACGATGTCGTAAAGCCGGCGCTGGGCCGGTGTGAACTTGCCGTTGGCCGGAAAAGTGCGGGTGATGTCGCTGGCGTAGCCGCCAAGCTCGCAGCCGGCGTCAATCAGGCAGAGCTCGCCCGGCTTGAGTTCGGCATCGCCCGCGCGGTAATGCAACACGCAGGCATTCGCGCCCGCGGCGACGATGCTGGTGTAGGCGGGAAATTCTGAGCCGTGACGGCGGAACTCGTGCAGCAGTTCTGCTTCAAGGTGGTATTCACGCGGACCGCCTTTGAAACCGCTGCGCAACATCGCCGCCGAGGTTTGCATGGCACGCACATGAGCGCCGGCTGAAATTTGACCAGCGCGGCGCAGGATGTCGATCTCGTGCTTGTCTTTGACGAGTCGCAACTCGTCGAGCACCTTGCACAAATCGTGTTGGCTGCCCGGGCATTCAGCGCCCTGACGCACTTTGGCGCGGACTTGGTTCAACCAGCCGTCAACTTGCGTTTCCAAGCCCTTGTGGGTGGCAAACGGAAACCAAACAGCGCGCTGGTTTTCCAGCAGTTGCGGCATGGTTTTGTCGATGGCCTCAACACTGAAAGCTTGATTTACCCCAAGCGCTGTCGGTGCGGCTTTGGGTCCGAGGCGAATGCCGTCCCATATTTCGCGTTCCAGGTCTTTTGGCCGACAAAAAAGCGTGCTTTTGCCCGATGCCTCGATCGTTAGCCATGCGCCTGGCTCGCTGAAGCCGGTGAGGTAATAAAAGTAGCTGTCGTGGCGGTACGGAAAGTCGCTGTCGCGGTTGCGCGCAACTTCGGGTGCGGTCGGCAGCAGGGCGATGCCGCCGCCTGCTGCTTTGAGGGCGCGCGCCACAGCGGCACGGCGTTTTTCATAAATGCGAGAGTTGATCACGGGCTTGTCCTGTTGCGAGTTTTACCGGTCAACGAGGGGTTGGCGCGTCAGGCGGACAGCGCATTCAGGGCGGCCAGCCGTTCGGGTGTTCCCACATCGGTCCATGCGCCTGAATATAGCGCCGCGCTGATGCGTCCGCTCTGCATGGCCGTGCGAAGCAGGGGTGCCAGTGCGGCTTTATGACCCACGGGCGTACCGGCCAACAGCGCTGGCCGGTATAGGCCAACTGTGCTGTAGGTGAACTGCTCAGCGGCTTTGTTGAGCGCCACCCCACCCGGCGACAAACCAAAGTCGCCGTTCGGGTTGTGCGGTGGATTGGGGACCAAATAAATATGCGCCAGTGCCTTGGACGCCGCAAAGCGCGCGCCATCGGCTGCCGGAAACGCGAAGTCCGGCATGAAGACATCGCCAGCCAAAACCCAGAACGGCGTGTTCTCAGGCAAGTCCAGCAAAGGCAACGCAGTGGCCATGCCACCGGCAGTCTCCAGAGCGCCGCCAAATTGCGCGCCCTCATGCGAATAGCGAATGGACAACCCCCAGGTGCCGCCGTCGCCGAGGAGGGCAGGGAATTGCTCTTCCAGCCAGGCGGTGTTGATGACGACGTGCCGAACACCGGCGCGCGCCAGCTGTTCAAGATGCCAGACGATCAAGGGCTTGCCCTGCACCTCGAGCAGGGGCTTCGGGCAAGTGTCGGTCAGCGGACGCATACGTTCGCCGCGACCGGCGGCGAGTATCAGTGCGTGTTGGATGGGGGCAGTGCTCATGGGGACGAATTATCGCGCTGACGATTCACGGCGCGGTTGGCGCATGGCCCGGCTCACCGCATGGGGTGCAAACGCCACCCCTGTAAAATGAGCGGTTTTGCAGCGCACAGGCTCGGTCAAAAGCCCTCAAAAAACTGAACCCCCGACCCATGCCGCTGTATTGCAACTTCATCTTTCATACCCGCGAACTTCACTTTGGACTCTCCGCAAATGGCTGACAACAACTCCCCCCTCATGGCCAACGCCATCCGTGCACTGGCCATGGACGCCGTGCAACAAGCCAACTCCGGCCACCCCGGCGCCCCGATGGGCATGGCCGACATGGCGGTTGCGCTCTGGGCCCGTCACCTGAAGCACAGCCCGCAAAACCCGCATTGGTTTGACCGTGACCGCTTCGTGCTGTCCAACGGCCACGGCTCGATGCTGATTTACGCGCTGCTGCACCTGACGGGTTATGCACTGCCGATGAAAGAGTTGAAAAACTTCCGCCAGCTGCACAGCAAGACACCGGGCCACCCTGAAGTCGGCTACACCCCAGGCATTGAAACCACCACCGGCCCACTTGGCCAAGGGGTCACCAACGCGGTCGGCATGGCATTGGCTGAAAAGCTGCTGGCCCAAGAATTCAACCGCCCCGGCCACGACGTCGTCAACCACCACACCTACGTTTTCATGGGTGATGGCTGCTTGATGGAAGGCATCAGCCACGAAGCTGCCGCCCTCGCCGGCGCTTGGAAGCTGAGCAAACTGATCGCGCTGTACGACGACAACGGCATCTCGATTGACGGTCAAGTCGCACCTTGGTTCATTGACAACACCGCCCAGCGTTTTGTCGCTTACGGCTGGAACGTCATCGGCCCGATTGACGGCCATGATGCCGAGGTCGTTGCCAAGGCGATTGCCAAAGCCAAAGACGGCAGCGACAAGCCAACCCTGATCATCTGCAAAACGCACATTGGCAAAGGCTCACCGAATCGCGCCAACACCGCCAAAGCCCACGGCGAGCCGCTGGGCGCTGAAGAAATCAAGCTCACGCGCGACGTCCTCAACTGGCCGCACGCTCCGTTTGAGATGCCGCCAGAAGTCTATGCCGCTTGGGATGCCAAGGCCGCAGGCCAAGCCATTGAGAGCGCATGGGACGTGAAGTTCGCGGCCTACCAAGCGGCCTTCCCGGCGCTGGCCGACGAACTCACCCGCCGCATGAAAGGAGAGTTGCCAAAATCGTTCTCGCAGCTGGCGGTGGACACCGTCGTAGGCGCACACACCAAGGCTGAAACCGTGGCTTCCCGCAAAGCCTCGCAGCTCGCACTCGAAGCCTTCACAGCAGGGCTGCCAGAGCTGCTCGGCGGCTCTGCCGACCTGACCGGTTCTAACCTCACCAACACCAAGAGCACGCCGAATTTGCGCTTTGACGCCAAAGGCGCCGTGGTGCTGACCGAAACCGCTGACGGCCAGAAAATAGGCGGCCGCCACATCAACTACGGCGTGCGCGAATTCGGCATGGCCGCCATCATGAACGGTATCGCGCTGCACGGCGGCTACATCCCTTACGGCGGGACGTTCCTGACCTT
>CANCLK010000083.1 GCA_947378785.1 Comamonadaceae bacterium
TCAACAAGGTCTTCGACGTGCAGTTTCTACAGTCTCTTCCGGTCTCCGCCCAAACTATTGGACTGCTGCTGCTGTCGAATATCTTCATGACCTTTGCGTGGTATGGCCACCTTAAAAATTTGGCCACTGCCCCTTGGTATATCGCGGCCCTGATCAGTTGGGGCATTGCCTTGTTTGAATACCTGTTGCAGGTGCCTGGAAACCGGATCGGCTTCAGCCAATTTAGCATCGGGCAACTCAAGATCATGCAGGAGGTCATCACCTTGGCGGTGTTTGTTCCGTTTGCTGTTTTTTACATGAATGAGCCGCTCAAGCTGGATTATTTGTGGGCCGCGTTGTGCATGGTGGGCGCGGTTTACTTCATATTCCGGCAGGGCTGAATACTTCTGTTTGCGGGCAAGGCTGGTGCCCGGCGCATGTCTGCCCGAACCTTTGTGTTTTCCAAATTCTCAGCGGTAAACTCATCGGTAGATCTGAAATGACATCGTTTTTGACTTTACTTTCTGGGGATTCCTGATGCTATTCGCCAAGCTGTTGCCACGAGAAGGCAATTTTTTCGAACTCTTCAACCAGCATGCGGCTCGCATCGTCGAGGCTGCGCACGCGTTCTCGAACATGGTGACCCATTACAACGACGTCGAAAAGCGTGAAGGCTTCAACCGTGATGTAGACAACGCTGAACGGGCGGCCGATCGCATCACGCAAGAGGTCAATCGCATGCTGCACAAGACCTTCATCACCCCGATTGATCGTGAGCAAATCCATTCGCTGATCAACACCATGGATGACGTGGCCGACCTGATTCAAGACTCCGCCGAAACCATGGCGCTGTACGACGTCCGGCACATGACCGATGAAATTGTTCGACTGACAGACCTCAGCGTCAAATGCTGCGAGCGTCTGAAAGATGCGGTGGCACTCATCGACAAGTTGAGCGACGCCGACACGGCCGAAGCGGCGCTGAAAACCTGTGAAGAAATCGACAAGCTCGAGTCCGATGCCGATCACGTCATGCGTTCGGCCATGAGCAAGCTGTTTCGCGAAGAACCGGACGTCCGCGAGGTCATCAAACTCAAGGCGATTTACGAGTTGCTAGAAACCATCACCGACAAGTGCGAAGACGTGGCCAATTTAATCGAGGGCATCGTCCTCGAAAATTCCTGATTCACCGGACGTTGTATGCAAACCGTCCAAACTGCCCTATGGGTTGTGGCCTTGCTGGTGTGTCTGGCCATCATTTTTGACTTCATGAATGGCTTTCATGATGCCGCCAATTCGATTGCCACCGTCGTCTCCACGGGTGTTCTCAAGCCGGGTCAGGCGGTGCTGTTCGCCGCTTTCTTCAATTTCGTTGCCATCTTTATTTTTCATCTGAGCGTTGCTGCGACTGTCGGCAAGGGCATTGTTCAGCCCGGCATTGTGGATACCCATGTGGTATTTGGTGCACTGTTGGGTGCCATCACTTGGAACGTGGTGACTTGGTATTACGGCATTCCGAGCAGTTCGTCACATGCGTTGATTGGCGGCATTGTGGGGGCAGTGATAGCCAAGTCTGGCGCGGGCGCATTGGTCTCTGGGGGGGTTATTAAAACCGTCGCGTTCATTTTTGTCTCACCGGTGTTGGGGTTTTTATTGGGCTCGATCATGATGGTGGTGGTCGCTTGGGTTTGTCGCCGGGCCACGCCTTCCAAGGTGGATCGCTGGTTTCGTCGCTTGCAGTTGGTGTCGGCCGGTGCTTACAGCTTGGGCCACGGTGGCAATGATGCGCAAAAGACCATTGGCATCATCTGGATGCTGCTGATCGCGACCGGCTACGCATCGGCAACGGATGCATCCCCACCGATCTGGACCATCGTCAGCTGCTATGTGGCGATTGCGATGGGCACCATGTTTGGTGGCTGGCGCATCGTCAAGACCATGGGTCAGAAAATCACCAAGCTGAAACCCGTGGGCGGTTTTTGTGCTGAGACCGGTGGCGCCTTGACTTTGTTTCTGGCAACGGGGCTGGGCATTCCGGTTTCGACCACGCACACCATCACTGGCGCTATCGTCGGTGTTGGCTCAACCCAGCGCGCCAGTGCTGTGCGTTGGGGTGTTGCCGGCAATATCGTCTGGGCCTGGATATTCACGATTCCCGCCAGCGCCTTTGTGGCGGCGATTGCTTACTGGGTCAGTTTGCAGTTGTTTTGATCATTGGGAGATCTTGCGAGCTTCCTCGACTTGGTATTCAAAGTAGTGCTGGAAGCTGTAAGCCAGGCTGCCCATCATGGAGATGGCGCCCACCAGCAGCGCGGCGATCACCGCCAGCATGGTGAGCCAGTTGGTGAGACCGGCCGGGGCCTCAGCGTCCGCCTCTGGGTTAAAGCGGGCGTTCCATTTTTCAACGGGCATCAGGCCATAAAAAATGGCCGTCAGGGCGCAACCTGCCATGGTGAAACCCAGCAGCGGAATCAACACCCAGCTCAGTTGATCGTCCAGCCCATATTGCTGCACGCGTTCTATGCCGTAAATACCGAGCGCTGTCGGTATAGGCAGCGCCCAGCCGAGCGTGTCAGACCAGCCGTGCAGATAAAAACGATGCAGACCCAAAGGGCCGCCAAGGAAAGTGATCCAAGTGGAGACGGTTTTGTTTTTCATACTTTTCATTTCAGCCATTACACCCCAAGCGCTGGTGGCGGGCAGTGAGCTCCCGCGCCTAAGACCTTTTCCATCAGCACGACATCCAGCCATTGGTCGAATTTCCAGCCGCAGGCGGTGAGAACCCCGACGTGCTCAAAGCCAACGCTGCGATGCACACCGATCGAGCTGGCGTTGGCGGAATCGCCGATGACAGCGATCAGCTTGCGCACACCGGCGGCTTCGGCCCGCGCTGCGAGTTCGGTCAGCAAAGCGCGACCGAGTCCGCAGTGCTGAACTTCTGGCGATAAATAAATCGAGTCTTCAGCTGAATAGCGGTACGCCGGCCTGAGCTTGAACCAGTTGCAGTAGGCAAAGCCGATTATTTGACCGGCATCACCTTCCGCCACGAGGTACGGCAGCAGCTTGGCCAACACGTCTTCACGTCGGGCGGTCATCTCGGTCAGCGTTGGCGGCTCGGTTTCAAAGGTGCCCGTGCCGTGCAGCACATGCTGCGCATAAATGGCGGTGATGGCGGCGAGATCTTGCGGGCGACTGGGGCGTATCAGGGGCATATTGATGGCGTGGTGAGTCGAGCAGATGGCGGTGGGCTAAGGTCTCGGGCTATAATCTGCGGCTTTGCAGCAATTCGCTGGCCGGGTGGCCATGTCGTGTGTCTCAAGCGCTGCAAGTACATGTTGGGGTGACGATTTTGTCGCTCCACCACCCGAAGGATAAATCATGGTCGTCATCCGACTTTCGCGCGGCGGTTCCAAGCACCGTCCTTTCTTCAATATCGTTGTGGCCGACAAACGCGTTCGCCGCGATGGTCGTTTCATCGAGCGTATCGGTTTTTACAACCCACTGGCCCGTGGTGGTGAAGAAGCTTTGCGTATTGAGCAAGACCGTCTGACTCATTGGCTGGGCGTTGGCGCACAAGCCTCAGACACGGTTGAGCGTTTGGTGAAGCAGGGCGCCGCCAAGGCTGCCTGAATAGGAATCTCGGTCACCGAATGACACGGAATCAGCAGCATGGCAACTGAAAGCCTTCCCGGCCTGAAGACAGCCCTCCTGCCAGACGACGCGATTGAGGTTGGCCGTGTTCTAGACGCCTGGGGCGTGAAGGGCTGGGTCAAGGTGCTTCCGCACAGCGCGGAGCCCGAGGCCTTGTTTGCAGCCAAAGATTGGCTCTTGCAGGCGCCTGAAGCCAAGTTCCGCCCCGGTTTTTCGGTTTTTTCTGGCACTGTGTCCATCACGCTGGACGAGTGCAAGGTGCATTCAAACACCGTGGTCGCCAAGATTGCGGGCATTGATGACCGCAATCTCGCTGAAGCTTTGCGCGGTGCACGTATTTTTTTGCCGCGCAGCAGCTTTCCAAGCGCCTCCAAAGATGAATATTACTGGGTCGATCTGATCGGCCTTGATGTGGTTAATCGCGAAGGCGTGAGCCTGGGGGCGGTACGCGACCTCATGAGCACTGGCCCGCATTCTGTGCTGTGTGTGGAATACCAAGCCGTCGCTGAAGATGGCACCGAAGCCGCGGCCGAGCGCATGATCCCATTCGTCGCAGCTTATGTCGACGGCGTCGATATCCCTGCCAAGCGCATCACCGTCGACTGGCAGCCTGACTACTGAGGTCAGCTAGCGGTTGAAACACCTGCATGCGCTTTGACGTCATCACCCTTTTTCCTGAGCTCTTCGCACCGTTTCTGAGCAGTGGCGTCACCCGTCGTGCCTACGACTCAGGGCAAGTGCAGGTGCAGCTCTGGAACCCCAGGGATTTCTCTGAAGGCAGCTATCGCCGTGTCGACGACAGGCCGTTTGGCGGTGGTCCGGGCATGGTCATGATGGCTGAGCCGTTGGCACTGTGCCTGGATGCCATTCGGGCCGAACGGGCTACGACTGAGCACACGCCGGCTCCGGTCGTGCTGTTTTCGCCGATTGGTCAGACCCTCACCCACAGCGTTGTTGAAGGCTGGGCAGTATCTGCAGGCGCGGTGCTGGTGTGCGGCCGTTACGAAGGCGTGGATCAGCGCTTCATTGATGCACATGTAGATTGCCAGATCAGTCTGGGCGACTTTGTGTTGTCGGGCGGTGAGATTGCGGCGATGGCTTTGATCGACGCCGTGACCCGGTTGCAGCCCGGCGTTTTGAATGACGAAGGCAGCCATCAACTGGACAGTTTCAACCCGGCTCTCGACGGTATGCTCGATTGCCCGGCCTATACCCGGCCTGAGAATTGGCGTGGCATTCCGGTGCCCGCTGAAATGTTGTCTGGCCACCACGCCGAGATCGAGCGTTGGCGGCGCGAACAGCGGCTGGCCCTGACGCTGGTACGGCGCCCGGAGCTATTGGCGGCTGCCCGTGCCAACGGTCGGTTGACGCCGCGCGACGAAGCTTTTCTGGCCGCCAAGGCTGCGGACATGTCGGCCAAACCGTAATTGGCTATAATCGTGGGCTTTTCAGTCCTCTGGCGGCCACTGCAACCACGTGATGACATGTTCAATCTTGACTTGTTTCATTGCGCCCTGGATTTGCGGTCTTTAGCGTAGCGCGTGTATGAACGAAAAAGTCTGATGGAATTTTTATGAATCTGATCGCAATCCTTGAGCAGGAAGAAATTGCTCGTTTGAACAAAACCATTCCTGTTTATGCCCCTGGTGACACCGTCATCGTGAGCGTGAACGTGGTTGAGGGCACCCGCAAGCGTCTGCAGGCGTTCGAAGGTGTCGTTATTGCCAAGCGCAATCGTGGCCTGAACTCGAGCTTCATCGTGCGCAAGATCTCCAACGGCGAAGGTGTCGAGCGGACTTTCCAGCTCTACAGCCCGCTGATTGCCAAGATCGAAGTCAAGCGCCGAGGTGATGTGCGTCGCGCCAAGCTGTACTACCTGCGTAGCCGCAGCGGCAAGTCGGCACGTATCAAGGAAAAGCTGGGCGCTCGTAAAGTGGTTGCCCCAGTCGCCGCTTAACTGCTGCCGTTAAAGGTACCCGGACCTGAGTCCTGTTAAAAAGCCGCTCTTTGGAGCGGCTTTTTTCATGGGGCTTGCTTTAAATAACCATTCCCGATGACGATTACCCGCCCCTTGCCGATCTTCGATCCGAGAACCATTCCGGTGCTGAGCGTCGATGCACACCTGCCCGATGTGCCCCTGCACCATCTCACGCCGGGTGCATTGCGACAGCGGTTTTTACAACCTCCTGTGTGGACGCCTGAGCGCAACACAGAGAAGAAATTCGGCGACCGCATCCCGGCCTTGGCTGCCGTGTTGATTCCCTTGGTCATGCGCGATGAGCTGATGCTGCTGCTCACAGAGCGGGGCAAGAACTTGTCGACGCACTCCGGGCAAATTGCTTTTCCGGGTGGACGCACGGATCAAACCGACACGGACGCTGTCCATACCGCCTTGCGCGAAGCGGATGAGGAAATCGGCTTGCCAGGGGGGCATGTGGAGGTTCTGGGAACACTGCCGACCTATGTCACTGGAACGGCGTTCATCATCACGCCCGTGGTCGCGCTGGTCAAACCCGGCTTTCAATTACAGCCGAATCCGGCCGAAGTCGCCGATGTGTTTGAGGTCCCATTGCGCTACCTCATGAGCCCGGCTAATCACCGTCGGCATGTCTTTGAGTTCGAGGGGGCACAGCGCGAATGGCTGTCCATGCCGTACACCAGTGATGCACCTGAGCTTCCAAAAGAGCGTTACATCTGGGGCGCGACGGCAGCTATGCTGCGCAATTTTTATCGGTTTTTGGCCGCTTGATGCGGTCATTTTTTGCGGCCTGGCCGTTATGATTTGGCATGAGCTTTTTTGCCGTCTTGTTTGCCCTTCTGCTTGAGCAGGCCCGGCCACTCGCCCAGGGCAACGCGATTCACACGGGTTTGTGCAACTGGTCGCGCTGGGCTAGCCGCAACCTAGATGCTGGCCGCACGCCGCATGGTTGGTTGGCATGGTCGTTCTCAGCCCTTGGCCCTGTGTTCTTAGCCTTTGCCATTCATTGGCTGCTTTGGAGTGTCCACGGCTTGCTGGCTTTTGCCTGGAGCGTATTGGTTCTTTACATGACGCTGGGTTTTCGCCAGTTCAGCCATCATTTCACCGCGATTCGTGACGCTCTCGAAGTTGGTGATGAAGATACGGCCCGAGAACTGCTGGCCGAATGGCAGCAGGTTGACGCCAGTGAGCTGCCGCGCAGCGAAATCGTACGTCACGTCATTGAGCACTCTGTTCTTGCGGCCCATCGCCATGTGTTTGGAGTGCTCAGCTGGTTTTCAGTGCTGGCGGCATTTGGCCTTGGCCCAGCCGGTGCCGTGCTGTACCGGATGAGCGAATTTGTCGCGCGTTATTGGAGCGACAAGCATCGATTGGCAGAGGAGGGCGCAAGCCCGGCTTTACAGCAAGCCGCCAAAACCGCGTGGGGTGTGATCGATTTTTTGCCCGCTCGTTTGACTGCGGTCGGCTTCGCGGTGGTCGGCAGCTTTGAAGACGCCATCGACAGCTGGCGGCACTACACCCAGGGGTTTTCAGCAGGCTCGATAGCGGCATCTGAAAACCGCAATGACGGGGTGGTGTTGGCCGCAACGGCGGGCGCAGTGAATGTGCGGCTGGGTGGCAATGCCTTGAAGACTGCGGTGAAATCTTTCACCGCAGGCGTGGACAACGCCGAGCCAGTGGCAACGCAGGCAACACCAGGGCGCGAGCCTGAGTTGGCGCATCTGCGCAGTGTTGTCGGGCTGGTCTGGCGCTGCGTCGTGCTGTGGATGGTTCTGCTGGCACTGCTGACGCTGGCACGCTTGTTGGGCTGATGACCTTTCGTCAGCTGCTCTCAGTAGCGCGTCTCTGACAGTTCTGCAAACAAATCACCGTACAGGCGGTAACGGCTGGCGCTGATACTTGGCTTGCCCGTGCTTTTGAGTTCACTGATGACGCCACAACCCGGCTCATGCAAGTGCGTGCAGTTGTAGAACTTGCAGTTCTGCGCATGGGCCTTGATGTCCGGCATGTAAGCGGCCAGATGCATCGGTTCGATGTGGTGCAGGCCAAACTCCTGAAAGCCTGGGGAGTCAATCAGCGCTGTGCTTCTGGCCGCATCAATCCAGTACAGCGTGGTGCTGGTCGTGGTGTGCTTGCCTGAGTTGAGGGCTTGTGATATTTCGGCCGTCAGGACTTGGGCATGCGGTATCAACAGATTGGTCAAGCTGCTTTTACCGGCGCCCGAGGGGCCGAGCACCAATGTTTTTTTGCCTTGCATCAACGGCATCAGCGACTGCACCGGTGTTTGCGTTTCGTCGCCTGAGGCTTTCGGCTTGATCGCCAGCGAAAGCATCTGATAACCCATGGCGCGGTACGGTGCCAGCTTGGTCCAAGCGCGACCGAACGGTTCTGTCAGATCGCTTTTGTTCAGCGCAATGATCGGGCGTATGCCAGCGGCTTCAGCGGCAATCAGCGCGCGCGTCAACTGATTTTCAGAGAACTCCGGCTCGGCCGCCATGAGGATAAGTACTTGGTCGAGATTGGCGGCGAAGGACTTGGTGCGCATTTCATCCTGCCGGTAAAACAGGTTGTCGCGTGGCTCGACTTTTTCAATCGTGCCTTCGTCTTCCGACGGTAACCAGCGCACGCGGTCACCTACTACAGCCTGATTTTTTTTCCCGCGCGGATGGCAGATGACGCGCTCGCCATCGGATTTTTCAACCAGCACATGTCGACCGAATCCGGCCACCACCAAGCCGGCTTCAGTGCCTGAAACGGCGGGGCGTAAATGCCCTGCCGGCTTGCCTGAATGTTTCAAGCCAGCAGGGCGTCAACCTTGGACGCGCAGAGAAAGTCACTGGCTGAAATGCCGCTCACATCGTGCGTATTGAAACGCACCGTGCATTGGCTGAAGCTCACAGCCAAATCCGGATGATGGTTTTCGGCGTTGGCAATGAAGGCCACGGCATTGACGAAGCCGATGCTGTGGTGAAAGTCCTTGAAGCGAAAGCTTTTCTCCAGTGCACCATCGATCAGGCGCCAGCCCAGTGGTTGCTCGCCATTGAGCTTGCTCAACTGGCTGACGATTTCGGTTGCACTGAGTGCGCGCCTTGGGGGCACAACTTGGGTCACGCGGGTGTTCCGGTGGGGTTCGGTTGGAGTGTGCCCATGCGCGCCAAGCGCTCGGATGCAGGCGGATGCGAGTAGTAAAACTTCACAAACACCGGGTCAGGGGTGAGGGTGCTGGCGTTGTCCTGATACAGCTTGAGCAGGGCGCTGGACAGGTCGCGACCATCGGTCTGTCGGGCTGCGTAGGCGTCGGCTTCAAACTCATGTTGGCGCGAGAGTTGGGCAAACAGCGGTGAGATGAAAAAACTGAACAAGGGCACAACCAACATGAACAGCAGCAGCGCCAGCGCATCGTTGGGTGCACTCATGTTCGGCAACACACCCAGCGCGGTGTAAAACCAAATCTGCGTGGAGAGCCAACCCAGCAGCGCAAAACCAGCCAGACTCAGAGCGAACAACATGACGATGCGTTTGATGATGTGCTTGTGCTTGAAATGACCCAACTCATGGGCCAGCACGGCGTCGACCTCAGCCGGGCTGAGCTGCTTTAGCAAGGTGTCGTAAAACACCACACGTTTGGCGGCGCCGAAGCCTGTGAAGTAGGCATTGGCATGGGCAGACCGCTTGCTGCCGTCCATCACAAACAGGCCTTTGGCAGCAAACCCGCAGCGCTGCATGAGCGCCGTCACACGCGCCTTCAAGCTTTCGTCTTCGAGCGGCTTGAACTTGTTGAAGAGCGGTGCGATGACGGTCGGGTAAAGCACCAAAATCAACAGGTTAAAACCCATCCAAACAGTCCAAGCCCAGAGCCACCACAGGCTGCCTGCACTGCCCATCAGCCAGAGGATGAGGGCGAGGATAGGTATACCCACCACGATGCCGACTACGGTCGATTTCAGCAAGTCGGCGAGCCACAACTTGAAGGTCATTTTGTTGAAGCCAAAGCGCTCTTCTATCTTGAAGGTGCTGTACAGCGTGAAGGGTAAATCCAGGGCACCGCTGATGAGGCCAAAGCCGGCCACCAACGCTAATTGCTGTGCCAGCGGGCTCCACTCGGCCAGTCGTGTACCGGCCAACCATTGGTTCAATGTATCCAGTCCGCCAAGCAAGGTCCAGCCGAGCAGCACTGCGGTGCCAAAGGCCAGTTCCAACAGGCCAAAGCGGGCTTTGGTGATGGTGTAGTCAGCCGCCTTCTGGTGAGCCGCCAGCGAAATGGTCGCTGCGAAAGCGGCAGGCACGACATCGCGATGCCGCGCCACATGGCGGACTTGACGCGTGCTCAAGTAAAACTTCACCAACAGACCCAGCAACAGCACTGCTGAAAAAACGAGGGTAAACACAAGCGAGTAATCAGTCATCATTGGAAGTTTAGGGCATCGGCGAGAATCACCGGATGCTTGACCCTGAACACACCCTGAAAAAGTCCGATCAAAACTTGGTCTGGATTGACTGCGAAATGACCGGCCTCGACCCAGAAAAGGAGCGCCTGATCGAAATTGCTGTGATCGTCACTGGCCCGCAATTGGTGCCGCGTATCGAAGGTCCGGTGCTGGTGATTCACCAAAGTGACGAGTTGCTCGACAAAATGGACAACTGGAACAAGGGCACGCACGGCCGCAGCGGTCTGATCGACAAGGTCAAAGTCAGCACCGTCTCGGAAGAAGAAGCCGAACGACAAGTGCTGGTTTTTTTAGCCAAATACCTCCCCAAGGGCACATCGCCGTTGTGCGGTAATACCATCAGCCAAGACCGGCGCTTCTTGGTGAAGTACATGCCCAAGCTCGAAGCCTTTTTGCATTACCGCAACATCGATGTCAGCACCTTCAAAGAGTTGGCCAAGCGTTGGCGTCCAGAGGTCTACAGCGCGTTTAAAAAGCGCCAGAGCCACACCGCGCTGGCCGATGTGAACGAGTCGATTGACGAGCTCGAACACTACCGCGAACACTTCTTGAAGTGAGCCCTGATCTGGGGTCGCGCGGCCGCGCGGAGTGCCATGCAAAAAGGGAAGATTAGTACAAACCCTGAAAGCATGCCATAATCAGCGGCTTGCAGTTGCACAGGGTGCTCTGCATTTGTACATCTACCTCACACTTTTGGACTCTCTCTTTTAGAGTCGCCGCTTCGGGCCATTTCAGCGCCTGATCCGTATATTCGTTTGATGGTTGATGTTTTATTAACCATGAACGAAGCCTTCTGCATCGCGGGAGGTGGAGTTTCCTGTTCCTTCGCCAAAAGCGTTGCGGGCAGGTGATTAGTGAGAAAAAACATGACTGACTCTTTTGAGGCTCGTGGCGACTTTTTGCCCGAAACTTCTGACATCACTTCTGATGTTGAAATTAACTTGGTGCCGGATTTTTCCGACGCTCCTGCGGCCGAGGCATCTTCATTGGAAGCCATCGTCGCTAAACCCAACGGTTTTGTGAAACTGGGCTTGGCCAAAGAACTTCTGCAAGCTGTGGCCGACATGGGTTTCACCCAGCCGACCCCCGTGCAGATGGCGACCATCCCGAAAGCCATGCAAGCCCTCGAAGCTGGCAAGACTGATGGCAAAGCCAAGTTCACCGATCTGCTGGTCTCCAGCCAGACTGGTAGCGGCAAGACGGCAGCGTTTCTGCTGCCTGTGCTGCACACCCTGCTCAAGCAACAGGAAGAGGCTGAATTGCACGAGCGCGCTGAATTCGAACGCCTGAGCGCCGAAGCCATCGCCAAAGGCGAAGCACCGCTCAAAAAACCAAAGCGCAAAGACCCCACCAACACACGCAACTTCAAGGCCGCCACCCCTGGCGCCCTGATCTTGTGCCCAACCCGCGAACTGGCTCAGCAAGTCTGCGCTGATGCGATTGATTTGGTGCGTCATTGCCGTGGTTTGCGCGTGGCCAACGTGGTCGGCGGTATTCCTTACCAATTGCAAATCGCCAAATTGCAAAACGCCAACTTGGTGGTTGCTACCCCTGGCCGTTTGCTCGATTTGCAGCGCAGCATGCAGATCAAGCTGGACCAAGTTCAGTTTTTGGTGGTCGACGAAGCCGACCGCATGTTGGACCTCGGCTTTGCCGATGACCTGACCGAAGTCAACCAGCTCACGCTGCAGCGTCG
>CANCLK010000084.1 GCA_947378785.1 Comamonadaceae bacterium
GTTGGGGCAACCCATCAAGCCGGGTGAAACGGGCAATCTCTACGCGCAGCAATACCAAGTAGGCCAGCGTTGATGTGGTTCCGCAGAGCTGGCGGGTAGGTAGCATTGAGCCGGTGGGGCGACCCCCGGCCCAGATTAATGACGGTCACGCCGCGTCAGCTTGTTTCGGCAAGTTGGCACGGTGCACAAAATCCGGCTTATCGGCGAGCTTCACACTTATTCTTCGGGTGGCAGCGTTTGGATGCGCTCCACATGGGCCAGCAGCGAGCGTTTGGCGATCGGCCAAACGCGTTCGTGCACGTCGTCGTAGGCCAGCGGCACCCAGTCGTCGAGCGAGCCGTTTGGGTTGGCCCGCATCACCGCCAAGACTTTGGCTTCGCGCTTGAGCCGGTGTGCCTTGAGCTGGGCGATCGCGTTTTTGGCTTGGCCGAGCACGTGGCCGTGGGCCGGCAAGATGAAGTCGATGTCATGCGCATCACAGGCGGCGCTCAGCAGGTCCAGCGAATCGAGGTAGGCGTTCATGTTGCCGTCGGGCGGATTGACGATGGTCGTGCTGCCGTTGAGGATGTGGTCACCGCTGAACAACAAGCCATCTTCGAGCATCACCAGACACAGGTGGTTGGCGGCGTGGCCTGGCGTGTGCACGACCTTCAGTGTGTGTGTTGTGTCGCCCTCTGGCCCCATTGATACGAGTGTCAGCAGTTCGTGGTTTGACAGCGCTCGATCGGGCGTGAAGGCACTGTCGGCACGCGCTGTCGGCAATGAAGGCAAGCCGAGGATCGGCGGTTTGGATTGACCGCTGGCTTCGCACAATGCTTGCAACGGTTGGGCGCCGGGTGAGTGGTCCGGGTGCGAGTGGGTGCAGACAATCATGCGGATGTCGCCGCCGGCAGCGGCGTGCAAACGCGCCAAGTGGTCTGCATCGGCGGGGCCGGGATCAATCGCGATGTAACCCGTGTTGACGTCACCGAACAGATAACTGTTGGTGCCGGGGCCCGTCATCACGCCCGGGTTGGGCGCGGTCAAACGCAGCAAGTTTTTCAGCAGCGGCACGGGTTGTGTGGTTTGCCAGTCGAGGCTGTGGACGATTTGGCCGTCGGGGCTGGTCAGCACCAGCTCACCAAAAGCGGATTCGTGCTCCATGTAGCGAGCCTCCTTGCCGGCTAGAAATCCGGCGCGCGGGCAAGAAGTCCAGAGCGGTTCTTCAGTGGCGGCACAGGCCACCAGAACGGTCTCAACATCGGCGAAATGCTGCAGCCGTTCCAGCGTGCGCAGGGTCGGGAAAACCATGAAAAAGTTGCCCTTCGCATGCCTGGCCAGCGCGTCAGCGGGGCGAACCCAGCTGGGTTCAAACTGCTCGGATTCATCCGCCAGCGGCGTTTGGCCGTGTGGCATGCGCGCCACCAGAAAAGGCACGTCAAAGCGGCGCGGTAAATCCCGGTCGGTGACCCAGTGCGCCAACACAAACACCTCGCTGCCCGCCAGTTGCAATTGACGCGCCGCACATTGTTCGGCGAACGGCGCACTGCGGTCGAAGGTGGCGATGTCGGCGGTGTCGGGGTGGCGGCCGTCGGTATGGCGAGCCAGCAAGACGCCGAGTTCTTCGAAGCTTTCACGGATGGCGGCAATGGCTTGCGTCAGGTGCAGATCACTTTGTGTGTGGCGTCGGCTGGACTGGTCATGCGCGAGTGCATCTGCGGTGTCGATGCCCCCGCCCGGAAAGACATAAGCACCGGGTGCAAAGCTGGCCGTAGACGAACGCCGCGTCATCAGCACTTCGATGCCGCCGGGCGTGTCGCGCAGCAGCAGCACGGTGGCGGCAGGGCGGGTGGGAACAGCTTCGCGCTGCGGGTAAAGGAGTTGGGAGGCTCTGACCATGGCGTTATTCTGCCCTTGAAAAATGTGGAGTACGTTCCTCCATGGCGCGGGTATTCTGACTTTGCGATACTTTGTCACCCAACCCACAGGAAAGATTGATGACGACAACGAAAAAATGGCTGCTCAAAGCCACCCCAACTTTAGCCGCGCTGCTGTGCCTCGGCAGCGTGAGCGCCTTCGCACAGACCGCCGCAGTCCCTGGCGCCTGGCCCAGCAAGCAGCCTATCAAGCTGATTGCGGTGTTTCCGCCAGGCGGTTCGGTCGACCAAGTGGCGCGCATTTTGTCGCAGCCGCTGTCGCAGCAACTCGGACAAACCGTCATTGTTGACAACCGTGGTGGCGCATCGGGCTCTATCGGCACCGCCGCTGTGGCCGCAGCGCCGGCTGACGGCTACACCTTCGCAGTGGTCTTTGACACGCACGCCGTTAACCCCAGCTTGATTCAAGGCTTGTCTTTTGACACCCGTAAAGATCTGGCGCCGGTGATCCTGATCGGTACCTCGGCCATGGTGTTGGCGACCAACGTGGGTTCTGAATACAAGACTTTCGCTGACGTGGTGGCGGCTGCCAAGGCCAAGAAAAATGTCAGCTACGGCAGCATCGGTTCGGGCAGTTTGGGCCACTTGGCCATGTCCTTGCTCAGCAAGAGCGGCAATATCGACTGGCAGCACGTGCCTTACAAAGGCGGCGGCCCGCTGATGACCGACGCCGTGGCCGGTCACGTGCCGTTGGCGATCGGCTCGGTGTTCGTGGTCAAGCCACACATCGACAGCGGTCGCATGCGTCCGTTGGTCGTCACCACCAGCAAACGCTCGCCTGAATTGCCGAACGTGCCGACGGTGGCCGAAAGCGGTTTTGTCGGTTTTGATGCACCGGCTTGGTGGGCCATCTTGGCACCCGCCAAGACACCGCCAGCGATCATCAAGCGCATGAACGAAGAAGTGGCCAAGGCGCTGAAAAACCCAGAGATCGCCAAAAAGCTCAGTGCCCAAGGCATCAACATCGTCGGCAGCACGCCTGAGGCGGCCACCACCTTCATTAACAAACAGATCGATGTCTGGGCCAAGGTGGTGAAAGACAACGACATCAAGACGGACTGAACGTCCGTCCGCTGGGTTCCGGGCCTTATTCGGGGCCTTATTCGGGGGTCACGCCCAAGGCCACCAGGAACCTGGCGACCATGTTGTAGGTGGCAATCGCGCTGGTCAGCTCGACCAGCTCGGTGTTGTCAAAGTGCTCGCGCAAGCGGGCAAACAGCGCATCGCTGACTTTCACATCGAGCGTCATCTGCGCGGCGTACTGAATAACAAGTTGTTCCACCGTGCCCAACGCTGGATGCGTCGCAGGCAAGCGGGCATCTTTCTTCACCAACTCATTCAGGGCGTCGAGTTCGGCTTGATGGCCGCCGGCTTTCAGAAAGTCAGGCGCATGGTGCTTGTATTCATAGACTGCACCGGTCAGCAGCGCCACCGTGCAGATGCCGAGTTCGCGCAGCTTCCAGCTGGTGGGCAGGCCGGAGCGAACCGCGCCAAGGTAGACATTCCAAGCGCGGGCGAGGGGTTCGCTCCACAGCAAGGCTTTGTCCAGATTGATCATGGTGCCGCCGCGACGCTTCAAGATAGCGTCGACGAGGTCTTGGGGTTGCGGTTTAAGGGCCGGGGTCCATTCAGGAATGCGCAGCATGTCAGTCTTTCTTCAATAAGGGGGCCAAGGCCAGCATGGTAAAGCTTTTGGCGACTGAATTTTCGGCATTGATGGCCACCCAGTGGCCGACTGATAATGTCGGCATGCGAATTCGATTCACCAAAATGCAGGGCGCGGGCAATGATTTCGTGGTGCTCGACGAGACCCGCCAACCGCTCGGCCTGACCGCCGCACAGTACCGATTTCTGGCAGACCGGCATTTGGGTGTCGGCGCAGACCAGATTTTGAGCGTGCGACCCGCGCCCGTCAGTGCTGTGGGCATCGACTTTGCCTACGCGATTCATAACGCCGATGGCCAAGAGGTTGAGCACTGCGGCAATGGCGCGCGTTGCTTTGTGCGCTACGTGCGCGACCACCAATTGACAGACCGTGACACCGTGCGCGTGCAAACCCTGAACCGGGTGCTAGAGCTTACGCTGGCATCGGATGGCCGGGTGAGTGTTGACATGGGCGCCCCCGCCTTCGACTTGGCGGACGTGCCTTTTGACGCTACCGGCCTGACGCCGAAAATCGTGCATGGCTGGGCCACTTGGCCGTTGGAGCTGACCGCCGATGATCAGCAGAGCACCGTTGACATGGCGGTGCTCTCCATGGGCAACCCGCATGCCGTGCACATCGTTGATTCAGTTGACACAGCGCCGGTTCGGGTCTGGGGCCCACAGGTAGAAAACCACCCGCGATTTGTGCGCCGCGTCAACGCTGGTTTCATGCAAATTCTGTCGCGCAGCGAAGTGCGCTTGCGTGTCTACGAACGCGGCGCGGGTGAAACGCTGGCCTGTGGCACGGGGGCTTGTGCGGCCGTGGTGGCGGGCATTCGACTGGGCCTGCTGGACGCGCAAGTCGACGTGCGTACGCAGGGTGGTTTGCTGCACGTCGAGTGGCAGGGCACTGCAGATCGGCTCGACGCGCCAGTCTTTTTGAGTGGCCCGGCGACGCAAGTGTTTGAAGGTGACATCGACCTGCCCGACGCGTGAGAACGCACCGACTCCCCCAGACTTTCCACCGCCCTTGAAACTGAGGACAATGCGCCCATGAACCCGACACCCCATCCCATGCAACATCCGATCACCGAAGACGACATCGCTAATTTTTTGGCCAACACGCCAGATTTTTTTGAGCGTCACGCCGAATTGCTGGCGACCGTGCAACTGTCCAGCGGGCACGGTAGCCGCGCGATCAGCCTGCAAGAGCGTCAGGCTGGCATGCTGCGCGACAAGATCCGGGGCCTCGAGTCACGCGTGGTCGAGATGATTCGCCATGGCCAGGAAAACGTCGCCATCGCCGACAAGATGCAGTCCTGGATGCTGAGCCTGCTGATGACGCCGGCGGCCCGTGATTTGCCTGACGCCATTGCCCAGGAACTGCAGACGCAGTTTTCGATTCCTCAAGCGGCCATCAAGGTTTGGGACGTGGCCGCGCCATTTTCAGATTGCGATTTTGCCGCTGGCGTGAGTGATGACGCCCGCAGCTTTGCGGCTTCGTTGTCGACGCCTTTTTGCGGACTCAACGCCGGACTCGAAGCCGCCAAATGGTTGCCTGAGCCGGCCGCCGCCAAATCGGTGGCGCTGATCGCCTTGCGCCCGGGCGCTGCCACTCAGGCGTTCGGTTTGTTGGTGCTGGCGTCGCCCGATGGTGAGCGTTTCACCAGTGGCATGGGCACCGACTTTTTGCAACGTATTGGCGAGCTCGCCAGCGCTGCCTTGTCGCGTCTGCGCAGCCCGACTGACGTCACGCTGGACTGACGCATTCGCGGCGGTTGTCAGCCTGCTTCAACCCTCAACCCACCATGCGGGCCAACACTTCGCCCACGCCTGATCCCTTGGTGCTCCGCTACCTTGAGCACGCACGCGTTGAAAAGCGGCTGGCCTCGCGCACGCTGGCGCTGTACACGCTGGACTTGGAAAAACTACAAGTCTTGGCAGAGCAGGCGGCTGTTTCGCTGACGGCGGTGAGTCCTGTGCATATGCGCCGCTGGGTTGCGCAGATGCACGGTGGCGGTCGCAGCGGCCGCGGCATTGCGCTCATTCTCTCGGGCTGGCGCGGCTTTTACGGCTGGCTCGGTCGCGAAGGTTTGGTCAGCGTCAACCCGGTGCAAGACTTGCGCGCGCCCAAAGTGGCCAAGCCGCTGCCGAAGGCGCTCAGCGTTGATGAAGCGGTGCAGTTGGCCGACTTCCAAACGGCTGACACCGAGGCTCATCCGGGCTTGCAAGCGCGTGACGAATGTCTGACCGAATTGCTTTACGGCTGCGGCCTGCGCATCGGTGAGTTGGTCGGACTGGACGCCGTCGCCAGCGGGCAGGCGAAAGGCTGGATTGATGTGCAAGCCGGCGAGGCCCATGTGCTCGGCAAGGGGGGCAAGCGGCGCAGTGTGCCTGTGGGGGCCAAGTCCATGCAGGCGCTGACGGCTTGGCTGGCAGTGCGTACTGAGTGGTTGAGTGCTGCTGAACCGGCGGCGGAGAATGCTGGTTCAGCGTTGTTCATCAGCCATCGTGGCAGCCGTTTGACGCCGCAGCACATTCGGGTCCGACTGAAGCTGCGGTCGCAGCAGGCCGGGTTGGCAACGCCTGTTCACCCGCACATGCTGCGCCATTCTTTCGCCAGCCATGTGCTGCAGTCCAGTGGCGATTTGCGCGCCGTGCAAGAGTTGCTCGGGCACGCCAACATTACCACCACGCAGGTTTACACGCGGTTGGACTTTCAGCATTTGGCAAAAATTTATGACGCCGCACATCCGCGTGCGACGGTGGACGGGCTCAAGGCCAGTCTGAAACCAAGCCGAAAGCCGAACGACCCCGCCTGATGCGTCCGGTGCAGCCCCGACAATAGGCGCATGAAATCAATTCGACTCCGAGAAGGCAAAGAACGCTCGCTGCAGCGGCGCCACCCGTGGATTTTTGACGGTGCCATCGCTAAGGGCAGTGGCGATCCGGGTGAGACGGTGCGGGTCGACAGCCACGATGGCCGATTTTTGGCGTGGGCGGCGGTCAGCCCGAGCTCCAAAATCCGCGCGCGGGTTTGGAGCTTTGACGAAGCCCAGCGCATTGACGCGGCCTTTTTCAACGCCCGCATTGCCGCTGCGCTGAAGGCCCGGACTTTGTTTGATGTGCAGAGCAACGGCGTGCGCTTGGTGCATGGCGAGTCTGACGGTTTGCCAGGGCTGGTGGTCGACCGCTATGCCGACACGCTGGTGGTGCAATTTTCAAGCTGCGGCGTGGAGCGCTGGAAGAACGTCATCGTTGATGCGTTGCTGGCCCAAACCGGCTTGACGCGTCTGTATGAACGCTCCGATGCCAGCGTGCGCACGCTGGAAGGACTGCCCGAAGCCACCGGCTGGCTGAGTGGTGCACCGGCGCAAGGGCAGCCGGCGGGCACCGACATCGTTATTCAGGAACACGACTGGCAGCTCGGCCTGAACATCGCCGAAGGCCACAAGACTGGCTTTTATCTGGACCAGCGCGACAGCCGCCAAAAGTTTGCTGCGTACACCCGGCGTCGGCAGTTTCAGCGGGTGCTGAACTGCTATTGCTACACCGGCGGCTTCACGGTGGCGGCTTTGGCCGGCGGTGCGGCGCACGTGACCTCGATCGACTCGTCTGGCCCAGCCATCGAAAAGGCCTGGGCCAATGTGGCGCTGAATGGCTTTGACGCAGCACGTTGCGACATGCGCGATGCCGATGTGAACGCCTCGTTGCGGCAGTACATCAAGGAAGGGCGTACCTTTGACGCGATCGTGCTGGACCCGCCGAAGTTTGCGCCCACTGTCGCACACGCTGAGCGTGCTGCTCGGGCCTACAAAGACATCAACCGCTTGGCGCTGACGATTCTGGAACCCGGTGGCGTGCTCTTCACTTACTCGTGTTCGGGCGGCATCAGTGCCGATCTGTTTCACAAGATCGTCGCGTCTGCGGGTACCGACGCCGGGGTCGACGCGTTCATCAGCGAGCGCTTGGGTGGCGCCCCGGACCATCCGATGACGGTGACCTTTCCCGAGGGCGAATACCTCAAGGGGCTGGTGCTGGTCAGAAAGCCTTGACGTTGACAGGTTGGACGAGCCGCGCAGCTGCAGTTCCCCGCCTCGGTCGCTAAACTACCGGGTTGCTTCGTGCTCGCGTCTTGTTGAGCTTTTCAAGCTTTTTTATTTTCTGTTTTTTTCTAGTTAGGCACACCATGAGTTTGATTCCCGTCACCATCCTGACCGGCTTTCTAGGTTCAGGCAAAACCACGCTGCTGAAGCGTGTGTTGACTGAAGCGCACGGCCAGAAAATTGCAGTCATTGAAAACGAGTTTGGTGAAGAAAATATCGACAACGAAATTTTGGTTAACGACACCAACGAGAACATCATTCAGATGAACAACGGTTGCATCTGCTGCTCAATCCGTGAAGACCTGCGCGAAACGCTGCAGCTGCTGGCCGCCAAAAAGCGCAAGGGACTGTTGACGTTTGACCGGGTGGTGATCGAAACCACGGGTTTGGCCGATCCTGGCCCGGTGGCGCAGACTTTTTTCATGGACGAAGAAATTGCCGAGCAGTACCTGCTGGACTCGATCCTCACCTTGGTCGATGCGAAGCACGCCGCCACACAGCTCAACGACCGCCAAGAAGCCCGCCGTCAAGTCGGCTTCGCCGATCAAATCTTCATCAGCAAGACTGATCTGGTGGACGACAGCGAAGTCAAAGCCTTGATGCACCGCTTGACCCACATGAACCCACGCGCCCCGCAGCGTGCGGTGCATTTTGGCGAAGTCGCCATTGCCGATGTGTTTGACCTGCGCGGTTTCAACCTCAATGCCAAGCTGGACATTGACCCGGACTTTCTGAAGGAAGAGACCGATGCGCATGCCGGTCACGACCATGCGCCTGGCGAGCATTGCGACCACCCGTCACACGCGCACGATGCTACGGAAGGCCACGCCGGTCACGGCCATCACCATCATCACGACGATGACGTGAAAAGCTTTGTGTTTCGTTCAGATCGCGCCTTCAGCCCAGCCAAGCTGGAAGACTTTCTGGGTGCTGTGGTGAACATTTATGGCCCGCGCATGCTGCGCTACAAAGGCGTGCTGAACATGGAAGGCACTGATCGCAAAGTGATCTTTCAAGGCGTGCACCAGCTGATGGGCAGTGACCTTGGGCCGGCTTGGGCTGAGGGCGAAGTGAAGACCAGCAAGATGGTTTTCATCGGCATTGACCTGCCGAAAGATATTTTTCTGCTAGGCCTCGAGCAGTGCCTGGTTTGAGTTAGGCTCTCCGCAAACTGCAAAAGCTTGCGGTTCACGCTGATTGAGGGCTGGAAGGCTCGATATTTGTTTCATTTGTACAACAGTTTTGTTTTCTAGTGTCCAGTGCAGCGGGTGCGCCGCTAAAATCGCGCGCCGATCGAATCACCCCCGGCCCCGGTATTAAAGCTGAGGGTCATCCACAGGCCAGTGCCCAGAGGAGACAAGACGTGAAAGCCCCTGCCAAGAAAAATAAGACGCCCGTGAAAGTGCTTGCCAAAAAGGCTGCAAAACCTGTTGCCAAAACGGTGACTAAAAAGGTTGTGAAGCCAGCAAGCAAAGTCACGGCGAAGAAGGTTGTTAAGCCTGCGTTGAAAAACGTCGCCAAGGTGACGAAGCCCAAGGCCAAGCCTGCGGCAGTCAAAAAATCTGCGCCCGTCAAAAAATCGAGCACGAAAGAAGTCATCAAGAAAAAGCCTGCGGTCAAATCGGTTATAAAGTCTGTTCGCAAGCCGATCGTCAAGGCGACCGTCAAGCCCGTCAAGGCAAAGGTCAAGCTGGTTGTTAAGCCAGCAGCCAAGCCAGTGCCGAAATCTCCGTCATCCTCTTCTGCCAAAACTGCGCTACCCAGTGCAGCCAAGTCAGCGTCCACCCCTAGCAAGCCGGTGCCGGCTCCACAGCCTGCCGCGCCTCCCGTTCCAAAGACCATGATCACGCCTCCACCCGCTCTCAAACCCGGACGCAGAAGTTCCGCCCGCACCGCAGCGATGTCGCCACCGCCGGCACCGATGGTGCCGACGCACGCGCCTGACGCAGCCAAAGCCAGCTACTCGACCATCACTGAACGTGTGATCTCGCCGCCACCGCATGTGGCTGCGCGCAAGGACCCCAAGCTCGCCAACAACTGGAAGACCAAAGAAGCCAGCGAGTTGACTGACGAAGAAGTCAAGGCGATGCCTGACAGCGAGTACATGAATGAAAAGCAACTGGCTTTTTTCCGTCACAAGCTGTCTATCCTGAAAAGTGAAATTCACGCCAGCGCGGGTCAAACCACCGAGAACCTGCGTGAAGACACGGTCGTTGTGCCCGATCCTGCAGACCGCGCGACGATCGAAGAAGAGCACGCGCTGGAGTTGCGCACGCGCGACCGCGAACGCAAGTTGTTGAAGAAAATCGAGCAGTCGATTTCCCGCATTGACGCGGGCGACTACGGCTATTGCGATGAGACTGGCGAAGCCATTGGCGTCGGCCGGCTGATCGCACGTCCTACCGCTAGCCTGTCGCTGGAAGCTCAGCAGCGGCGCGAGTTGAAGCAAAAATTGTTCGGTGACTAAGCACTGACAGCCGGTCGCCAGCCGCCTATCGCGATGCATCGCATCGGCTGGTTTGGCGATTGGCACCCCAAGGGTTTTTGACCCCGTAGCCAGCCGCCTAGGCTTCGCCACACTCGCTTTCAGAGACGTCACGCACCACCCGATGGGTCGGCCGCCGTGATCGCTTCAATTTGGCACATCCTCCAACTGATCCGTCATGGCGAGCGCAGCGCGGCCATCTATCTTGGCGTTGCGCTGTGATGGACTGCCACGCTTCGCTCGCAGCGACGACCTCTTCACTCGCCACGATGAAGATTTTTCTTCACCTTGAAATCCCTGAGAAAGCACTTTCACAGCCATCGCTAAGTGCTTAATTTAGAACAACTTTTACCTGACGAAAGCCTGCAAAAACTGCTCTAAGTCCTTGATTTCATTGAAAATTATTCTTAAAAGCCACTTGCTTCGTGTGATATTCCTGATAAAGTGGTGAAAAGTGCAGTTTTGTGGTGAAAAGTGTTTTAAAGGTCTGAGCCAGTGTTCCAAGGTGCGTCATCCATTGTTCTCGATGCTAAGGGTCGGCTGTCTGTGCCGACTCGGCACCGTGACGTGCTGAGCGCCACCGCGGCAGGCCACCTCACCATCACCAAACACCCGCACGGTTGCCTGATGATTTTCCCGCGCAACGAGTGGGAAAAATTCCGCGAGCGGATTGCATCATTGCCCATGCAAGCCCAGTGGTGGAAGCGTATTTTTCTGGGTAACGCCATGGATGTGGAGCTCGATGCCACCGGTCGCGTGCTGGTCTCGCCAGAGTTGCGCGCTGCCGCCGGCATCAGCAAAGACACGGTGCTGCTCGGCATGGGCAGCTACTTCGAATTGTGGGATGCAAGCACCTACGCGGCTCAAGAGGCCGAGCAGATGAAGGGCGAGATGCCTGACGTCTTCAAGGACTTTTCGTTCTGAAAGATCACGGTGCAAGACACATGGACACACCGCACCGTCTTGTTGAACGAAGCAGTCGAGGCACTGCAGCTCAACCCGGACGGACATTACATCGACGCGACCTTTGGGCGCGGCGGCCACTCACGATTGATTCTTTCAAAGCTGTCACCGCAAGGCCGGCTGACAGCATTCGACAAAGACCTGGATGCGATTGCCGAGGCGGCCAGCATCAACGATCCACGCTTCAGCATTCGCCACGAAGGCTTCAGCCATTTGGGCGAATTGCCGGCCAGCAGTGCCAGCGGAATTTTGATGGATCTGGGCGTGAGTTCGCCGCAGATCGACAACGCGGCACGGGGATTTTCATTTCGCGGCAATGGACCGCTCGACATGCGCATGGACACCACCCGTGGCCAGAGCGTGGCCGAGTGGCTGGCCGATGCATCCATAGAAAGCATGACGGAGGTCATACGTGAATACGGCGAAGAACGGTTTGCTGGGCAGATTGCAAAGGCGATTGATCGTCGGCG
>CANCLK010000085.1 GCA_947378785.1 Comamonadaceae bacterium
CTACGCAAGCCTCGGTCCTAACAAATGGGCAGATCAACTTAACCTAGGTTGAGTTGATCTCTTTACATCTTTCAATTCAATTCTGCAAAGCTATTGCAGCTATTACCCTAGCTGGGGCTTGACAACGCCAATTCGAGCACGGTAGCTAACCCGTCGTATGTAACCGTGACTCATGTTACTTTAAATTAATTAATCGTGTTCAATTTTTTATTTCGCTCTAGATTTACAACTCCAGCAGCGCCAGTCCATTTGCAGCATGGTCGCGCAGCAGGTGGCCGTAGTGCGCTTCAATCATGGCCAAACTCGTGCCTGACAAAATCGCAACGGTCATTGTGTCAAGCTTCCCGACGGCGATCAGGTCGGTAATACCAGAATGCCTCAGGGTGTAAGCTGTGGCTGCAGCAGGCAGGCCAGCTGCGGCCGCGGCGTCTTTAAAAGGGAAATGCCAAGAATCACTGCTCCAGAATTGCCCATTTGCTCTGGCCAGCAGTGGTGCCGTCGGTAATTTGTCCGTTAACTGCTCTGTAAAAAAGGCGGCGGTAGTTGCTGGCAATGTGATTTTTCGATCCTGTCCTGCTTTGTCTTGCCCAACGGTCAAAACGCCAAGGCGCTTGTCAAAGCTTTTCGCAGTCAGCAATGCCATCGCGCCCGGACGCAGAGGAATGAGTGACAGCGCGCGCAGGAACGCGGCTAGGTCTGGGGGTGCATTTGCTACGAGAGCACGGCGTTGGTCAATGTCTAAATAGCAATCGCGGCGTCCCGTGGCATTTTTGATTGTCTTGAGCTCGTATTTCCACGCGAGGTCCGAAGTAACGTGTCTGGATTCAACAGCGAAATTTAGCGCTGCTTTGAACACAGCCATCTCTCGGTTGACCGAACTTTTCGCTCTTGGTTTAGTGGCCGTCTTCGTTTTGTCTTGCAAGGTCGCTGGCAATAAAGTCAGCTTAGCGCGCCAAGCTTTGACTTGCGCGCTCGTCAGTTTGTCGACGGGCGTTGCGCTCAGTTTTTTATCCGGCGTCATCCAACGCTTGAATCGGCCTTCTAATTCTTTTGCGGTTTTTTCCTTTCCGTTGATGCGCTGCTTGTCTGCGTACTGTTGACAGACTTCCCCGACGGTGTAGCTCACGGCGGAGCCGCCGGCTTGTCGATGTGCAAATGTTGGTTCTGCCAGCGCTACCGCCGCGTCGAATCGGCGATAGCTGGGGTGCTGTTCGAGGCTGCCTAGGCTTTTAATCTGGTAAACGCCCTGGTCGTCTCGAAAACGCGCTAGCCATGCTCCAACGCTGGTCGGAGTTGTTTTTCTGAAGCCAATATGGCACTCTGCTTTGATTTTGTAATAGTAGGGCGCGTGTCTAGGTTTGAGGTTTTCTCTCGCCGTGACGGTGTCGATTTTCACTGCCATTACAACCCTCCTCAGGTGTCTAATAAGTGTCTAATAAGTGTCTAATTTAGGGGTGGATTGTACTGGATCGTGTTGGACCATAAAATCTCTAAGTTATTGATTTATATTGGTTTTTGTACTTTCTTGGATTTCCTTGGACTACCCTGAAATGCATTCACACTGCAAGGGTCGCAAGTTCGAAACTTGCATCTCCCACCAAAATATCGTTGAAAATCAAGGACTTAGCTTAACGGCCAAGTCCTTTTTTTTTCGCCAGTACGGAAATAATACATAAAACAATGTTTTGCTTGTCGCAGAAGTTAAACAACGCAAAAGTACATGCTCGTGTTGTGTCTATTTTGAATTTGAAATTCTCGTCACTCTCGGCTTCTCAGTTCAGTAGGTGAGGGTCAGTGTGTGGGATTGCGGCACAGGCGTGCCGGTCTGGCCCGCCTGTTTAGCGACCATCGACCCGTTGATGTAGTGGGTCGCGGAGCCGGTGGCGTTGCCTGTTGTTGACACAGTGCTTGGCCCGGTGGTGCTGGCTGTGCCTGCTGCGGCCAAGCTCAGTCCCAAGGTGTATTGAAGTCCTGCAACCACGCCTGAGACTGGGCTTAGCGCCATGGTGTACGGTAAATTATTGGAGCAATTGGCCTTGAAACTTGTTCCCGCAAAGACGGCTGAAGAGCTGAAGGCGTTGTAGGCAAAGGTCAGGTTGCTGGGGCCATTGCTGATGCTGCAAGCCGCTGGCGTGTAGAGACTGACAGCGATGGAGGCCGTGGCCATCGTGCTGCCATTGATGAGCAGCTGCAGACCCACGGTGTCTGTGTATAACCCCGCTGTATAAGCGCTGAGACTCTGACTGCTCATGCACCCCCAGTAATTAAAAGTACTGGTGACGGGCACATTCACGGTCGGCATTGAAAGAGGAACACCGATGTAGTTGCCATAGTTACTTTTCAGCCATTGGTTGCTGCAGGCGGAGTCACTGTAAAGGCTATAGGAAACCTTTGAGGTGCCCAATACAACGTAGCTGGTTTGTCCGGTGTTGTTCGTCCCGGCATTGGCGGCAAGGTTCAATGTGGTTGACGATGCATCGGTTGCCAATGTTCTGGTGCAGGTCGCGCTGACCGAGCCTTGTTGCAAAGTGGTTGTGCTGTTGACATAAGCAAAATTAACCGCCGAAGGTGGCGCGATGCTGCAAGTGATCGCGGCGTGGGCCGTCAATCCGCACACACTAAGAGCCCAAATGGCCAGCAGTCTCAGGATGCGTTGACAGGCAGAGGAGCTGTAAATAGGTATCAACGTTTGACTCCTTTGCACGCCAACGGCCCGAGGCGTATGACATCTTCTTCAGACTTCACTGGTAAGTCGACTGGCAGGCTGCATTGCTGGTCTTGCCAATGGAGCTCCACGCGGTTGTTGGGTTTTAAACCAGTCACAAAAGCCTCGCCACGGCGTGCCACATAAAAAACTTCTGTCTCGCCACTGATGTTCACTGTCGCGCCAGCTGGTGCAGGCTCACCATCGTCCAACAAGATGCGGAGCAGGGCAGCCCTGCCAACGCGGGCCGGAAAGACAATCTTCACACCGCTGCGCTGGCGTGGCACTCCCATTTTTTCGATTGAGTCGAGCTCAGCGCTGAGTGGCACCTCCGACGCATCCAGGCGGATGGCGTTTTGTTGGTAGGGAACCAAGCGCGGCAGCAAAGCCAGGCCCTTGCTGTCTGTTCGCGTCAACATGGTGTTGCCCAGACCCACGCCCACATCCGGGTAGCCCGCCAGTTCAACCAATGCAAAGCTGTTGTCCAGTCGTTGTGATGCAAAGAGACTTCTTTCTGCGAACACAAGCGCACCCATGGCGCCCAGTCGCACGGCGGTCTGGTTGTTTGATGTGCTCAGGTCACCATTGACCTGCCCGTAACGTCCAAGGTAGTAAAGCCCGCCCTCAGCCCGACTGACTTCGCTTTGCCTGCCAGCCAGCACCCGCCAGCTCACGGGTTGATCTTGATCCTGACTTCTAGAGGCTGTCAGCAGTAGATCATTCGCGCCGTCATGTTTTTGTACGGAGGCTGTGGTGATGATCTTGTTGCCCAAAGGAATCACCAGCGTTGCGCCAAGCGCTGTGCCTCGCGGGCCCGTCAACACTTTGCTGAGAACCACATTGAGGGTGACTCTCTCTGTGAGCTTGGTGGAATAGTTTCCCGTCGCCGTGGTGATACGTTGCGCCGCTTGGGTGGCATTGGCGTAAGAGTTGATGTTGGCAAAACCAACGCCGAAGGAGCCGAGTGTGCGGCTCATGTAGTTCATGTTTCCCGCGAGTTGTAGTCGGGGTGCGGACGTCTCCAAGCCGAGTTGTCTGAAATGCTCACTCGCACCTTGCGCTTGAAATGAGCCGTTGGACGTCATCCCAGCTTTTTCCAGTCCCAGTAACCATTGCCGACCCATGCCTTCGGTCTGGCTGCTGGATGCGCCTAAAGCGGCTTGCCCCAATGTTTGCCATGGCAGTGTCGTCACCATGCCGAGGCTGCCGCGTCGCAGGCCGGCGGTGGTTTCGGCTTGACCTTCCAGCGTTAGTCGGTTGCTGATGCCATGGCGCCACAGACCGGCACCAAAGCCCGCGCCATAGTCACTCTCCGGGGTGCCTAGGTTTCTACGTACACGCCCGGCGGACAGGTTCCAGTCGTTGAGTCCGGGTGCCAAAAGTTTAGGACTGGTAAAAAAGGATTGACTGATGACGGTCTCACGTCCTAGCAAGTCGCGCACCACCAATCGGGCCTCGCCGTTGCCCGTCAGCACAGGCAAGTTTTCCAACGCAAAAGGGCCTGTCGGAACTGACGACACCTGCCGCAGCACATCGTTGACATACAGCTCCACGGTCGAAGGCGCGGACGACAAGCCGTTAAGTGCGGGCTGAGGCTGTGTCACAAAGCCGGGATTCAGGACGTAGTTACTGCCAAATTGAACGCCACCAAAATAAGTCTGTCGGCCCAGCATCCCAAGGCGGGTCATCCCATCGCCCACGCGAAGCGTTTGGTTGCTATCCGGGAAATTCCGGATGAAGCTGGTCTCCAGCCTGGCCCAATTTGAGGTGCCGCCCAGCGTTTGATCATTGGTCAGATTGCGACCTGCAAAACTGCTGGTAAAAACGCCGAAGTCATTGGAAAACCCTAGCTCTCCGAGCATCCCAAGGCTTTCCAGTGACGGCGCGCTTTTCAAGTAACTGCGGCTGTAGCTCAGGTCATAGTTCAAAAAGGCACTGGGCATGGTCGGATCCAGAATCAGCTTGGCGCGCCGCTCTTGCGACAACCTTGTTGCCGCGAAAGCGTCTGAGGAAAAAACAAGCGCGCTGGATTGATTCTCGGCGTCGATCTTGGCCTGAAAACCTGGGACTGAAGAGATCGCAAAGTAAGGGCTACCGAACACGTTAATCGCCAAAGCATTGGGGTTGCGTTTGACGCGCCACTCGTCAAAAGCTTCTTGCGGTGCATACAGCGTGCCACTCCTTTCAGCGAAGACCCAAGCGCCGACCTTGGCACCATTGACCGAGACGTCAAAGGGGCGCATGAGGTCACTACTGCGCTCCGGTGTGGGGGAAACCATGGCGATGAGCCCGGCGCTCGCTGTTTCAACAGCGCCTGCAGTTGGGCACAGTCCCACTGCGATAACCGCTGCTAGGCAGCGGTCCCGTGCCAGTGTCATCACTCGACTACTCTGGAATGGTGACGTCAAAGGTTTGTACAGCGCCGGTGTCTTGCCGCACCAGCAATTGAGCGGCCCCCGCAGGAATCCTGTCGCTTGATGGTGCCGACAAATCAAACCCACGACGGATGCCGGGCAGGACATAACCCCCAGCATCTTTAGCGGCCAGCTGAGTACCGTCTAATCCCTTGAGTACAAAGTCAACCGGCTGCGCATAAGCGTTGCCTTGGTTTTCACACAAGGCGCGAATGATGTTGGTCACGCCACGTTCTGCCGTGCACAGCAGTTCACGTTTTGTCCGCGGTGGTGAAATGAAGACAGGCAAAGAAAAGGCCATGGCGATTTGCAACTTCACGGCGCCTTCTGTGACTTGGGCTTCAGGGATTTCGCGAACGATGAGCCGGTAGGTCTGTTGTTCGCCATTCGGTACCGGGCGCAACCTCGCCAAGCGCACGACTTGTCTTGAATGCGGTGGCAGCTTGAGGATGGGCGGGGAGAGGATCATGTCCTCGCTCAGCTCTAGGTCGTCTTGCCCATCAGCTTTTTGCTTCCAATGGTAAATATCTGCCTGCATCACCAGGTCGGTATCACCTTCATTGGTGAATGTGATGGCTGTTGCGCGGTCGCGCGCCGTCATCTGAATGCGTATGGGGGAGACAGAAAACTGTCCAGCACTCGCCTGTGTTGTTAGAACGATCGTACTGAGTGCCGCACATGCAGACAGCAAAAGTGCGACTGCTTGGCGCAAGGTAAATGCTCGGGTGTCTAGGGAATTCATACTTCGTTACCAACCTAAAGTGAGTTCAACGTATTCTTGATTTGCGAGCTTGACAACTTTCCAGCCTGTGATGGTTCCGCTACCAGTCAGTGCATCAATCTCACCAACGGTCTGTTCGCCGTTCTTGACCTGTAGCAGGTACCGATAAGCACCACCATTGACAGACCTGAAGTTCTCAGGTCCTGCGATGCCGACAACCGCACCGGTGGAGCAAACCACGGTGACGGTTGCGCCGAAATTACCTGCGCCTGCATTGCTAGTGCAAAAGACCCTGACCGGAGCAGAGCTCGCTCCGGTCACGCGTATTTGCAACTCAGCCTTGGCTTGTCCTGCCTGTGCATGCACGGGGAGCAAGGCGGTGAGCCCCACGCCAAGTGCAATTCCCGCGCTCAGATAGCGGGCTAGGGAATAAGGCATTTCTGAGACCATGTTGGCGCAGAACAGGTAGTCCGATCAGTACGCGACGGTAAAGGTGCGGGTCTGTGTTCCCGTGCAGTTTTCTGCGCCGGTACTTGTGGATGTACAGCCCGCCTGGTTAGCCGCCATAGCGCCGGTGATTGTGTAAGAAAACTCATCCGCGGTTCCCACAGCGCCTGCATTGGCAACTTGGCCTGTGATGGATTTACTCGCTGCAGTAGTGTTTAACGTGTACAGCAAGCCTGCGACCACACCGCCACCCGTCGTCGTTGTACCAGCTGTCCCGCCGGAAGCTGTAGTGCCCGTCGTATCAAAGCTAACGGTTCCCATTCCTTGAGATCGCGTGCATTGAAAAGTGATGGTGGTGGATGGACTTGGCGTTGCGGCGCTACCAAAGGCTGTGTAGGCCCCAAAATCAATGACGTTGTTTCCGGGGCTTCCGCTGCCGGTTTTAATGATGCAAGCAGGGGTAAAGTTGGCGGTTACGCTGAAGCTTGGTGCGAGTGGTGAGGCCGCTTGAGCGCTGATGGCCGGAGCTAACGCTGCAGCCACAACAAGAGCGGTAACAATACGAAATTTCATGAACATTCTCCGAAAGTAAGTTAAGGGAACGTAAATTTAATTTACAAAGTTTTGGCCCAAACGCCTCATCAGGTAGTTTTACGAATAATTACTTTTTTGATAACAAAGCTCTGCAAAAGTCACTCAAGTTTGACTACAGGGGTGTCGCAGACGCTGCTGCTTTGTGCCCCCTTTTGACAACTTCAACCTCCCGCTGTGATGTAGTCGGGACTTTGCAGTGCGTGGTATTGGTTCTGGCGCCTGGCCTCGTCCATGCGCATGCCTGAACGGATGGCGGCTCGAACGGTGTTTTCTTTGCGCGTGATTTCCTCTGCATAGCCGAGCACCTGTTCTTGAAAGGCTTTGGGTATGACGACCACGCCGTCTGCGTCTCCACGCAGCAAGTCGCCCGGGTAGACCGTGACGCCACCAATTTGCACGGGTACCTGTAAGCCGGCCAGCTGAATCCGGCCCTTGCCGGTGCGCATCCAACTGCCACGGCTGTAGATGGGGTAATTAATTTCGCTGCATAGCGCGACGTCGCGGTTGATGCCGTCGATCACGGTGCCGGCTATCTTTCGCTGGTGCGCCATCTCAGTGAGGATGTTCCCCCACGTGGTCATGTTGTCATGGCCGCGGTTGTCGATCACGACCACGCTGCCCGGTTCCACATCATCAATGTAGTCGCCCACATGCCCTTCTTCACCGTGGCACACCGGGCGATACAGCACTGTGTAAGCATGTCCGGCCATGCGGAACTTTCGGTCACAGGCGTGTATCTGGTAACACTGGCCGGCAATGCCGGAGCGATCCAGTGCATCGCTAAGAGCGGCGCAGTCCAGCGCCAAAGCGCGCGCCACAAATGCGGCGGAAGAATATGGGTTCGTCATAAAAAATTTGATAAAAGTGAGGAGATTGAATTAGAAATTCGAATGCGGCAGCAGCCGTCAGTCGGCGCGGATTTGGGCTGTCTTGATGACGTTGGACCAGTACTGAATGTCTTTACGCACCACCGCGTCCAGTTGGGTCGGCGGCATGTAGCGAATTTCAACACCTGCGGTTTCGGCCGACTTGCGAACAGCTGCCGACTCCATGGCGACCTTGACGGCGTCGGTGAGTTTTTGCACGGTGGCCGGGGGCGTGCCCATCGGTGCAAACAGCGCCACCCAAGCTTCAAGCTCAAAGCCGGGAAAGCCCGCTTCGGCAGCGGTCGGCACATCGGGCATTAGCGCGAGTCTCTTGTTGGAGGCCACGGCCAGCGCGCGCATCTTGCCAGACTGCACAAATCCAGCCAGAGAAGGCGGCGTAGCCACTGTCATCTGTACATTGCCGGCGACCACGTCAAGCATGGCGGGGCCGGCACCTCGGTAAGGGATGTGCGTGATGAACAGGCCGTTTTGTTGTTTGAACAGCTCCACGCCAACGTGCGGCACCGAGCCATTACCCGAGGTGGCGTAGTTCAGCTTGCCCGGGTTGGTGCGCGCTAGATTGACCAGCTCGCGGAGGTTTTTGGCTGGCACTGAGGGGTGTACCGCCAGCACGTGAGGCGACACCACCAGCATGCCGATCGGAGTGAAGTCGCGCAACGGGTCCCAGCTTAGGTTCGCATACATCGACGGGTTGCCGACGTGGAACATCGAATAACCGACCAGCAGGTTGTAGCCGTCCGGCGCACTCTTGGCCACAAAACTGGCTGCGATGTTTCCGCCTGCGCCGGCCTTGTTGTCGACCACTATTGGCTGACCTAGGGTCTGCGTCATCGACGGAATCACCATCCGGGCCACGGTGTCCAGAATGCCACCGGGTGGCACAGGCACGACCAGCGTGACGGGACGGGCAGGGTAGCTGGTTTGGCTCAAGGCTGAACCTGCGCAAAGGGCCACGCCTAAGGCCAGTGCAGTCCATGTTATTTTCAATTTTGTCTCCTAAAAATTTATGAGTATTTGGTTCAAAGCCGATGAATTGCATTATGGTTTGAATTTATTGGCTCAGCACGGGCCATAAAGGCGTTCAACGGACCAGCACGTGTCCCTCTATTTTGAAGAATCTAACGGAGTTGGGATGAATTCACTGAAGAAAATTCACGCGGGGGTGCTTGAGATTGCCTACGCGGAATATGGGCCACAAGATGGATCGCCTGTTTTTCTGATGCACGGCTTTCCCTATGACATTCATGCTTACGCAGACGTCGCGCCCATTCTGGCGGCGGCAGGTTGCCGAGTCATCGTGCCTTATTTGCGTGGTTTTGGATCCACCCAATTTTTAAATCCTGAGACGCCGCGTTCCGGTGAGCAAGCTGCGCTGGGTGCTGATTTGTTGGCGTTGATGGATGCCTTGGCGATACCGCGTGCCGTGTTGGCTGGGTATGACTGGGGCGGTCGTGCAGCGTGTGTGGTCGCCGCGCTTTGGCCT
The DNA here is from genome assembly GCA_947378785.1 of Comamonadaceae bacterium. Classification (GTDB taxonomy): domain Bacteria; phylum Pseudomonadota; class Gammaproteobacteria; order Burkholderiales; family Burkholderiaceae_C; genus Polaromonas. The sequence continues at coordinate 9,251 of CANCLK010000085.1, forward strand.
GAACGTTGTTCTGGACTGGTGTCTTTCAACAGCTACAACATCCAAAATATTGCGCGCGCGATGGTGCCGGATGCACCGGAAAGCGAGCACATGCTTTGGTATCAATATTATTTTCACAGCGAACGAGGACGTGCCGGTCTGGAGAAGGACCGGCGTGCCGTGACGCGTCTTTTGTGGAAGCTGTGGTCGCCGACCTGGAACTTCAGCTCTGCGGAATTTGAGCAAAGCGCCGCGTCGTTTGACAACCCTGATTTTGTCGACGTCGTGATTCAGTCTTACCGCCATCGCTTTGCTTTGGCTGAGGGTGATTCAGCTTATGTAGACATAGAGGCGCGTCTGGCGGCTCAGCCTCCGATCACTGTGCCGAGCATTACTTTTGACGGTGCTGACGATGGTGTCCGTGCGCCGTCGCCAGCGAGTGCTTCTGCGCAAAGCTTCACAGGCCCGCGTTCACACAGAGTGGTCCCCGGTGTTGGTCACAACATGCCGCAAGAAGTGCCAAAGGTGTTTGCTGCCGCCGTGCTCGAACTTTTGAACGCTGACGTTTCGCGCCATGTTTAAGGTATTTTGATGTCGCAGTTTGATGTGTTGGTGGTTGGCTATGGTCCTGCGGGTGCCACCATGGCGAATCTTCTGGGCCAGCGAGGCTTTCGGGTCGCGGTGATTGAACAAGCGGCGGCGATATACGACAAGCCGCGAGCGATCACCGCCGACCACGAGGCCATGCGTGTGTTCCAAGCGTGTGGATTGGCTGAAGACATCGCCCGCTCTACCGTGCCGCATCCGGGCACTGATTTCGTAGGCGTCGAGGGTCAGACCATCAAGCAGTTTTATCCGCAACCGCCACCGCATCCGCTGGCCTGGGAGCCGACTTGGATGTTTGTGCAGCCTGAGCTTGAGGCCACGCTTCGAAAAGGCGTTGAGCGTTTTGATCAGGTCCACGTCTTTCTCGAACATGAATTCATCAGTCTGAGCCAGACAGATGCCTCTGCACAAGTGAAAATTCGACGCCTTGAAGACGGGGAGATACTCGAATTCCAGGCCCGTTACGTTGTTGCCTGCGATGGCGCGAGAAGTCCTGTGCGCGAGCAGTTTTCTGCGGCCATTGATGATCTTGCATTTGATGAGAACTGGATCGTGGTGGATGCTTGGTTGCGTGCTGATGTCAAGCTGCCTCCGCGTTGTGTGCAGTACTGCCGGCCGTCGCGCCCCGGGACTTACATCGTGGGGCCGGGTCAGTTGCGCCGTTGGGAGATCAAGATGTTGCCCGGAGAATCGCCGGCTGACTTTTCAGATGAGCAGGCCATCCGTCGGGTACTGTCCGAATTTGTGGTCACTGATGCCTTGGAGTTGTGTCGACATGCTGTCTATCGCTTCCATGCATTGGTCGTTCATGAATGGCGCTTTGGCCGAGTCTTTCTAATGGGCGACGCTGCGCACCAGATGCCTCCCTTCTTAGGTCAGGGTCTGTGCGCCGCCATTCGGGATGCTGTCAATCTGGTCTGGAAGATGGATGCCGTTGAGCGACTGGGGGCAAGCCCTCAACTACTGGATACCTACGGCGAAGAGCGCAAACCCCATGTTCGGACGATCGTTCGCCACGCCAAGTCGTTCGGGTTGATCATCGGTGAACTTGACGAAGCAGCTGCGCGTGAACGAGATGCTCAATTGATGGATGAAATGGCTGCAGGCAAAGCGGAAACTGTGCGGCAAAAATTTATTCCGGGTCTGCAGGGCGGCCTGATCGATATGGACGCAACGTCTAAACCTGCTCTTGGTGCCGGAACCTTGTTTGTTCAGCCCTGGGTGCAGATGGGTTCTGGGCCTTTCTGTCGACTTGACGATCTGCTCCCGCCGGGCTTCTTGCTGGTTTCTGCGTCTGTTGAACCTCTTCAATGGCTTGATGCGGAAAGCGCTGAAAAATGGCAGCGCCTTCAAGGCCAGCAAGTTGTTGTTCTTTCAGAACCACCGCTGACGAGTAGCACGGTGCCTGCGTTGCTTGTCACCGAGCGAGACGGAGTTTTCAGGAAGTGGCTTGAAGAGCTGGGTGCAGTGGTCGTTTTGGTGAGACCTGATGGCTATGTTTACGGCATAGCCAAGAACGCTGCCGAGTTAAAGCGGCTTGTTCATGCGTTGTACCAAGCCTTGTTCACTTCACTATAAAGGGTTGCTGCTCCAAGCATCAGCCAAGCGCAGCTCTGCTACGGACTGTGGTGTCAAAGGATGTTGATAGGTA
>CANCLK010000086.1 GCA_947378785.1 Comamonadaceae bacterium
CCAGGGGCCATGGGCGTGAAATGCGCACTGCCCGAGCAGACCGTTATCTGCTTCACTGGCGATGGTGCTTTTTATTACCATATCGCCGAAATCGAAACGGCTGTTCGCTTCAACATCAACCTGATCGTGGTGGTCAACAACAACTCTGCACTGAATCAGGAAATACCACTCTGGGACAACGTGTACCCAGATAAGACCTCGGCCAACGCACGCACAGAAGATCTGTGGAGTTTCTGCAAAACCGATTTTGCCAAAGTAGCAGAGTCATTTGGTTGCACCGGCATCCGAGTGGAAGACCCGAAGCAACTCAGTGCGGCACTGCAACATGCCATCAGCCTGAATAGACCCGTCGTCATTGATGTTGTCTCAGACATTAAAGCCTATGCCCCTAAGGGCTGGACGCCACAAGGAGGCAAAAGTGCATACTGATCTTGCAACGCCTGAGCTGGCGCGACTCATCGACGAGGATGCCGCGCTCGACCATATTGCCCAAGGCATGAGCTTTGGTGAGGGGCCGGTATGGGACCGTCGCCACGGCATTCTTTACTGGGTCGACATCATCGGCAACACACTTTGGCGCTGGCGTCCCGGCGTTGGGCGTGAAGTGGTACTCAAACCATCGGGCCACATCAATGGTTTGACCTTTGATAAGGAAGGCCGACTTCATGCGGCTGGTTGGTGCACACGCACCATCTTGCGTTTTGAACATGATGGGAGTGTCACCACCATTGCCGACAAATGGCAGGGCATGAAGTTCAACAGTCCCAACGACATTGTGATTCACTCAGACGGTTCGGTGTACTGGACTGACTCCGCGGGTGGGTTGGTGATTCCAGGCATGGTCGCTCAGGATGTGCAGCGCTATATCGAGGTGCAAGGGGTCTACCGCTTGTCACCCGATGGCAAGCAGGTTCAATTGGTCGTGCCGGACTGCGCCTACCCCAATGGTCTGGTGTTTACCCCTGACGAAAAGCAGCTTTATGTCAACGACACCAAGTTGGGCAACATCCGTATCTTTGACATGTTGGCGGATGGTACTGCTGGCCCAGGTCGCTTGTTTCACACGTTGCAAGGGCGGGAAGCTGGTGTCGCCGATGGCATGAAAGTGGATGTTGAAGGCAATCTGTACTGCACAGGCCCCGGTGGCGTGCACATCATTGCGCCCGACGGAACACTGATCGGACGGCTACGTGTTCCTGGCCACAGCACCAACATGGCTTGGGGCGATGAGGACTGGAAATCGCTCTACATCACGACCTATAGCTCGGTCTACAAGGTCAGACTCAACATCCCCGGCGTAGCTGTCTGGTAACCGATTGGAAGCAACGATGACTTGGAATTTCAAAGCTGTTGCGGGTCCTTTTCCGGGCGCGCTGGGTGGTGTGGTCTGGGATGGCAAGCAGTTGCTGTTCAGTTTGATTGATGAAATGACGATCAAGCAATACGACCCCGTGTCCGGCAATGTCAGTGACTTTCGGCGGCACACGGGCCGGGTTAATGGCATCACGCTGGAGTCCTCTTCCGGGATCGTTTCTGCATGCCAAGAGGGGGGGCGGCGCGTCATCCAGTACTTGCCCGATGGAAGCGCCACCGTGACCGCCACTCGATTCATGGGTGCCATACACAATCACCCGAATGATCTGGTGGTGGACAGTCAGAGCCGTCTTTGGTTTTCTGACCCGCATAACGGCGTGCAAGCATTCGGACCGCAAGTTTTTCCACCGCTGGAACATGCCTCCGTGATGCGCCTGGAACGTGATGACCGTCGTGCCTGGGTTATTCGAAGAGTCACATTCGACACCGTCGCGCCTAGGGCTGTTCTTTTGTCACGCGATGAGCAAACACTCTACGTATCGGAAGGTACAACCGGTAGTTTGCAGCCACGCGAACTGCGCGCCTATGCAGTCAAGCCCGACGGCACTGTGGATCGGCCCCGGGTACTCCACACGTTTGGCAAAGATGATCAAGGGGCACATCGCGGAATTGAAGGCCTCTGCGAGGATGCTGATGGAAACATATTGGCCTGCGGCGGCTGGCGGCAAAGCGGCTCGGGTCCATTGATCTATGTTTTTTCGCCCGCCGGACACATCATTGAAACGCACCCCCTGCCCTTTGATGCACCCGTACGACTTGCCTTTGGTGACGCGCAATTAGACAGCCTCTACGTCACAGGCGGTGATGGACAACTACATGTGGCGCGACACCTCCATCGACGGGGTCATCATTCAGATTGATAGCGGGCTTGCATCATGTGAAGAGATTGCAATCACGGCAGCCACCGCAGAGCGATTACTCCATGCATGGCGGGTGCCGCGCTGGACGACGGTATCACCAGCGCACAGCGCGACCTGCGAAGTATCCAAAATTAACGTTACTTCCCCCTTGAGCACAACGCAAAAGTCCATCGTTTGCGTTTGTTGCATGTAAGCGTGCGGTGCGCTGGGATCATGTCGCCAAGCACCTGCGGCACCAACACTGGCAAAGTAGGCTTGGACTTGGTCAGGTGTGATACCGCTATTCCACGCCGTGTCTGGTGGAACAGTGACGATACGACATATCGAACCACCTTGGGCTGGCGTCAAACGATGAGACACATCAAGCGACGAGGGGATGGCCGCAGTCGCAGGTGTACATTCGGTCTGCCAAACCTGTACGCTGGAAAAACCGGGCCTGACCGGGTCAAGCCCAACGCTGTCCACAACCCCATCGGACAAAGCCCACGATCGGCCCTGACGATCATCGACAGTGACCAAGCGGCGCACCGGCCCACCCAAAAAATTTGTGTTCATTCTGGATCCCGCGGTTCTATCGCCGTTGCACCCATCATGATGAACGCCATCAAACTGGGACACACCGGATTTGTCCAACCGTGCCAGTTACCCAACTGCACGACCACATCGCCAGGAAGCATTTCACGCGCACCGTCGTCAAGTAGCAAAGTTCTACGGCCTTCGAGCAAGATCCCGTAATCCACAGTCTGAGACTGGTGAACCGGCGAGCTGAAAGCGTTTTGTCCTCCACGATCGAAGGTATGGCTATGGGGTCTTTGATGCGGCGGATGCAAAGGCACCGCCGTCGTGTCGGTGGCAGGGTCATAGTTATCCGGCTTGCCAGCCGAATGCACGATGCGAAAATGGCCCCCGGAAGCAGGCGGGTCGAAAGAAAATGGGCGATTCCCATCATCAACCACCCCTGAAATATTGACCGGACATTGATCAAACACCCAAATATCGGTCATGCCGGCACTCGCCGCAATCTTGCCCACATTGACATTCGGTGCTGCGCTGTCAAAAAGCACCCCTGATCGACCCTGGCTATCGTTGCCAGTGACGATTCGGCGTATCGGCTTCATCTTTAATGTCATCTTTGTGAACCGGCTTAGCCGGCCTTATTCAGGTTGAATGTTGCCGGCCTTGATGACCGTTTCCATGCGCGCAATGTCCTGATTCTGAAATGCCTCAAACTCTTTGATGGAGGTTCCAATAGGCTCAAAACCGGCCTTGATCGCCCGCTCCTGGACATCGGGAATACGCATGATTCTCAAGGCCTCAGCGTTCAATTTGTCGATGATCAGCAGTGGCGTTTTGGCTGGCACATGCAACCCATTCCAACCCACAATCGAAAAGTCAGGGTAGCCCTCCTCAGCGATGGTGGGTACGTCCGGGAGACTGCTGTAACGCTTAGGGCTACTGACAGAAATGGCCCGTAACTTGCCGCTCTTAATCAATGGCAAAGCTGAAGGCGCAGGCGCAAACATCATCTGCACTTGACCGCCCATCAGGTCAGTCAGACCAGCGCCAGCACTTTTATAGGGAATGTGCACCATCTCAACTTTCGCCATTTGCTTGAGCATTTCGCCAGCCAAGTGAGCCGGCGTACCACTGCCAGAAGAAGCGTAATTTATTTTCCCAGGATTGCTCCGGGCTTGGGCCAGCAGCTCTTTTAAATTCTGTATGGGCAATGACGGATTCACCACAAGAACAAATGGCAAGGTCGCCAACAAAGAAACCGGCTTCAAGTCCTGCTTGAGGCTATAGGGCATCTTCGGTTGCAAAACGCTGTTGATCGTGTATGAGCCCGTCGTCAACAGCATCGAATAACCGTCCGGCGCGGCTTTGGCTACCGTATCACCCGCCACGATGCCTCCGGCAGCGGGTCTTTGCTCAATTACCACGGGCTGGCCTAATGACGATGCGAGCTTCTCGCCCACAATTCGCGCCAAGATATCCGGACCCGGACCGACATACAGCCGGATGGGCCTTGACGGGTAATCTTGTGATGATGCAACTGGAGAAAAACCGACCCCTGCGGCGGTGGCAAGCAACAAGAGCGCTTGCGTGTAAGTGCGTCGCTGCAAAAAAGAGGTGATGGATCGAACGGCTTGTGACATGCTGTGCTCCTGAAATGTCTGCAAATGCATCCTAGTGAGTTGCTATGACGCTGTCTATGAATGCTTCCTTATGCTCAATGCCTATTTGTTATAGAGGACTTCGTTGGCGGCGCCTCGGTCCCATTTCGGGTTGATCATCGATATGAACTCGTGCATGAAATTCCGAAGGTATTTACCTTTCTGCACCACCACGTAGACCGTACTGGGCGGAAAGATGTGACTGGCTTCAATGCATCTCAAATGAGATTCACGCTCAGGTTCATGCGCAACCGAGGGCAAAATGGCAATGCCCTGACCGATCTCAACGTAGGCCTTGATGACGTCTGCATCAGTCGCAGTCATCACGATGTTGGGCTCAATTTCGGCTGCTGCAAAGGCTTCCACGACCGCCCGACCACCGGCAAAACCTGTATCAAGAATGATGAGCGGATATTCTGACAACGCTTCAATCGTTAACTTTTTTGCATCCAACAAAGGGTGTCCGGCCAACGTAAAGACGCTCCGGGAAAGTTGTCCGCAAGGAGAAAACAGCAGGTTGTCGTGTTGGTCTGAAAACGTCGCACCAAAACCTATGTCTGCCTCCCCTGAAAGCACCCATTTGGCGATCTGCGATGGGTCCCCCTGTCGGAGTTCCAAACTAACGTCTCCATATTTCTTTGCTATTTCACGGATAAAAGGTCGCAACAGATAACGCGCGTGAATATGGGTTGTCGCCACCACCAAGCGGCCCTTGCCCTGATTCGAGTATTCCTCACCAATTTGTTTGAGGTTCTCGACATCGCCCAGCACACGCCGTGCGACTGTGCAAATTTCTTCGCCGGGGGGCGTCAGGCGCATGATTCTATTGCCTTGACGCACCAGTAAATCCACACCCAGTTCGCGTTCCAGCATCTGTATTTGTTTGCTAATGCCGGGCTGCGATGTGTGCAAAGCTTCAGCCGCACGCGACACGCTAAATTTCGCGTCGACCACACCACAAAGATAGCGGAGTTGTTGAATATTCATAACCAATAACCGGGATATTTAATCTGCAGGGGTTGTCGTTTGCATGACCAAAGAGGGCTCGCGACTGCGCGCTCTTAAAACTGATACCGCCCTGTGACCACCTGCCCCACTTTGAGCAACTGATCCACGCCTTCCAGCGTGATGGTGTTCATACCAAAAGACAGTGCGCCTTTCAGTCGCGCATCTTGCCGGTAGGTTTGCAGCATGTCGTTCACCGCCGGTGTGCTGCTGGCGCTCAGAGGGTCGATGTTGACAATCGGGCAACGCGAGCACGGTTTGACTGGCTGCAAGCGCACCGGGCCTTCTGCCGTCACGATCTCCAACTGTTGCAGACGGTCTTCGTCGTGCGCTGCCATCGCGGCGGTCTGGCCTGCACCGGGCGCATCACCCAACACAATATTCGGTCGAAAGCGCGCCATCGTCACGGCTTCTTGCCCGGCCGAACGCAGCTTGTCGTTGAGGCCGTTGAGCGAGGCTTCGCTGGTGAGCAGCAGCGGGTAGCCGTCACTGAATTGGTTCAACGCTTCGACACCCCCCGTCCAGCTCAAACTGGAAGCACGCTTGTGCTCTGGGTCAAAACGTACCAGCCGCGCTTTGACGCCGAGAAAGTCGCTGACCCACTGCGCCGCGGTCGCGCCCATGTCGTAGGCCGCCACGTCTTGGCCCCAGACGCTGGCACGCACGGCCGCTTCCACCTTGTCAATCGCCAAGTGCAGCGCCAACATGCCGGGCGCACGCAGCACGATGTCGTCGGTGCGCAGCTGCGGCTGAATCAGCGCCATGCGCGGCAGTTCGCGTTGGGTCAAAAAGGCGTTGTTTTCGTCGACCACCATCCAGGCGCGGTCTAAGTCCAGTCCCGTTTCTGTCAGATAAGCTTCTTTCACAGCCACCCCGGCACAGGACTTGACGGGGTAAACATACAGCTGCGCAATGACGGCGCTGAAATCAGGGGCGTTCTGGGGGCGAATGGTGTCGGTCAAGAGAGTCCTTCAGCTACGGGCAATATGTGGGCATCCAAACACGGATGCCAGCGCTGATTTTGCACTGGCTCCTAAAATGCCCCATGCCCAAGAATTTTGATGTGTGTATTCGTGGCGACGGGATTGTCGGCCGCACGCTGGCACTGCTGCTGGCGCGTGAGCGTTTGCGCGTGGCGTTGGTCGCTCAACCCACGCCAACAACCGTGGCCGAAGATGTGCGCGCTTACGCGCTGAACGGTGTCTCTCGTGACTTGCTGATGCAACTGCGTGCCTGGCCGACAACGCCAGCCGTCACACCTGTGAGCGAGATGCGGGTTTGGGGTGACAGCGGCGGTCGGCTCGACTTCACGCTGCCGACAAGCTCAGCGGCTACCCCGATCGGCCAACCTTCAGACGCGTTGGCTTGGATTGTCGATGTGCCCGCGCTTGAACAGCAACTCGGCGAAGCCTTGCGCTTTGCGCCTGAAGTCGAGTATGTAGCCTCCGCAGATGAAGTCGCAGCCAAGCTCACCGTGGTCTGCGAAGGCCAAAAAAGCAGCAGCCGACGCGAGTTTGGAGCGGGCTGGACGGTCAAGCCCTACGACCAAAAAGCCGTCGCAGCACGGCTGGAATCAGACCGGCCGCACGGCGGCGTGGCTCGGCAATGGTTTGCCCAAGGCGAGGTGCTCGGCTTGCTGCCGGTGTCTGGCGCTGGAGGCTCCGCGCTGGCGCTGGTCTGGTCGGTGCCCATGGCGCGGGCCGAAGCCCTGCAAAAAATGTCGCCAGAAGAATTAGTAGCGGCCCTGCACCAAGTCTGCGGCGACGAAACGGGTCAGCTCAAGCTGACCAGCCGCGTGGCCAGCTGGCCGCTGAATTTATCCAACGCTGAGCGCTGGGTCGGCCCCGGCTGGGCGCTGGCGGGCGATGCCGCGCACACGGTGCATCCCATGGCGGGTCAAGGTTTGAACTTGGGCTTGGCCGATGTGAAAGCGCTGGCAGAGGTGTTGAAGGCCCGCGAGTATTGGCGTTCTTTAGGCGACGAAAAATTGCTGCGTCGCTACGAGCGCGCCCGCAAGGCCGACGTGCTGGCGATGGCCACCGTGACCGATGGCTTACACGGCCTCTTTGCCCACACCGGCTCACGCTGGCAAGCGCTGCGCAACTGGGGCATGACAGGCGTGGCCCGCAGCGGCCCGCTCAAAGCGTGGCTGACGCGGCAAGCCACAGGCTAATTTTCGTCATTGCGAGCGCAGCGCGGCAATCCATCAACGCGCACCTCTAAGATGGATGGCCGCGCTAAGCCCGCGATGACACCCACACCACTGAACTCAGGATCTTCAGATGACTTCACTTTTTTCTTTCACCCACCGCACCGGCATCGCCGCTTTCGGGTTGGCTCTGACCTTGCTTGCTGGCACATCGGCGACGGCCCAGGAAGCCGCGATTCGTAAAAATCTGAGCGAACGTCTGCCAACGCTGCCGAAGATCGAAGAAGTCAGCAAGACCCCGATGAGCGGACTCTTTGAAGTTCGCGTGAATGGCAACGACCTTTTTTACACCGATGCAGATGGCAGCTTTTTGATTCAGGGCAGCCTGATCGACACGAAGGCAAAGAAAAACCTGACTGAAGAACGCACTGAAAAACTCAACGCGGTTGCCTTTGATGCGCTCCCGCTGAAAGACGCATTCACCATCGTTCGCGGCAACGGCAAGCGCAAGATGGCCGTCTTTGAAGACCCTAACTGCGGCTACTGCAAACGCTTCGAGCGCGACCTGCAAAAGGTCACCGACGTCACGATTCATCTGTTTTTATTCCCGATCCTCAGCCCTGACTCCACCGAAAAATCTAAGGCCGTCTGGTGCGCCAAAGACAAGGCCAAAGCTTGGGCCGACATGATGCTGCGAGACAAGAATGCCACCGCCGGCAGCTGCGACACCTCGTCCTTGGCCCGTAACGTCGAGTTTGGCAAAAAGTACCGCATCACGGGGACGCCGACCATGATCTTTGCCGATGGCACCCGCGTCCCAGGCGCCATCAACGCGCAACAAGTTGAGAAATACTTGACTGAAGCCAAAGCACAGTAACCGCGCCACGAATCGTCTCCTGTATGTCAACTTCTACACGTTCTTCAGCCAGCCCAGCCATTCAGTACCGCGTTGAAGTATCCGATCTGCAAGCGCACCTTTTCAAGGTCACGCTGACGGTGGCGGAACCTGCGGCACTGCAAAAATTCTCACTGCCGGTGTGGATCCCAGGCAGCTACTTGGTGCGTGAATTCGCGGGCCACTTACTGGGGCTGAAGGCCAAACAAGGCAAGCGCACGCTGGTAGCGGGCCAAATCGCACAGATCGACAAATGCAGCTGGCAGATTCGGTGCACGCCAGCACGCCCCTTGGTGCTGGTCTATGAGGTCTATGCCAACGACCACTCGGTGCGCACGGCCACGCTCGGCGATGTGCGCGGATTTTTCAACGGCACCAGCCTTTGCTTGCGCGTTGCAGGACAAGAAAACAGCGTGCATGAGCTGGACATCGTGGCCCCCAAAGCCAAGCCAAACTGGTCGCTGGCGACTGGCCTGACAGCGCACAAAATCAGCAAAAACGGTTTTGGCCGCTACCGCGCCGCCGACTACGACGCACTGGTTGACAGTCCGGTCGAGATGGGCGCTTTCTGGAGCGGCAGCTTCAAGGCCTGCGGCGTGCCACACCGCTTTGTCGTGGCGGGTGCCGCACCGAGTTTTGATGGCGCACAACTGCTGGCCGATACGCAAAAAATCTGCGAGGCACAAATTCGTTTTTGGCACGGCAGCAAGAAACCACCGTTCAAACATTACGTCTTCATGCTCAACGCCGTTGACGACGGTTATGGCGGGCTGGAGCACCGCAACTCGACAGCGCTGATTTGCAACCGGCGCGACCTGCCACGTCTTGCTGAGAAGAAAATTTCGGATGGCTACACCACGCTGCGCGGTCTCATCAGCCACGAATACTTCCACACATGGAACGTGAAGCGTCTGCGCCCCGCCGAGTTCGCGCGCTACGACTACACAAGCGAAAACTACACGCAGTTGCTGTGGTTTTTTGAAGGCTTCACCAGCTACTACGACGACCTGCTGCTGCGCCGCTGCGGCCTGCTCGACAACGCCGGTTACCTCAAGCTGCTGAACAAAACCATCAACCAGGTGATGCAGTCGCCGGGCCGGCTGGTGCAGTCGGTGGCCGAGGCCAGTTTTGATGCTTGGGTCAAGTACTACCGGCAAGACGAAAACACGCCGAACACCACCGTCAGCTACTACACCAAAGGTGCGCTGGTGGCGCTGTGCTTTGACCTCAGCCTGCGCTCACCCACCGGGCTCAACGAAGCCGGCACAAGCGCAAGCAATAGCAGCACGCTCGACGAGGTGATGCGATCCCTGTGGGCGCGCTGTGAAGGCGGCCCGATGACCGAGGACGATTTTTCGGCCACCTTGCTGAGTGCCAGCGGCCGACACTTTGACGCTGAACTGGCCAGCTGGGTACATGGCAAGACCGAGCTACCGCTGAAAGCACTGTTAGAACGACACGGTCTCGCTGTGTTTGAAGAACCCGCGCAACTGGCGCAGCGTCTAGGGCTGCGTGTGACCGAATCGCAAGGCGTCGTGGTTAAAACCGTGCTGCGCGATGGCGCGGCAGAACACGCCGGCTTCGCACCCGGCGATGAATGGCTGGGCATCGAAGTCGGCAAGAGCGGCTGGCGCATGAACAAACTCGACGACCTGCTGTTCTATGCCGGCCACAAAAACAAATTACATGCGCTGGTGGCCCGCGACAAGCGCTTGCTGCGGTTGCCACTCTCTTTGCCCACAAGCGTCACCACCTGGCGCCTCGCCATCCAAGACTCGACCAAAGTGAACCAATGGTTGAACCCAACGGCATGAAGCGGCTTGGTTCAAAATATCGAAACGTCATTATTTCCATATAAAACCCACGAAGGAACCGCATGAGCTACGAAACAATTTTGGTCAGCCGCCACGGCCCGGACACCCGCCAAGTGGGCATCATCACGCTGAACCGGCCCAAGCAGCTCAACGCGCTGAATGATCAGCTGATGGACGAACTGGGTGCTGCGCTCACAGCATTTGACGCTGACGAACACATTGGTTGCATCATCTTGACCGGCAGCGAGAAAGCTTTTGCGGCAGGTGCCGACATCAGCGCCATGGCTGAATTCGACTTTGCCGACGTCTACGGCAAAGACTTCATCACCCGCAACTGGGAAACAATTCGCAATGTGCGCAAGCCCGTCATTGCAGCCGTCAGCGGTTTTGCCTTGGGCGGTGGCTGTGAGCTGGCCATGATGTGCGACTTCATCATTGCGGCCGACAACGCGCGCTTTGGCCAGCCTGAAATCAAACTCGGCATCATTGCCGGTGCTGGCGGCACGCAGCGTTTGCCGCGTGCCGTGGGCAAGTCCAAAGCCATGGACATGGCGCTGACCGGCCGCATGATGGACGCCGCCGAAGCCGAACGCGCCGGACTGGTCAGCCGCGTGGTGCCGCTCGACAAGCTGATGGACGAAGCACTGGGCGCCGCGCTGATGATCTGCGATTACGGACAAAACAGTGTGATGGCCACCAAAGAGTCCGTGAACCGGGCCTTTGAAAGCACCTTGTCGGATGGCCTGATGTTTGAGCGCCGCCTGTTCCACGCCATGTTTGCCACCAGTGACCAGAAAGAAGGCATGCAGGCCTTCCTCGCCAAACGCAAGCCGGTGTTCACTCACCGCTGAAAACGAAACTTGAACCCGCTATAATCTTGGACGCGCGGTGATATAGCTCAGTTGGTTAGAGCGCAGCATTCATAATGCTGATGTCGGTGGTTCAAGTCCACCTATCACCACCATTTTTCGGTTTCAGACAGTGTCAGGAACCCTCAGAACCCGCA